>DASUBU010000127.1:0-10637 GCA_035763125.1 Ktedonobacterales bacterium
GTGCAGCTTCATGCCGTCGAGCGCCGCGCTGACGGCAGCCTGCGCACTTGAGGCTAGCTCAGGTGGCAGGTCGCCGGCTCCGACAAGCACGAAGAGCGTCAGCGACGGCAACACCGTCTGCCCGCCAATCCGGACGTGCTGGTCGCCCACACCCGTTTCGCAGTCTGCGCCATCCGGCTGCTGGCCCGGCCATACCAGCTGGCAGGTCTTCGGCTGGAAGGGCGGCGCCGAGAGGGTGACGGTATTCGTGCCCTGGCGCAGGGTCACCAGCACCGGCGGCGGACCCTTCAGGCGCTTACCATTCAGCGTGAACGCGCCGAAGGTGACGTTGCTCGCCAGCACCACTTGCTCCGGTGCCGGCCCTGTGGTCGGCGCGATGCTCGCTTCGGGCGCGGCCCCGCGAATCGAATTCAGCACGATCACGACTGCCAGCGCCAGCGCCCCCACTACTGCCAGCGCCTCGACGCCACGCCGGCGCGGCAGCAGGCGCAGGCCGGCTAGCAGCACGCCTACACGCCGTCCACCCGCGCTCTTACCAGACGCAGGCTCCTCCAGCGGCTCGCGCTCGATCTCCAACTCGTACTCGTCGTCGGGCGGCAGCGTCATCGCACGCTCCTCGTCTTTGCCAACCGCCATGCTTGCGCCTTTCCAGCTTAGCAGACCGCCGCAGGCCTCACAACCATCACACGCGCGTTTCCATGCGTTTGCGCCATCCCCTTCGTCCGCGGGGCCATCCCGTTCGCCGCCGCGCCGGACTGGCATCTGCGCGCCGATGTGTATCGCTCGCTCGTCGTATTCTATGAGGCTCCAAGCGAGCCAGCGCACAGTTGGTACGGCACTTGCCGAGGAAGTACCGGCACGCATGTGAGTGCGGACGGCGGTATCCGTCTGGTGAGAGGATAGAGACTATGGGATTCCTACGGACTGTCCGGCGGGGCCTCACATGGACGGCGCTTGGCCTGGCCGGAGGCGCGGTGGTCGTCACCGCGCGCCACCTGCTGGAGATGCCCCAGCCACTGCAGAGCGCGCTGCCGGGCGCTGGGCGTGTTGACCGCAAGCATGGCGGCGAGATGTACTACAACGTCGCCGGTCCCGAAGACGCCCAGGCGGTGCTGCTGCTGCACGACTTCTCGCCTGGCGCCTCGAACTATGAATTTCGCGGCATCTTCTCGCTGCTGTCCGCCGATCATCGTGTCTACGCGCTCGACTGGCTGGGCTATGGGATGTCCGAGCGTCCCAATGTGGCCTACACCGGCGAGTTCTACGCCGGCGTGCTGACCGGCTTCCTACGCGACGTGGTGGGCCGTCCGGCGATGGTGATCGGCCTGGGCCGCGCTGCCAATGTAGCGGTTCGCGCCGCCTCGGATAGCCCTGCGCTCATCAGCCAGGCAGTGCTCGTCTCGCCCTATGTCGCGGCAGAGTCGCATCTCGAGCCAACGTTGCCGCAGACCCTCATGCGCGCCATGCAGCGCGCTTTCCTTGGCCTGGTGCCCTATGCGCTGCTTTCCACCCGACCGGCGCTGCGATGGGCCGCGCGGCGAGAGAGCGGGCAGCCAGGGTCAAGCGCTGCCAGCGAAGACACCGTCACCCAGCGCTACACCAGCTCCCACCAGTTCGGCGGCCAGTACGCGCCACTGGCGATGCTAACCGGCGAGCTTGATTTGCCCGTACGCAACGCCTTCGCCCTGCTGGCGCCGCCCGCGCTCGTCGTCATCGGCGCCGACGATCCCGAGCGCCCAGCGGCAGCCGTCGCGGAGTGGGCCTCAGTGAACCCGCACGCCGCCGTCGAGGTCATTCCCAACGCTAGATATCCCGTCTGCGAGGACCAGCCGCAGGCGTTCGTCGCCGCGCTGCGCCGCTGGCTTGGCACGCTGCCACAAATGGCGGGCAATATCCCCGGCCAGCTCGCACAGCCCGCGCCTGCTGATACAGAGCGTAGCGCGGGCGAGCCCAGGAGCGAAGCCGGCGAGGCGTGGGAGCGCGATATGCCCGGCACGCCCGGCTATGTGGTCCCCGGCGTGAGCGACATGGGGCTAGAAGGCGCGTCCACCGTCACCATCGGGGGCATCACGACGATGGAGCCGGAGCTCGAGCTCGGGCCCGAGCCGGTGCCCAGCGAGGCCGCGCTGCAGGCGGAGTATCGCGAGCAGGGACTGGAGGGCACGCCCACCGAGCTGCTGCCCGAAGCTGGCGAAGCCGCGCCGAGCGCTCCGCCCGAAGAGCAAGCCCGCGAGGGCACGAATCCCCCGTTGGCGCCAGCGGACAATATTGCCAGCGTGGAGGCGGCAGCGGGCGAGCGAGAGGCAGCGCAGACTGACAGCGAGCAGCCAACTGTAGGCGATGAGGGCATCACCCGCAGCGAACGGACCTCCACACCCGGCGCGACAGCCGAGGAAGAGCCGCTGCGGCCGACCGACGAGACCGACGTGCGTCCCACGGCCCCGCAGCCGCGCATCCCGCCCGGTCCACAGGTTTCCACACACGCGGCACCCAGCCACCGCCCGTCGGCTCACCCGGAGCCGCGTGCCAAGGGTGGTAAGAGCGCGAGTGGGCGGGGCGGCGCCAGGCCCACCGGGAGCAAGTCCACTGGGAGCAGGCCTGGCGGCGGCACAAGTGCTGGACACGGGAAGTCGCCTTCCAAGGGCAAGCACGGCCCGTCGAGATAGGACCACCGGCGAACAGATGTTTACGACTGTACCGACCCATGTTATGCTCGGCCGTACAGATCGAGGCGGTGCCACACGCATCAGTCGCGGGCACCCGAAGGAGAAGGCATTGTATGATGGGAACCGTAGCGCTACTCTTGCTTCTCGCCTGGCTGGCCTACACTGCTATAATGACGATCGCTTCCGGGCGCGTGACGTCCGGGCGCGACCTAACTGGCGAGCAGCCGCAAAAGGCGCAGTTCCTCCCCAGCGATGGCTCTCCGCATGAGGCGGGCAATCACGACAGGTAACGCAGCATGCATCCGATCATTGGCATCCCCTGCTACACTAACGTGCGCACCGACACCGGGCGTCCATTCTACGGCAATAATCAGACGTACGTACACGCGGTCCTGCGCGCGGGCGGTGCTCCGCTCCTCATTCCGCCCGCGCCGCCGAGCACGCTGGAGGCAATCGCCGCGCAGCTGGACGGCTTGCTGCTCAGCGGTGGCGGTGATGTGAATCCGTCCCACTATGGCGAACAGGCGGTGGAGGCATGCGGCGTGCCGGAGTCTGATCGCGACGAGACCGAGCTCTGGCTGACACGCTGGGCGCTGGACCGCCGGCTGCCGATCCTGGGCATCTGTCGCGGCTTGCAGGTCCTCAACGTGGTCCTGGGCGGCAGCCTCTACCAGGACGTTCCGACGCAGTACGACCGCTCGCCGCTGCGCCACGACTTTGCCGGCGAGGTCCGTGACTACATCGCCCACGAGATCGAGATCAATCCCGATTCAAAGCTAGCTGACATCATGGGCGTCACACGGGACGGCGTGAACAGCTTCCACCATCAGGCGCTGAAGGAGATCGGCGAGGGACTGCGCGTGGTGGCGACGGCCGAGGATGGCATGGTCGAGGGCGCCGAGATGCCCGGGCAGCCGTTCGTGGTCGCCGTGCAGTATCATCCCGAGGCGCTGCCGGAGAGCGTCACCAGCCAGCGCCTCTTCGCCGCCTTCGTCGCGGCCTGCCAGTAGCGCAGGAGCGCACTACACCCGATGGCCGTTGCGCCGCGCTAATCTCTGAGGGACGCCCCGCGGTCGCCCTCGGCGTGACCGGCGCGGGCCTTACCGCGTGCTGTGCATCGGCATGATGACATAGACGTACTTGTCGCCCAGCGCGCCGACCGGCTTGACGACGCCGGGCTGCTGCGGCGTGTTGAGCTCGAGCGCCACGTCGCCAGAGTCAATCACGCCGAGCACGTCGGTCAGGTACTTGACGTTGAAGATGATCTCCAGGCCGTTGCCGTCCACCGCCGCATTCAGAGTGGTGGTGGTGTCTCCGATCTCTTCGGCGGTCGCCAGCAGCGTGACCGAGCCAGGCATCACGCCGCCGCCCTCGCCAGCCTCCACCTTGAGACGCACGATGTTGGCGCTGTCGCGGGCGAAGAGCGAGGCGGTCTTGGCGGCCTGGCGGAACTCGGTGGTGGGCAGGCTGGCACGCGTGGCGGACGATTTGGGCAGGATCGCCTCGAAGTTGGGGAATTGGCCGGCGATCAGGTTGGAGACGAGGTTGATGTCGCCCGCCTGGAAGACCACCTGATTGCGATTGGGTGTCACGATCATGCGAACGGCCGTCTCGGTGTCGGCGGGGAGGATGCGCGCCAGCTCGGTGAGCGTCTTGGCGGGAATGAGCACGTCGGTGAGAGCAGCCGTGCCGGGGACATCGGCCTTGCGCACGGCGAGCCGGAAGCTATCGGCGGCGGCGAAGGTCAGCACGCCGTCGTGCGCGCGCGCCAACACACCCGTGAAGACCGGGCGGGCGTCGTCAGTAGCGGCGGCGAAGGCGGTGTGCGCGATCATCTCACGCAGCTCGGCGGCGGGCAGCTCGACGGCTGCCTCACCGGCATCCGCGGAGGGGATGGCGGGGAACTCGGCGGCATCCATCCCGCGGATGGTGCACTGGCTGGGCTTGCCGCTGACCTTCAGGCTCTGCGTTTCAGGATTGAGCGCCAGCGTGACGGGGCTCTCGGAGAGGCCGTTGACGAAGTCGGTGAAGAGTCGGGCGGGAACGGTGGTGGTGCCTTCCTGCTGGATAGTCGCTGGGACGCGGCAGGTAATACCGATCTCGAGGTTCGTCGCCGCCAGGCGCAGGTGGTCGCCCTCGGTTGCGATCAGGATATGTGAGAGAATCGGCAGCGTGGTGCGGTTGGAGACCGCATGGCTGACGGTCGAAAGTCCCTTGGCGAGTTCTTGCTGGTTGCAGGTGAGCTTCACGGAGGGGGCCTCCTCAACGGCAGAGTGATGGGTGGGGAGTGCGAATAGGCACCTGGTTAGTATACACCTTCTCCCCTGCCGCGGGGAATCCGGTAGGACTGTGCAACACCCGATCTCAACCCGCCTGGGCTAGCTCTGCTGACCCGCCGCGCAGGCGCACAGTGTAGCGCGGCACGGTCGTTTCCCGGTGCCACGTGCTACCCTGGATGATCCCTCCGACGCGCGAACGTCGCTACACGCGGGACAGCAGGTTGATGAGGACGACGGCGCCGAAGGCAGTGAGCATGCCGCCCGGACCAAACATGCCGCCGGCAATAGCCACCAGCGGAATGAGAAAGATCAGCGAGCAGATGGCGAGCGCGAGGCGCTGATCGGCGGCAAGGCCGCGAGGACGCGGTGGGGCAGGGGCCGGTGTGCGGGCAATCTGGTCCCGCACCTGGGCCATGATCTTCTCGGTGAGCGCCTGGATGAAGTGCTCGTCGTACTCGGGGCCTAGCTCGCGGCGCGCGGCCAGCGTTGCCTGCAATTCGCGCTTGACTTCGTCGGTATTGGCTGACGGCTGAGACATCCTCGCTCTTTCCTTCCGGAGATGACCACCGGCCGGGATGGCGGTGTCGTGGAATCTACGTGGAATCTACGCAGCATCTGCTGGCAGGTTACGCGCGGAGGGCGCTCACTGGCCGGCGCCGAATTCGTAGCGCCGGATGCCGTACGTGTACAGGCCAACATCCTCCACCAGGAGGGCGAGGTTATCAATGCGGATGTCCCACTCAAAGTCGCGGCCACAGAGGGCGGCGGTGACGGGCGGCAGATTATCGCACGTGAGGTCGTGCTGGGCGAGCGTGATGTGGGGCATCCAGCGGTCGCCGGGCGCGTAGTAGGGCGCGAAGTCGGATGCGGCATCGCCGACGGCATCCCAGACGTGGCGGTGGAAGGCGTCGAGCGCGGCGTCGCGGACCACGGCGATGGTCAGCACAGGCGCGGCGCCGGTGAAGATGCCCAGGCCGGCGGTGCGAACGGTAAAGGGCTGCGCATCGCGGGCGATACGCTCCAAAATCGGGCCGATGCGCTGCTCCTCGAAGCGTCCAGCGCCGAGAAAGGTGACGTGAGGGAACGGCACGATCTGGCGGACGCGGAGCAGGCCGAAGTCGCTCTCGAGCTCGCGCCAGATCGCGCGTACGCGCCGCTCGTGCTCGGCATCCAGCAGTGAGACGATGCCATCCATGGGGCAGCCCTCCATGGCGATTGTAGCACGTGTCGCGCCTACAGCGGCTGGCCCACGCGCTCGGCCAGCTCGACCAGGTGCTCCCACTCGTGCTCCAGCATGCGGCGCATAGCCTTGCGGGCGGTCCAGATCTGCTGCCAGCGGACGATGGGGCGCTCGCGCTCGGCGGGTGTCAGCGCGTGCAGGTATGCCACCTCGGCGGCGCGAACGTGGGCCATCCATTCGATCAGCGAGCCCTGGCGCTTCTGCAGCACAGAGCCGGCGGCAGGCAGGTCGGGGATGCGGCCAAGAGCCGAAAGGTAGAAGTGTTCCGATTCGAGGACGTGCTCGAGCATCGCCCGGATCGAGCGCAGGCGCGGCGGCTGCGCGGCGAGCTGCTCGGTGGATAGCCCGGCGATGAACGCGAGCATCTCCGTGCGCGACCAGGCGAGACGCTGGATGAAGATCTCGGCCTCCTCGGCGGTGAGGGGCGTGCGGTCGAGGCCGAAGATGAGCGCGGGATCGCCGTTGCCCAGCCATTGGCCGTCGGTGATGTGCTCCTCGACGCGCGTCTCGAAGCGCGCGAAGGGATCAACTGGCGCGCCGTGGCGGGCGAGGAAGCGCAGGTATGCGCGGATGGCATCCGGCGTAGCGCCGAGGGCGACCTCGGTGGTGGGGCCTTTGGCGACGCAGCCGAGCAGATCGAGGACGTGCACCATCGTCTTCTGCCGGCGGGGGTTGGATTCGAGGTAGAGCGCGTAGGTGTAGGCAGGCTCTCCGCGCGGTTCGGCTACAGGCGAGCGGGGATGGCGGGCAACGGCGTGCATGGGCATCCTCCCGGCGTGTTGAGCGATTCGTCGGCTTCCTTGCCAGTGTACCTAGAACACATGTTCGTGTCAAGCGGGACGTTCGGGGGATGCGCCGCCGACAGCGCCATGAGGGAGGATTGCGTGGACGCCGAGCATGCCACCGTTCACGAGCTGGGTAATGTGCAGGTTCACCGCGATGCTCGCGAGCGCGAGGGCGTCCTGGCGGGAGAGGCCGTGCAGCTCGCCCATCAGCTCGAGCATCGCGTCGAGGGCCAGCATGCTGGCTTCGTGCAGGTCCTCGGCAAAGCCGAGCGCGACCCATCCGGCAGGGGTGTGAGCGCGTGGCGTCGAGAGGTGCAGATCGGGGAGCAGCTCGAAGGTGAGGGTGACGCGCTCCATCGGGCACTCGATGGCGGTGCTGCTGACCTCGCCGTCGCCCTGCGCGGCGTGGCCATCGCCGACAGAGAACAGCGCGCCGGGCACCGCAATCGGCAGATACAGCGTGCTGCCGGCCACCAGCTCCTTGCAGTCAATGTTGCCGCCGCAGACGCGGGGTGGCGCAGTCGGATGCCAGCCAGCTTCATCGGGCGGCATGCCCATCACGCCCATGAACGGCCGCAGGGCGATGGAGTGGCCGTGCTGATTACGGCCAATGCCCGTGTCGGGATCGAGCACCCATAGGTGCATGCGCTCCTCGATGCCGGTGACGCCAAGACGATCGTTGACGCGGCTTTGCCAGCCGCCGGCGGAGGTCCAGCCCCAGCGCGCGGGACGAATCTCGTTGATGTGGATGGCGAGCGTCATGCCAGGTTGGGCACCCGCAATGGCGATAGGCCCGCAGAGCGCGTGACCCGCATCACGCTCTGGGTGGCGCGGCTCGAACTTGCGCGGGCGCTCAGCAGGGACCGGCGAGCGGCGCGGCTCGACGTTCCAGGCGGCATCGAGGGTCTCGTAGAACACGGTGTCGCCGGAGGTGATGGTGAGGACGGGGGACAGCTCGCGCGAGAACGCGCCGTGGAGCGTGGCGCGCTCGGGGCGGATAGTATGCGTGGTGGGCATGCGGCGTACTCCAAGGCAGGCTAGCGACGCTCGGCGGCCTCGCGAGCGGCGACGACACGCTCGGGGTAATCGCTGAAGATGCCGTCGGCGCCCCAGGCGATCAGACGCCGGATGAGGCCACGGCGATTGGCGGTCCAGACGTTGACAGCCAGACCAGCGGCGTGCGTGCGCGCAATGAGGTCCGGGGTGACGAGCCGCACGGCGGGGTGAATGGCCTCAGCGCCGACAGCCAGCGCGGGCGCGAGCAGATCGGCGCCACGCCACTCGTCTCCATACAGCAGCGCGACGCGCAGCCAGGGCAACTGACGCTTGAGCAGCGCGACCGCCGGATGCGCGAAGGACGAGACGAGCAGCCGTGAGCGCACATCTTCAGGCAGCGCGCGCAGGACCGGCTCGATAGCCTCGGCGGTGGCGAGGCATTCCACATCCGACTCGCCCTTGATCTCGAGATTGAGGCGGCCATCGCGGCGGGCGACCAGCTCGATGGTCTCGTCGAGCGTGGGGATGAGCTGCTGCTGGCGCCAGCGGGCGCCGGCGTTGAGCGTGCGCAGCTCGGCGAAGCGCTGTTCGGCGACAGGGCCGGTACCGTCGGTCGTGCGGTCCACGGTGCCGTCATGGATAATCACGAGACGGCCGTCGCGGCTGCGCTGCACGTCGCACTCGATGGCGTCGGCCCCCAGGTTGAAGGCCAGCTCGAAGGCGGCGAGCGTGTTCTCGGGCTGGTGCGCGCGGGCACCGCGATGGGCATAACAGACGACGTGGCGCGTGCGCCGAGGCGTGGTGGCTGCGCCTGCCTGCGCGCCAGGAGGGCTCACCGGCTCGTCGGGGGTGGGTTGGTCCAGTGGTGGCTCATCTGCCTGAGCATCGTCCACGGGCGATGCGGTAGACATCTCGCGCATAGGTCTGCTGTCGCGCTTGCGCTTGCTCATGACGCACCCCTCTCCGTCACTCCTCTGCAGCGTGCCTCCTCGCAGGCATCCTAACACACTCTGCTATCCGCGACGCACTTCAGCGGACACATGAGCGCCCAAGTGCGGCACACAAGCGGTGGTCTTCGCCGAAGCCGGTGCCATCATCGTGGTAAGGAAACCAGATACGACGGGGCAAGGGGATTGGTGGGCTATCGGACGACGCTGCTCGCCGCGAGTGCGCGCAGCGCCTCGGCGATGGCCTGCTCGGCTGAGAGGAGGACACCCTGGGCAGCGGCGGTCTCGAACGCTTGCTCACCAAGCGCGGCACGCACGTGGGCGCCAGCCTCCACGTACGCCGGCCAGGGTGTGGCATCAGGGAGCGCGACAGAGCGGCGCGCGCTGACCGCGCCCGCGAGCCGCGCGACCTCATGATGGCGGGCGCGGGCGGCGGCGACAACGGCCACACCCTCCAGGCACCAGGCCAGCCAGGCGGGATTAGGCATCGTGCGGTACAATCCCAGACTCTCGCGGTACAGATCCGCCGCACGGTCGAAATCACCCTGCTCGCAGGCGACGTGGCCGAGCGCGACGAGCGCGCTGGCGACGCCCCACGAGAGCTGGTACGCACGCGAGTGCGCCAGCGAGGCTTCCAGGTAGTACGTCGCGCGGGCGTAGTCATGCCGCCGCCGCGCTAGATTGCCAAGGCTGCTCAGGGCGCGCCCTTCGGCGGCGCCCTCGCCAGCCGTGCGCGCGAGGGCCAAGCTCTCCTCGAAGTGCGCCCAAGCAGCATCCTGGTCGCCACGCGCTTCGGCCACATGTCCTAGCTCGGCGAGCATATTGGCGGTGCCGGCAGCGTCGGTGTGCCGGCGCGCCAGCGCCAACCCCTCACTCGCGCGCGCTTCGGCATCAGCATAGTCGCGCCGGTCAAGCGCGCAGCGTGTGGCGCCGAAGAGGGCGGCCAGGCGCAGTGTGGGCGGCGCCGCCCGCTCGCCGGCCTGGGCGTCGAGGGCGAGGAATACGCGGAGCCAGCGCTCCGCCTCGCTGATCGCGCCAGAGACGAACCACAACCGGGAGAACCCGGCCGCCAGCCGCAGGCCGACCTCAGGCTCGTCCGACTCCTGCGCCCAGTGCAATGCCGCTTGCGCGTTGGGCAGCTCGATACGCAGCGCGCGATCGCGTTCGTCCTGGCCAGGTTGGATGCGCGCTGCCACATCCGCCAGGCTGGCGAAATGCTCGGCGTGCCGTCGCCGGAGCGCATCAGTCTCACCGCTGGCGTCCAGCCGCTCCTGCGCGTATTCGCGCACCGTCTCGAGCATGCTGAAGCGCGGCTCGCCGCCGTACGCGCCGGCCCGCACCAGACTCTTCTCAGCTAGCGCCAGCAACGACTCAAGCACATTGGACGGCTCGCCAGGGAGCGCGCAGATCTCCTCGGCCGCCGGCAGACTCCAGCCACCAGCGAAGACCGCCAGCTGGCGGAAGAGGCGCTGCTCGTCGGGCGGCAATAGGCGCTCGCTCCAGGCGATGGTCTCGCGCATCGTGCGCTGGCGATCTGGCAGATCACGCGGGCCGGCGTTGAGCAGGGGCAGGCGCCTGGTGAGACGGTCGAGCAGCGCCTGGGGCGAGAGCGTACGCACATGCACGGCCGCCAGCTCCAGCGCCAGCGGCAGCCCATCGAGCCGCCGGCAGACCGCGCGGACCGCCGCCAGCGTCTCGGCATCGGCCGGCAAGTCCGGCCGCAC
>DASUBU010000128.1:0-3252 GCA_035763125.1 Ktedonobacterales bacterium
GAGCAAAGACGCGCCCGCCGAGTGGCTGCGCTACCACTCCGCCGACGCCGCCGACGCCCGCGAGCGCGACACGGCGCCCCTGGCGCGCGATCCCAAGATCTCGATGTTCAGGACGTAGATCGCGGATGGTATCATGCGCGCAGCAGCGGGTGGGCGGTGATACCTCGCCACCGAGGGCAGCGCCAGCTCCATTGTCGCTGCCAACCAGAGAGAGAGCGCGCGACGTGAACGAACCAACGGGGTCTGGGACTGGTATGCCTGCCGTGCTGCACGTGGCGGCGGGCCAGGATCGCTTCGGCGAGCAGCGCGGACTCGGCATCAGCACAATTGACTTCAAGGTGACGCCACAGGAGAGCGGTGGGCTCTTCGTGCTGGAGAACACGTTCCACGCGAAGGGCGGACCCGCACGCCACCTGCATTACGAGCAGGACGAGTGGTTCTACGTCGTCGAAGGTGAATTTCTCTTCGAGGTCGGCCAGGAGCGGTTCACGCTCGCGCCGGGCGATTCGCTGCTGGGGCCGCGGAGGGTGCCGCACGTCTGGGCGCACGTCGGCGCCGGTCGCGGCAGGATCCTGGTCGCATTCATGCCGGCGGGCAAGATGGAGGCGTTCTTTCGCATCGTGACGCGGGCCAACGCGATGCCGCCGCAGGACCCGGAGCTCTGGCGCGCCCACGGCATGGAGCTGCTCGGTCCGCCGTTGCGCGCCGAGCCATAGCAATGGTCGAGAATCGCCTCCGGTGGAGCATGCTAGCCAACACCGATGGCGCTCGTGCCTGACGATTGCTAGCCTTCGCTGCAGCCGTTGCCGCCGCCCAGGGGATCCTCGAAGACCCAGGCGACGACCCAGTAGCCCTGCCACCTGCCGATGCCGACCAGCAGGAAGATGCCCGTGCCGCCGTCGAAGCCCATCTGCTGATTCTTGGGCGTCGTGCCGGCGTAGCAGGAGTGGATGTCCACCTCCCGCTGCGCCGCCTGCCTCCAGGGTGTGTTGCTGCTGATGACACTTTTCAGGTCTTGCGCGGCGGCTGGCATCTCGATTTTAGCCCCACCGGCTGAGGGGCGCTGAAAGGTGAGCTGCGGGCTGAGCAGCGGCGCGAACCGCTCCCATGAGCCGCTGCCGAGGGCACCCGTAAGCTGTTGGCGGAAGGCGCCGAGATCGGTGATGATGATCGGCGTGACGCTGGGCAGGCTGCTCGGCGTCGTGGTGGCAGCGGGCGTCGTGGTGGCCGAGACACGCCCAGTGCTCGCCGTACCAGCGCCGCCGGCATCGGCGCAGCCCGCCAGCGTCGCCAGGATGACCAACAGCAGCGGCAGCGCGACGACGAGCGCCCTCCGTCTCCCCTGGCATCCCGCGCGTCTCGCCCACCAGCGTCGCTTCCCCTCGCCCATCCGCCGCTCCGCTCGCACTCGCCGCCGTCGCGATGATAGTCCCGTCTCCGGCGAGCGCCACTTAGCGCATCCACATAGCTCGGCGAGCCAGCCGCGCACCGTAGTATAGCAACGAACACCTATCGCCGCAACGCATCAGAGTCCGCGCGTGGGCAGAATCATCACAACGCGCCCTTCCCATGCTATACTGCGGTCGGTGGCGGGCTACGTGGCGTTGTGGTGGCAGCGGCTGGCGCGGGGCAGGGAAGAGGCAATGCGAGATGAGCGACCGGCAAGATCCCTACTGGCGCACAACGAACCCCGCCGCTCCCGCCGCTCCCGCCGCTCCCGCCAACTCCGCTGCCGCCCACGAAGGCACGGGCAACGCATCCATTGGTGACGAAGATACCGCCATCTTGCATGCTGCCGTCCTGCCGGCCGTCGCCCGCCCATCCTTGCTCGACGCCTCTGGCGGCACCGCGAACCCGATGGCCACGCGATTCGGTCCGGCGCTGCCGCTGCCCACCGCGCGCCCAGGCGGCGGCCTGAACACCTTCATCGGCGAGCCTGCGCAGGCCGACAAGACGGCTGGCGCCGCCCGCGCGGCGCACGACAGCGCGCGCAGCGATCTCGGCAACGTCGCGCGCGGGCTGGCCGAGATGGCTACGCTGCTGCACGACCACGCCGCGCAGCTGGAATCGTTCGTCGAAGGCGCGTTCGCCAGCGACCTGGCCGATCCGCGCACGCGGGCACTGGCCGGCGCGCTCGCCGTCGCGCGGCGTGCCGACCTCCAGCTCGCGCGGCTGGGCGCCGCGCTCCAGCATCTGACCTCCTCGATGCAGGTGGCCCAGACCAATCTCGATGCCCTCCAGCGCGAGCGCCAGCGGCTGACCACCCTCTACTCGATTGCCCAGGAGCTCAATTCCACGCTCGACCGCGACGACCTGCTCGGCCGCGTGATGGCCCAACTGATCGAGGTGGTGCGTGCCGAGCGCGGCTTTCTGATGCTGTGGGACGAGAGCGCCGGCCAGCTGCGCTTCACCGCCGCCCGCGGCAGCGACGGCCAGCCGCTCGCCGAAGCGGACTTCAATCTCAGCCAGGGCATTCTCGAACGCGTCTGGCAGAGCCAGGAGCCGCTGCTCTCGCTCGACGCGCAGGACGACGAGCGGCTGCAACAGCGTGCCAGCGTCATCCAGAACGGCATCCGCTCGGTGATGTGCGCGCCCTTGCGTGTGCGTGGCGGCGCCGTCGGCCTGGTCTACGTGGATAGCCGCAATCAGTCCGCGCTCTTCGATCCTCCGGCGCTGGACCTGCTAGCCGCTTTCTGCAATCAGGCCGCCATCGCCATCGAGAACGCGCGGCTGGTCGCCGACCTGCGCCAGCGCATCCGCGAGATTGGCGCGATGAAGTCCTACACCGACAACATCTTCGCCTCCATCGCCAGCGGCGTCGTAACGGCCGACACCGCCGGGCACATTACGGCCTTCAACCGCGCCGCCGAGCATATCTTTGGCGTGGAAGGCGCGGGGGCCATCGGCCGCTCGTTCCCTGAGGTGCTGGCGGCGCTGGGCGATCCGGAGCTGGCTGCCATCCTGGCGCGGGCGATTGCCGGCGGCGACGTGACGCTCGGCCACGAGCTGGACCGCGCGCTGCCCGGCCGCGGCGAGGTCGCCCTGCGGCTGAACGTCTCGCCGCTGCGCGATGCGGCCTCCGGCGAGGCGCTGGGCGTGGCGATGGTGGTGGATGACCTGACCGAGCTGCGCCAGACACAGCGGCAAGCGCGCGAGATCGAGCGGCTCTTTGGCCGCTATGTCCATCCGGCGGTAGTGCGGCAATTGCTCGACGATCCCAGCGCGGTCCAGCTCGGCGGCGAGACGCGCGAG
>DASUBU010000129.1:0-5577 GCA_035763125.1 Ktedonobacterales bacterium
GCTGCCACGGCTTCCTGCGTGGTCGTTCTCTGCTCCGCTGCTGCCATGGGACTCCCCTTCGCCTCGCCGCTAGATTGCGCCCTGCGCCCGTCGCTCATGTATTGTAGCATCCGCCCACGCTCGCATCAGGCGAGCCCAGCAGGCCGCCTGACACAGTACATTCCCTGCTTCGCGCTCCTCACCACGCAGGCGGCGATCTTCAGGACGCATGACGTGCCGCCCTCCTCCAGCTTTACACACGTGATGGAGCAGAAGGCTGATGACTTGCGCCTTCGGTTGGACTATTGGGCGACGGATTGTTCGCGGCGGCCCATCCGCCAGGGGATCAATGGGTGGCGGTCTGGTAGCCGGTGGCATCCGCTGCCCGGTATGCTTGAGAGGAGCGTTTCCTAACCCAATCGGCGCCAGCACGATCGGGCGCCGCGCATAAGGAGTGTTCGCACGATGTCGCAGTCCATGCCTTCTGCCTCCACCCACTCGTCGGGCCGGCCGCGCCTGATGACGATCTTCGCCCATCCCGACGACGAGACATTCAGCGCCGCCGGCTTCATGGGCCGCGCCACCGCCGCCGGCCATCCCGTCGCCATCGTCTCGGCCACGCGCGGCGAGGTCGGTGAGATCGCCCGCCCCGAGCTGGCGACCAAAGAAAACCTCGGCCAGGTGCGCGAGCAAGAGCTGCGCAACGCCGCCGCAGCGGTCGGCGTCAGCGACATCTCGTTCCTCGGCTATATTGACGGCCAGGTGCAGGAGGCCAATCGTGAGGAGGCCGTTGGCCGCATCGTCGCGCATCTGCGGCGGTTCCGCCCGGATGTGATCGTCACGTTCGCGCCCAACGGCGGCTACGGCCATGTGGACCACGTTGCCATCCACCACTTCACGCTGGCCGCGGTCGAGGCCGCCGCCAACCCCGCCGCCTATCCCGAGCAGGTGGCCGCCGGCCTCGCGCCGCACCGCGTCCGCAAGGTCTACTTCTCGGCGATGCCGCGCAGCAGGATGATGGCGATGCGCGAGCAGGCGCAAGCCCAGGGCGGCGACTTCACGCCGGGCGGCAACGCGGCGACGATCCCCATCGAGGAGATGGGCACGCCGGACGAGGCGATCACCACGCGCGTCGAGCTGACACCCGAGGAGTTCCGGCGCAAGCTGGCCGCTGTGCAGGCCCACGCCACGCAGCTCCCCGCCGAGAACTACTGGGCGCGCATGTCGCAGGAGCAGCTCTACCAGCTCGTCGGCATCGAGACGTTCCAGCTCATGCCGCCGCCACTCTCTGACCGCGACTACCCCACCCCCGAGCGCGACCTTTTCGCCGGGCTGTAGCGCATCGTCAAGCGCTGCGGGCCCAGCCACGCCAAGGGGAACCTTTTCCGCTATTCGCGCGTCTGCCCGTGTATCCTGCCGGGAAAGGGCCGGCGCACGCGGAGGACGTCTGCGAGAAAGGGAGGGTTCCCTGGTGTTTGATCAATTCCGCACTCAAGCCACACCCTCGCCGCTCATCGCCCGTCTGCTCGCGATTGGCGTCCTGGCGCTCGCGCTAGGTGTGGCGGGTTGCGGCCTGCCGGGAAGCCAGCAATCGCAGCCGCCGGCGCAAGTCAAGAACTGCGGCAGCTTCAGCGGCAACCCGATTGGGACCGGCGACGCGCATGCTTCCACCGCCGAGCAGTGCTTCCTGAAGGCGTACAGCGCCTGTGAGCCGGCCACGCTGACCTTCACGCAGATGGGCGTTGACACTGGCACGATCCACACGTTCAGCGTCAAGCAATCGAGATCTGGCTGCACCGTCGCCGACGCCGCGCAAGGCTACAGCGCGGTCTTCAGCGGCCGGCGCGGCACCATCCAGCACTATGCCTGCGCAGGCCTGCAGGCGCAGAGCAACGGCAGCATCCTCGTGCAGTCCTGCGGCGACGAGGGCGACATCACGCTCCCTCAGTACACGCCCATCCCCACGCAGGCGCCGTCGGCCTGATGCCCTGGTGGACCCGGCATGCCACGCACTGAGTACGAACGCAAGCTAATCCGAATCCGCTTGTCGTGCCAGGCGCTCGGCGTAGCGCTTCTGGCGCTGCACCTTGATGTCGCCCCGGCTGCAGTATGGACAGAGGCAGGGAGGCCGCTCATGCTGCCGCGGTAGGTATCGCCAGCCAAGCACCTGCGGAACCGCGCGCACTTTGCGCAGCTCAGCAGGCCCGATCGAGCGCTGCACGATCACCTCGTAGCCCTCCGGATCCGCCGCGTGCATGATCTCGCTGGTCGCCTCGCTTGCGGCGCAGAGGCGATGTGGCTCGGAGTAGCGCCCGACCCAGACCGGCTCATCATCCGGCACCGAGAAGTACACCGCCGCCAGCACAC
The DNA here is from genome assembly GCA_035763125.1 of Ktedonobacterales bacterium. Taxonomy (GTDB): domain Bacteria; phylum Chloroflexota; class Ktedonobacteria; order Ktedonobacterales; family JADMIN01; genus SMAG-U1939. The sequence goes on from DASUBU010000129.1 coordinate 2,347, forward strand.
GTTGGCCTCTGCGACGAAGCTCGCGCACCCACTGATGCGCGACGTAGTAGACGGGCACGACAGGCATGCAATAGACACCCCAGCGACCCTGCCGTATGCCACCGCGTCGGATGCGCTTGATCTGATTGGCCGGCGTCAGATGCACGAAGGTCGGCATGTTGCTTCATCGTCCCCCGGCACGTGTCCGCCGCTTGAGCAGCGCTAAGAGCGCGCGTCTGTGGACTGCGCGCCAGTCGCTTTGGCATCGTGCCCAGGTGCAGGAGCGGCTCGCGTCGTGGGTTCGGCTGCCGTAGGCTGAGGTGCCTGCGCCCGCTTCCCGCGAGATGGCTTGCCAGTGGACGTGCCGGTAGCACTCTCCACTGGCGCAGCCGTCTCGGGCGGCAGCGACTCCAGATAGGCCTCCAGCGCCGCGCGATCCTCCGGCAGCAGCGTCAGTTCGAACTCGCGCTCCAACCGGCCTTTGTGCAGCGCCGGCTCCCAGCACGAGCGCCGCGCGCAGAGGTACGCCCCGCGCCCGGACTTCTTGCCGGTCGCGTCCAGCTCCACGTGACCGTCCGGCGTCCGCACCACACGGATCAGCTCGCGCTTGGGCCGCACCTGCCGGCACACGATGCAGGTCCGCTGGGGTACCCGGCGGACTTTGGGCCCTTTGCGCTTCTTTGGCGTGTTCGCCATCGGCTTACTCCGCTGGAGACTGTCCAGCACCTGCCTCTGCCTCGGCCGGCGGCTCGGCGTGGGCCTCCACGTGCACCGGCGCGCCTGCCTCCTCCGTGGGACGCACCACGTCAATCCGCCAGCCGGTCAGCTTCGCCGCCAGCCGCGCGTTCTGCCCCTCCTTGCCGATGGCCAGTGAAAGCTGCCGCTCCGGCACTGTCACCAGCGCCGTGTGGTCCTCCTCGCGCAGCTCGACGTTGAGCGGCTTGACCGGGCTGAGCGCATTGGCCACGAACTCGGCCGGGTTGGGGCTCCACTGGATGATATCCACCTTCTCGCCGCCCAGCTCGTTGACCACGTTATTGATGCGCGTGCCGCGCATGCCCACGCACGCGCCGATCGCGTCTATGCCCTCCTGGCGCGCGTAGACCGCCACCTTCGAGCGGCTGCCCGGCTCGCGGGCGATGTTCTTGATCTCGACCTGCCCGTTGTAGATCTCGGGCACTTCGAGCTCGAAGAGCCGCTTGATGATGTTGCGGTGTGTGCGCGAGACGAGGGCCTGCACGCCACGCCCGCCGCCACCACGCCGCAGATCGTAGACGTAGACGCGCAGCCGCTGCCCATTGCGGATGCGCTCGGTCGGCACCTGCTCCTCTTGTACCAGCACGCCCTCCAGCTTGCCCAAGTCCAGAATCCACGCATCGCGCCGCGTGCGCTCGTCCCGCTCGCGCCGCACGATGGTGCCCATCACCATGTCGTCCAGGCGATCCTTGAAGGACTCGAAGACGTAGTCCTGCTCGGCCTCGCGAATACGCTGCAGGATGATCTGCTTGGCGGTCTGTGCGGGAATCTTGTTGAAGATATCCGGCGAGTCCACCTCCATGTATTGGCCGAGCGCGGCGTGCGGATCAATGAGCTGGGCCTCGGCGAGCGCGATCTCCTCCAGCGGTTGCTGCGCCTGGGCGACCACACGCTTATTCGCCCAGATGTGCACGTCTCCGCTGCGCGCCACCTCGATACGGATGTTCTCGCCCCCGCCGGAGGTCTTGCGATACGCGGCGAGGAGGGCATTGGCAACGGCTTCCATCACCACATCCTGTGGCAGGCCCTTCTCGTGAATGAGTTGGGCAATCGCCGCCTGAAACTCGGTCCTCATCTGGCTTCCTCCTCCCGGCAGCGCACGTGCCGCCGGCTCGCCTCTCGCACCCGGCGGACATAGCGAAGGCGTGAGTGCGACCCACGCCTCCCGCACGCATTCCGTCGAGTTTGCCGCTCGCGCCCGCCCCACCCAGCGCGGCGGGCGTACCACGCCATAAGCAAAAGAAAAGTGGGCAGAACCCACTTTCCGCAGTACGTGTCTTTCGGTTACGCGCTCAGTATATCACCTGGCGCCCCCAGACAGCAAAGAACCGCCGGACGCCGTTTGACGCCCTCGCGGACCCCCACGTATAATCCGGGACAGCGTCCGGCTCCGCATCAAGCCTGCCATCGAGCCGGCCTCAACACGCAAAGGAGCGTTGCCAATGGCCGTCGAGATTTCCTCCGAAGAACAGATGATGCTGGATGTCGTCCGCGACCTTGCGCGCGATAAGGTGGCCCCGCGCGCCGCCGAGATTGATGCCAAGGGCGAGTTTCCCTGGGACATGAAGGAGCTGCTGGCCGAGCAAGGCATCCTGGCAATGCCGTTTCCCGAGGCATATGGGGGCCTTGGCTCCAGCGAGCTGACCATCCTCAAGACCATCGAGGAGCTGGCCAAGGCCTGCGCGACGACGGCGCTGATCCTGTGCGTCCAGCAGCTTGGCGCGCTGCCGATCCTGCTCGCCGGCACCGAGGAGCAGAAGCAGCGCTGGATTCCCAAGCTCGCCAGCGGTGAATGGCTGGCGGCCTACGCGCTGACCGAGCCAGGCTCAGGGTCGGATGCCGGCGCGATGCGCACGCGGGCCGTCAAGAAGGGCGACACCTACGTCCTCAATGGCCTCAAGCACTTCATCACCAATGCCGGCATCGCCCACATCAACACGGTCTTCGCCGTCACCGAGGACGAGCACGGCGAGGTGCAGGGACCAAGCGTTTTCGTCGTCGAGGGCGACCACCCCGGCTTCCGCCTGGGCAACATCGAGAATAAGTTGGGCATCCGCGGCTCGCAGACCGGCGAGCTGGTCTTCGAGGACTGTGTGATCCCGGCGGAGAATCTGCTGGGCCAGCCAGGCGAGGGCTTCAAGATCGGGCTGCGCACGCTGGACCGCACGCGCCCCGGCATCGCCGCGCAGGCGCTGGGCATCTCCCAGGGCGCGCTCGACTTCGCCGTGCAGTACGCCAAGCAGCGTGTCCAGTTCAACCAGCCGATCATCGAGAACCAGGCGATCCAGTTCATGCTGGCCGACATGGATATCAAGGTCGAGGCGGCCCGCCGCCTGATCTATCACGTGGCCGAGCTGATGGACGCCGGCGTGCCCCGCTTCTCGCGTGAGTCGGCCATCGCCAAGACCTACGCCTCCGACATCGCGATGGAGGTCACCAACGACGCGATCCAGGTGCTGGGCGGCTACGGGTACATGAAGGAGTTCCCGGTCGAGC
>DASUBU010000130.1:0-5223 GCA_035763125.1 Ktedonobacterales bacterium
TAGTTCGTCCACTTCTCCAGCGACTGCGTTCCCCAGCAGGTCGCGTCTTTCGTGTACTGCGGGCTGAGGTACGCCTGGCTGGCCGTCACCAGCCCCGAATCGTCGAAGGTGCCAGCAGGCGTGCCCTTGATTAGCAATTGCGCCGCGTCGTCGGGATGCTGCACGGCGTAGGTGTAGCCCTGCCCCGTCGCCTTCAAGAAGCGCTTGATCAGGTCCGGCTGCTGCTGGATCAGCTTCTGGCTGGTGATGATGACCGGCGAGGAGTAGTCCGGGATGCAGTAGTCCACCAGCGGGAAGACGTTGAGGTCCGCGCCGGAGCGCTGCGCCTCGATGCCCTCCCAGCCCATGTAGACCCATGCGAAGTCGAACTGCCCGCTCTTGAGCGCCGCGATCGGGTCGAGCGTCGTCGTCACGTTCTGGAACGACGTGTTCGCCGCCCCACCGCAGCTCAGCACCTGCGAGATGACCGGCTGCTCGTACGGCCCACCAAAGCCCGCGTAGCGCTTGCCCGCCAGCTTCGCCACCGTATCCAGCCCCGAGGACTTCAGCGTGACCAGCGCCGAGGTGTTGTGCTGGATCACCGCCGCCACCGAGACCAGCGGCTGACCCAGCGCGCGGTCGGCCGTCACCGCCTCAGGGAAGCTGATGGCGAACTCGGCCTGGCCGGTCGCCACGAGCTGCTCCGGCGCCACGCTGCCATACGGCAGCAGCGTCAGATCAATCCCCGCGTCGCGATACCAGCCCTTCTGCATCGCCACATAGATGCCTGTATGGTTGGTGTTCGGCGTCCAGTCCAGCGCCAGCCGCACCGGAGTCAGCTTCGGCGCGTTGCCCCCCGTCGAGCTCGTCGCCGTCCCGCCACAGCCGGCCAGCAAGCCGATCAGCAGCGTTCCCAGCAACGCCAGCGGCAGCGCCAGTGCCGTCCGCCGGCGGATAATGCCCGAAATCATGCGCGTTCTCCTCTGAACACTGTGCCCTCGATGAGTCCACTGTGACTCCTCTGCGCCCTCTGTGTCCTCTGTGGTTAATTCCCGCTCCCTTCCCGCCGACCAAGGTAGTACCACGGCAGTGCGGCGCGCTCGACCAGCGCCGTCAGCGCGAAGAGCGCGATGCTCAAGGCCGCTGTGACGACGATCGCCGCCATCACGCCGGCGGTCGCGAAGCTGTGCTGCTTGAGCAGGATGTAGTAGCCCAGCCCCTCGCTTGCCCCCACGTATTCGGCGAAGATCGCCCCGATCACGCTGTAGGTGATGGCGATGCGGATGCCTGAGAAGAGCTGCGGCAGCGCGCCCGGCAGCCGCACCATCCAGAAGATGCGGCCGGCGCCCGCGCCAAACGTGCGGTAGAGGCGCATCAGCTCGGGATCGGCGCTGCGCAGTCCGTCCGCCAGCGCCACGGTGATCGGGAAGAAGCAGACCAGCAGAATCACAATCGCCTTCGAGGTCAGCCCGAAGCCGAACCACAGCACCAGCAGCGGCGCCAGTGTGATGATCGGGATGGTCTGCGAGGCTACCAGCAGCGGATAGACCGCCCGCCGCAGCCACGGCGAGATGTCCACGATCACGGCACAGACCACGCCCGCCACCAGCGCCGCCGCGAAGCCGACCACCGTCTCCCACAGCGTCACCAGCGTGTGGTGCCACAGGATCTCGCGCTGAGCGGCCAGCGCCGACCAGACCGCCAGCGGCGTCGGCAGGAACTGCGGATCGTTCTGCGGCCGGCTAGCATACCACTGCCACAGCAGCAGCAGCCCCGCCAGCAGCGCCACCGCTGGCACGACGTCCCACAGCCGCCGCGCGAACCCCGCCCACGCTGCCCGCCGCGACTCCATAGGACGCTCGCCCGCCGCGGCTCCAGCCAGAGATGGCGCCGGCTGCGCTGCTTGCTGATCCGGCCGCGTCTCCACCGTCATGCTGGGCCTCCTTCCACGCCGGCCAGCGCGAGGCCATCCAGCGCCGCCAGCAGCTCGGCTTTGAGCGCCACCGCCTCCGGCCGTAGGAGCTGCTCGCGGCCGCGCGGTCGCGGCAAGGGCACGCGCCGCTCCAGGATCACCTGCCCCGGCCGCTGTGAGAGCACGTAGACGCGATCGGCCAGCAGCAGCGCCTCCTCCACGTCGTGCGTCACCAGCAGGCACGCGCGCCCCAGCCGCCCCCATAGCTCCAGCAGCCACGCTTGCAGCGCCGCGCGCGTCAGGGCGTCCAGCGCGCCGAACGGCTCGTCCAGCAGTAACAGCTCGCCGCCCGCCAGGGCCGTGCGCGCGAAGGCCACCCGCTGGCGCATGCCGCCCGAGAGCTGCGGCGGATACAGTCGCTCGAAGCCCGCCAGCCCGAAGTCGGCGAAGACGGCCTGCGCCTGGCGCCGCGCCTCGGCCCGCGGTACCCCGCGCGCCTCCAGCCCGGCCGCCGCGTTCTCCAGCGCCCGCCGCCACGGCAGCAGCAGATCGCGCTGCGGCATGTAGCCCAGCCGCCCCAGCCGCTCCGCCGCTGGATCGCCGCGCAGCGCGACGGTCCCGCTGGTGGGCGTCTCTAGCCCGGCGACGATGGCGAGCAGCGTGCTCTTGCCGGAGCCACTCGGCCCCACCAGCGCCACCAGCTCACCCGCGCCGACCGAGAGCGAGACATTCTCCAGCGCCGTCACTGGCCCGCCTGCCGTCTGGAAGCGCATCGTCACGTCGCGCACGTCCAGCAGCGGCATCGTCTCGCTCGCCGCGCTCGTCTGCGCGCAGGATGCGCCCGGCATCACGCCATCGCGCACATCCTGCGGCTCGCGTGCCTCGCGCTGCTCCATACGGACGCTCCCAGCTTCCCGGCCGGCGCGCCCACACGAAAAAGGGGACGCGGGCCTCTTGCATGCCAGCGTCCCCGAAATGGTGCCTCATGTGAGTGAGGCGCATGCTCCCTGCGCTGGCATTACCCAGATCAGGTTCCGTCGGTCGGCGGCGGTGCGCGATGGACGATCGCGCGGCCACCCTCTCAGCCCGGCTCTCCCGAGCTCCCGTTGCGGTAGGGCTCCATCTTCAGTTGTCGGTGTTTGGTTCTGCCTAAACGTGTAGCACGTCGCTTGCACAAGCGTCAAGCTCTGCCGGTGTACCTGCTCGCCCTCCACACGGCATTTCGTAGGGGCGTCCACCAGACGCCCTGCACCTCTGGGGTCGGGCGAGGCAGGCCTCGCCACCACACCTACGCCACGCCAGGAGGCAGGCCCCGCCACTACACTACACGCGGCGAGCGCGAAGGTGGGCGGACACCATTGGCTGCCTCCCGCTCTCCACGCTCAATTCGTAGGGGCGCCCACTGGACGACTCTGGCCGTGGGGTGAGGACCCTACCCGCGATGCTCGGAGCCGACCATATAACTGCCCACGGCGGTGGATTCCGCCAGCCGCGTCAGCAGATGCACGGCCCGCGCGTGCTGCGGATGCCGCCCGAAGCGCGCAAGGGTCTCTTCGTCGGGCAGGTCCACCACCAACATCGCGTGACGATAGGCTGGGGTCTTGTTCACGCCGTAACGGACGCGCTCGACGCCCGGAATCGCTATCAGCAGATCGTACACGTCTTGCAGGGTGCGCGTAATGGACTCGCGCCGCACACCTTGCTTGACGCGTAGAATCACTTCGTGCCTGATCATATGAAGAAGTCGTCACCTTCCGCTGCACCCTGCACACCGTCCGTCGTTACAATACCACATGGCCCTTTTGCAGCGCAAAAACCAGCCCGGCGGGCGGCGACGCGAGCAAGGAGCGGACACCCATGCAAGAAATGGATCGGCGCCTAGGCCTGCTGCGTCTGATGCTGGCTGACATCACCGACCGCGAAAAGCAGGCCCAGACCGGCCTCGCCACGCTGCGCACGCAGCTCAAGCGCATCGTGGACTTCACCGTGCAGTTCAACGGCGGCGTCGGCAATGCGCTGGCAGGGATGGGCGAGGTCGAGGAGCGCATTGCCCGCCAGGAGGCCGAGCTGCGCCACCTGGGCATGCTGCGCCAGCGCGCCGAGAGCGAGATCCACGCGCTGATCGTCACCCGTGGCATCGCCGACGCCCGCACGCGGCTGGCCGGGCTGGAGACCCGCCGCGCGGCGCTGCGCGAGAGCGAGCCACTCGACGCCGCCGCGCTTGCCGAGATCGAGGCCGAGATCGCCGCGCTCCAGGCAGAGATCCACAGCGCCAGCCAGGAGGCTGCGCGCTCGTTGACCAGCGGCTCCTCCGCCTCGCCAGAGCCGCCTCGACGCGGCTAGCGAGACCAGAATCGCACCGCAGAGGAAACGGAGGGGACACCGAGTGGCATCGGAAGACGCGCGTCGGCTTGCGGCTAGAGTGCACCCAGCAGCACCACTGCCGCTCTCTGCTCGGCTGTGTACCCTCTGTACCGCATGCTGACGCGCAGAGGAGGCGATCAGAACCGCTTCTGCGCGGCAGAGCGCGGTGGCGCGTGACGCTGGCGCTCCGCCTCCTTCGGCGGGACGGGCGCAACAGGCGGCTCGGGCGCAGCTTTGGGCGTCTTGGCCTCCACCCACGCGCTGTAGCCGCCCTCGAAGCCGCGCACCTCGCCCTCGCGTACCTCCCAGATGTGGTCGCAGACGCGATCCAGGAAGTAGCGGTCGTGCGAGATGACCAGCACCGTGCCGGGGAAGTCGTCGAGCGCGGCCTCCAGCACCTCAGCCGAGTCAATGTCGAGGTGGTTGGTCGGCTCGTCCAGCACCAGGCAATTCGCGTTGCCCAGTGTCAGCAGCAGCAATTGCAGGCGGCTGCGCTCGCCGCCCGAGAGCGTCCGCACGGGCTGGCGGACCTGCTCGTACTTGAAGAGGAAGCGCCCGAGCAGCCCCACCGCCTGATTCTCGTAGCCGGTCTTGACGCTGCGCACGATCTCCAGCGGGGTCGCGTTGGGGTCGAGCGTCTCGTGCCCTTGCGCGAAGTAGCCGAGCGCGATGCTGGGTCCGATCCAGCGCTCGCCCTCGGTTGGCTTTAGCTCGCCGGTCAGCAGCTTGCCGAGCACGCTCTTGCCCGCGCCATTCGGTCCGATGATGCCTACTCGCTCGCCACGCCTGACCAGCAGATCCACGTCCAGCAGCACCGGCTCGTCATTGAAGGCCAGGCTGGCGTGGCGTAGCTCCAGCACCTTCTGGCCGCCGCGCTCGGCCGCGTGAAGCTGCAGCGCCATCTTGCGTCGCTCCAGCACCGGCCGCTCGACCTTCTCCATGCGATCAATCTGGCGCTGCTTGTTGCG
>DASUBU010000131.1:0-8869 GCA_035763125.1 Ktedonobacterales bacterium
GAGATGGTAATTGACCGTGCTGGGGGCGATGAAGAGCTGCCGGCCGATGGTTTTGCTCGAGCGCCCTGCGGCCCCCAGTCGCAGCACCTCCTGCTCGCGCGCGGTTAACGGGCCCCGGCTCCGGGCTGGTGGCTGGATCGACTGCGCTAGTGACTGGGCGCTACCTGGCGCCGCGGCTTGATCCGTTACCACCGGGGCGACTTCCTCCAGCAGAGATAGGGCCAGGGCAGCTACCTGCCCGAACGGCAACGACTGCCCCTCGCGGTACGCCGCGGCGCCCTCCCCCTCCCCCCGGGTGAGCTGCGCGCGCAGCCCCGAAACGGACTGCCCCGCCGCCCAGCCTTCCCACGCGATTGTGATGCCGGTGGCTTGGGCCAGGGCGTCCGCCGCCCCCAAGAGGCGCGCCCACGTGGCGGGCTCGGCGCGCGCTCCCACGAGCGCCACCGTCGCCTGCGCCCCGAGACTGAGGACAAGGCGATCGCGCAGGGCGACGCCGGTCCGCACCGCCGCCTGGACGTGCGCCGCGGCGCGGGAGAGCTCCCCGAGCTCCCACTCGGCCAACCCGAAGTAGGGGTGGGCGATACCCGCGACGGACGCGTCGCCCGCTGCCTCAAGCCGGTCCAACGCGGCCTCGTAGTACGTCGCGGCGGTCGCCACGTCCCCCGTCGCGGCGGCGGTCAGGCCGAGATAGAAGAGTGCGACGCCGAGGCCCTGGGGATCACCCAGCGCCTCCAAGTGGCGCCGCGCCTCCTGCAGTCGCCGGGTGCCCTCCGCCACCTCCCCAGCATAGACCGCGCACAGCCCCACTTGGGCGAGCGCCTCCGCGGTGGCGGCGGAATCCCGCCGCTGTTCGGCCAGCGCCAGCCCCTCCTCCAGCGGCGCCTGTGCCCGCGCGAAATCGCCCTGCACCAGGAGAATCCGACCCAGTAGGACCAGCGCCCGGGTGCGCGCGGCTGCATCGTCCGCCTCCCCCGCCTTTGGCGCGCGGGACAGTGCTTCCTCCAGCCAGCGCTGGCCCTCCGCGTGGTGGCCACGCAGCAACCAGAACCAGCCCAGCGCTCCGGCTAGCCGCAGCCCTGCCTCGCGCTCAGCCGCCCCGGCAGAGCCTTCTGAGCCATCCTGGTCGAGCAGCCACCGCAGCGCTGCGCGCAGGTTGTCCTGCTCGCGCTCCAGTCGCAGGTACCAGGCAAGCTGGTCCCGCCCGCGCAGCGCAGGCGCGGCACGCTCGGCCAGCGCCAGAAAGTAGTGGGCGTGGGCACGGTGTGCGGCCACCACCTCGCCCTCTGCGACGAGCCGCTCCCAGGCATACTCACGCACCGTCTCCAGCATACCGAAGGCTGGCTCCGGATCCTCATCCTCCTCCAGCTCCTCCAGCTTACCAGCGTGCCCAAGCTGCCCACCAGGCTCCTTGGGATACGCAGGCAACGGCAGGACCAGGCTCTTCTCGGCGAGTGAGAGCAACTGGTGCAGCGTGCGCGCAGCTTCCGGAGTCTCCGCTTTGCGCGCCTCTCCGCCGCCTGCATCTGCTCCTCCTGCTTCTCCTGCCGCTCCCACCACACGTACCAAGCTGACCACCGCCGTGATGGCATCGAGGCTGACCCGGCCAACGAAGACCCCCAGGCAGCGGAAGAGGAGGCGCTCCGGCGCGCTCAAGAGGTCGTAGCTCCAGCCGACCGCCGCCTCCAGGCTCTGCTGCCGCGCCGGCAGGTCCGGCGCCTCCGAGGCCAGCAGCCGCAGACGGTTGCCGAGCCGGCGGGCGAGCGTCGGCAGCGAGAGCACATCCAGGCGCGCAGCCGCCAGCTCGAGCGCCAGCGGCAGGCCGTCGAGTCCTACCGCCAGCTGCGCCAGCAGCGGCGCCTGCTTCTCGCTGAGAGCGAAGTCGGCCCGCCGCGCCCGGGCCCGCTCCACGAAGAGCGCCACCGCGGGGACGGCCAGCAGCACGTCGAGCGGCGGCAACGGCTCGCGAGGGTCGGGGACCGGTAGCGGTGCGAGGCGCAGCGTCTGCCCCCAGCGCAGCTGCAACGGCACGCGGCTAGTCACCAAGAGCGCCAGCCCCGGACAATTCGCCACGAGGTCGGCGAGTTGAGCAGCGGCGGGCAAGACCTGTTCGAAGTTATCGAGCACCAACAGCACTGCCTCCCGCTCGCGCAGGAAGCTGCGGAGACGCTCGTCCAGCGGAAGTGTGCCGGTGTCGATGAGCCCGAGGCTGCGGGCGATGGTCGCCAGCACCAGCGACGGCTCGCGCACCGGGGTGAGATCTACCACGACCACTCCATCCGGGAAGCGGCCTGGATTCTGGTCGGTGAGTTGGCTGGCGGCCATCAGGGCGAGACGGGTTTTGCCGACGCCGGCTGGGCCGGTGAGCGTGAGCAGGCGTGTCCCCTCGTCCGCCAGGCGCTGGCGGATCGTCGCGAGCTCGTCTGCCCGGTCGACCAGCGGCGTCAGTTGCGCTGGCAGAAGGCGGGTGAGAGGGGTTAGCGGGGAGGCTGAGACCATTGACGCACCTCTAATTTGGCGGCGGCAGCGCAGAGAATCTACACCACTGGCACACCACCCAGCATACACAGGTGGGGGGCTGAGCGTATCCGCCATTCACGCACTCTTGACAGCATGCCAGCACCATGGAGGGCCGCGTGAATGCCCTACGTCACGCACGGCAGGCAGTACCAGTACAGCGACATTCCCTAGAGCGCGGCATGGAGTGTCGGCTAGGTACGCCAGAGTTCTGCAGCGCGATCAGCACTCCACTGTAGCACCTGCCAGCCGTGACGCGCATCGGGGTGCGACTGCTCCGCCTACGTGCGGGTATCGAGCGCGGCGGCGCAGCGGCGCGGATGCTGTAGTGGCGCCGTCGCAAGAGCTGGGCGTGCGGGGCAGACCATGCAGATCACAAGGAGAAGTAAGTCCAGGTGCGCGTATGTCTCGGCGGCGCCGACGCAACGAGCAGCTTGTGCTAGATGAGCCCACGGTGTGCCGCCACGGCCACCGCCTGCGTGCGGGTATTGACGCCCAGTTTGTTGAAGACGGAGGTCAGGTGCTGGCTGACGGTGCGGGAGGAGATGAACAACTGCTGGCCGACCGCCTTGTTGGAGAGGCCCTGCTCGACCAGCCGCAGCACCTCGCGCTCGCGCTCCGACAGGAGGTGCTCGCCCTGACTCTCGTCGTCATGTCGTGTTGTCTGCGCCTGCGCATGCCCTACGTGGTGGGACATCGTTGCTCCTGCACTGGTTGAAGCAGGCGGGGAAAGTTTCCAGGCGAACTCGTCGAGCACCTGCAAGGCCAGGGCGGCTACCTCGCCTGCGGGCAACGTGCCGCCTTCGCGATAGGCCGCCCACTCATCGCGTGCGAGTCGCGCACGCAGCGCTGGCTCTTCCGGACCCGCCGCCATGTGCTCCCACGCAGCGCCTCCGACGCCCATCGCCTGTCTCAAGACTGCCGTCGCCCCCAGCAGTCGCGCGCACGTGCCAGGGTCGGCACGATCCCCCAGTAAGGCTAGCACCGCCCACGCGCCGTGGCCGAGCAGCCAACGACTCCGCATTCTCACACTCGTCGCCAGCCCGGCACGCAGGTGCGGCAGCGCGCTGGAGATGTCGCCTTGCTGGCCCAGCAGCGCACCCAGGTGGATGTGGACGGCCCCGGCCATCCGTGTGTCTCCCGCCGCCTCGAGTTGGTCCAGCGCCTCGATGAAGTGCGCAGTGGCTGCGCTGACGTGTCCTTGCGTACGCAGTGCTACAGCCAAATAAAACAGCGTAATGCCCACTTGCTCGGGCTCGCCCAGCACCCGCGCGTAATGCAGGGCCGCCTCCAGCAGGCGGATAGCTGGCGCCTGCCCAGCAAACAGTGGAGACGCCCCTAGGTAGACGAGGGCCTGCACGATGCTAGCGGAGTCCTGCCGCTGCCGGGCGAGGGCCAGCGCCTCCTCCAGGTGAGCTCGCGCCTGGTCAAGCTCGCCGAAGCTCGCACGTAACAACCCCGCTGGAAGGAGCGCGCGTGTGCGCACAGCTGCGCTGCCCGAGTCCGGCCTTTCTCCCTGCTCCACCCGCGGCGCTCGGCTGAGCGCCTCTTCTAGCCAGCGCCGACCCTCTACATGGTAGCCGCGCAACTGCCAGAAGTAGCCCAGTGCCCCCGCCAGGCGTAGGGCCGCCATGCGATCCGCCGGTGTCTCCTGGTCGAGTAGCCAGCGCAACGCAGTCCGCAGGTTATCGAACTCGCGATCCAACCGGAAGAGCCACATGCGCTGTGCAGGGCCGCGTAACTGCGGATCGGCTTGCTCGGCGAATGAAAGGAAGTAAGCGGCATGTGCTCGATGCGCCGTGTCCAGCTCGCCCGCCGCAGCCAGACGCTCCTCGGCATACTCCCGCATCGTCTCGAGCATGCCAAACGCCGGCTCCGCTTCGTCGTCGGCCTTTTCGTCGTGGACCCACTCGTGCTGCCCGTAATTCTCCTGCTGCCAGCCCTGATCAGCCGGCGGCACGGGCTGGATAAGACTCTGCTCGGCCAACGAGAGCAGCTTGTCCAGCGTCCGATCGCCGTCCCCTCCACCTGCTCCTGCTGCCCCAGCCACCTCGCCGTAAACGGCGGAGATGGCGTCGAGCGCGACGCGGCCCACGAACACCCCTAGGCAGCGGAAGAGTCGCCGCTCCGGTTCACTGAGCAGGTCATAACTCCACCCCACCGACGCTTCCAGGCTCTGTTGCCGCTCCGGCACATCCACCGCCTCCCAGTGCAACAGGTGCAAGCGGCCGCCCAGCCGGCTGGCCATCGCCGGGAGCGAGAGCGTGGCGGTGCGTGCCGCCGCCAACTCGAGTGCTAGTGGCAAGCCGTCGAGTTGCACAACCAGGTGAGCCACCAGAGGCGCCTGATTCTCAGTCAGGACGAAGTCGGCCTGGCGAGTGCGCGCCCACTGCAGGAAGAGGGCAATCGAAGGGATGGCCGCCAGCTCGTCCAGCGGCGGCAGTGGCATGGCGAGATCGGGCACGGGCAGCGGCGTGATGCGCAACGTCCGCTCCCAGCGCAGTTGAAGTGGCGCCCGGCTGGTCACCAACATGCGCAGGTTCAGGCATGTGGCAAGCAGGCTGGCAAGGAAAGTGGCGGCGGCCAGCACCTGCTCGAAGTTATCCAGCACTAGTAGTATCTGTCGCTCCTCTAGCGCGTCCTGGAGGCGCTCAAGCAGGTTCCGGCTGCCCGTATCGATATCCAGGAGGCCGACGGCGCGGGCGATGCTGCTCAGCACCAACTGGGGATCGCGCACAAGGCTGAGGTCGACGAATATGGCCCCATCGCGAAAGTGGTTGGCCAACTGCGCGGCTGCGGCCAGGGCCAGGCGGGTCTTGCCCACCCCAGTCGGGCCGGTGAGCGTCAGCAGGCGCGTCCCATCATCCGCCAGACACTGGCAGATCGTCGCGAGTTCGTCTGTCCGGTCGACGAGCGGCGTCGGCTGAGCGGGCATGAGAGGACCGGTTGCTATAGGCATGACGCATCTCCCGGGCGACGTGTGCCCTCGTCGTGTCTGACGTGGAGTCCCATGCGCCGGGTGTATCTCGCCCGCGCGGTACTCCTGTTTGGCCCTGTTGTATCCCTATGAGGCTGCTATCAATGTTATCCAGCTGCACTGGAACCCGCTATGGCGCAGGCGAGGCAGAGGTGGTCTGTACAGCCGCAGCGCGTGGACCAGAAGCCGCACCTACTCGCGGTCCTGCATCTGAAGCCGCTGAGACCACCACCTTGAGGACGATTCCCTGCGCATCGACCAAGAGATGGCGCTTGCCCCCATCACCTATTGGTGGGCGTCGTAGCCGCACTGACCTCTTTGAGTGGTCTTGGCCGACTGGCTCTTCAGAGATCATCACGCTGGGCATCGTCTCCTGCCCCGCCTGGTGGCGCGCCTGCTCCCGCATGGCGCGGTGGATGAGCTCCCAGGCGCCCTCGTTGCGCCAAGGACGACAATACTGGTATGGCCGTCGGCCAGGGCGGCAAATCATGGGGCATCGCGCGCCACCGGCTGCCGTCCTGGTTCACCTACAGAATGGTGTTGACGAGCTCGCGCAGCACAGCCGGCGCGGTACGTCCACTCGGCTTGACTGTCGGCGCCAACGACTCCGGGAGCCCCATTCCTGCTTACAGAGATCGCGCAGAAAGGGTTTGCATGCGCCATATCTCCAGTCTGCCACGCCCATCCTCCTAGAGCATGTTAAGGACTTGAGATGAAATGAAGCAACTGCGCGAACATCAGACAGGCGAAGACGACGAAGTGCAGGCCGGACAGCATCGTCGACGCCCGCTCGTAATCGCAGACGAGGCGGCGGAGGTGCGCGTTCCACGCGAAGTCCCGCTCAGCCACCCAGCCTCAAGATCTATTGGACGCGTTGCACCTGCAGGTGCAGGATCATGGGTTCGCTTCTACATGGCTTACTCCTACTCCGTTTCTGTGTGAGTCCAACGGCGACGGGTTTCGTGAGCATTGCGCACGGTCGCGCAGGTGGTACTGGCGCACGCGCTCCACTTCCGCAGGGACTATGAGCTAGCGAGGCTCTTCCGCGCCACTGGCGGAGCGGGTGGGCCACTGCGTATGAGCGTGCTGGCGCTGATAGGGAAGATCAAGACGGACAGCAGCCCGGCCGCCACCAGCGCCGCGCCAGTCGTCTGCGTGAGCAGCCCAAGCGCGAGGCCGATTTGGACCGCCGCCACAATGACCGGCAGGGAGATGGCCTGGAGCAATCCCGCGACCACGGCGCGGCGCATGCCAACCTGCCACCGGTAGAGCAGGGCCGGGGCACCCCGGATCACGAGAAGCGCGAGGAGAAAGAGCGGCACCCGCGCGAGCGCTGAGGGACTTGCGACCAGGGCGCGCAGGTCGAACTGGACGCCACTGGTGATAAAGAACACCGGAATGAACACGCCGAACCCGACCCCCTCGAGCTTCTGGCGGAACTGCGGGTGCGTCAGCAGCTTGTCCTGATCGATGAAGCGTAGGATCACTCCCGCCGCGAAGGCGCCGAGAATGATTTCCAACCCGAGCGCCTCGGCCAGCGCGACCAGTGCGGCCAGCAGCAGGAAAGCGCCACGGATGCGGATCTGGGCGGTCGTGTCTTGCAGACGGCGAAATGCACCCACCAGCCGGGCCGACCGTTCGGCCCGGAACACGGCGAGCGCGGCGACGGCGGTGAGCGCGGCGAAGATGGCGAGAAGGAACACCTGCGTACCAAGGCCAGCCGCCGCACGCGAGAAGAAGAGTGACAACAGGATGATCGGGCCGAACTCGGCGAGCGATGCCGCCCCGATGACGAGCTGCCCAAACCGGGACGTGCTCTCGCCGCTGTCCTTCAGCAGCGGGACGACGACACCCAGCGAGGTCGCCACAAGGATGATCGCGACGAGCAGCGGAGACCGCACCAGCCCGATGGCCTGCAAGCCGAAGCCGAAGGCGAGCGCCAGGAGGAACGACGCGAGGAAACTGACGCCGATCACCTTCAGCAGCGATCCCCGAAGCTGTTCAAACTCCACCTCCAGGCCCGATAGGAACAGCAGGAAGGCCAAGCCAAGGAGCGAGAGCACCTGCAGAGGAATATCCACACGGACCCAGTTCAGCACGGACGGGCCAAGGAGGATACCCGCGACGATCTCGATGACCACCGCAGGGAGCCGGCGCACGCGGGCGAGCTCAGTTAGGAGGGGGGCGAGGAACGCCACGCCTGCCACCAGTACCAACCCCGAGAACGAGAGCGGGGGCATCTCGACCTCCTGCCAGCCGGCTCAGTCCAGCCGGCTCAGTCCAGCGTCACGGCATGCCCCTGTCTGTGCATGTGGCGCTTCCCGCCGCGAGGAGGCGTCGGGGAGATCACGGTGAGACATCCGTCCGCGCACACGCTCCTCTGATGTGCTGATCGCCCTGCTGTATGGCCGCCGGTTGACCGGTGCAACAGAGGTGGATGATGTCGCTCTCGCAACCAGGTGCGTAACCCGAAGCCCGAAGGCGGCGGGTACAGCAGTGAGCGGAGGAGGCGCCCTGACGTCTGTCGGGTACAGCTCCCCGTCGTGTGCCGCAACGCGTGCCACGCCGCCGGAGTCGACATGCGACCGTTTCCCGCGCCAGATGGTGTCGAGACACTCTCTTCTTCCATCTGGTGGAAGTCGAGCTCAGTCGCGGTTCTGCATCACGCTCGACTCAACGCCAACGGCGCCAATTGACCGCCCCAGGCTCAGAACCGGCCGTGACTTCACCCTTCTCTCCAGCGAAGGCGGCCAACACCTCCCCCTTCTCGCGCTCGGGCACCTTGAGGTCATCAAGGGCGTTGGCAAGTTCCGCAGCGACTTCGTCGAACACGTCGGGTGGGATCTTGAGGTCGAAATGCGCATCGCGCATCTCCCGGCCGGTATACTCGAATGGACCCCCCGCCAACGAGGCGAGCCACAAGGCTCGTAGCCACTTGAGACCCGGCAGCCGCGTGTGGTACGTCACGGTGTGCCATTCGTGCAACTCGGGGTTCGCATTGACGATCTTTGGGTTCTTCACTACTCGTTCGCTGAAGTCGTCACTGACGGCGGCAATAGCGAAGATGCCACCCAGACGTTCATACAGCGTTGGCTCTGCCATGGCTTCGTCCTCCCGTGGGCCTGCGCCTTGGCTGGCCGGAGAACTTCCCCTGGCCAGTCTGTCCGTTGCCGGATACTCCCCGCCCACGTGAAGGACCGGATGCCCGCGAGGCCGACAAGGCCGATAGCCGCGCCAGGGGCGGCCCCCAACGTGGGTGGGCCATCCGCAAGTATAGCGCGGAGATGGTGCGGGCGCCCCGTCATCGGGGTGAGTGGCGGGGCTAGTCTTCCCCCTCGCCCCTCGGTGAGGTCCCACGCCTGCCCCATGCTCCGGGCC
>DASUBU010000132.1:0-2901 GCA_035763125.1 Ktedonobacterales bacterium
GCGCAGCGGGTCGGGCGATGCGTGGACCGCGCGGAGAGTCCAATCGCTTGAAAGGCGTCATGTGGTCATCGTCCTGCGCCTAGGTTGGAAGGACAGCAACTGCCATGGCCGACGGAGATGCAGCGTTTGTCACCACCGACCGCCAGCCTGACCGCGCCCGCGGCGCCGACGAAGCCGAAGCAAACGGCGATGCCGCCGGTAGATCCTTCGCGCTGGACTCCCAGGTGCGGCCGCGTACGGTGGTGGTCGTGCTGCTGACGGCGCTCGGACTGCTGGCCGGGCTGTACGTGCTCTGGCAACTACAGGATATCCTGCGCTGGGGACTGGTCGCCGCCTTCCTCGCCGTCGCGCTCAACCCAGCCGTGAATTGGCTGCATCGCCATCACATACGGCGCAGCGTGGCCATCCTGCTGGTGTACGGGGCCTTGCTGCTCGCGCTTGCCGGCCTCGGCGCTCTTGTGTTGCCGCCGCTCATCGCGCAGGTGCGCGGCCTGATCGTGACCCTGGTCTCGCTCTTCCAGCGTCCGGGCGGTCCAGAGCAGGCGCTGCGCGCCCTCGCCGAGCGCTACGGGCTGGGTGGCCTGGTGAGCGGGCTGCAGGCGCAATTGAGCGCGCTCCCGAATACGCTCAGCGGTGCGGCTGGCCCATTGCTCGCTGTCGCCAGCGGTGTCCTCGGCAGCATCACCGCTCTGCTGAGCATCCTGTTGATCACCTTCTTTCTGCTGCTCGACGGCGCCCACTTCGTCGCGCGAGGCATCGGCCTGGTGCCCCATGAGCAGCAGCGGGCACGACTACGCCGCATCACCGCGGCCTCCGCCAGGGCAGTTTCCGGTTACGTCACGGGGAATCTGGCGATCAGCTTGATCGCGGGGATCTTCACCTTCGCGGCGCTGACCGTCTTGCGGGTGCCCTACGCGCTTGCTCTTGCGTTGGTGGTGGCGCTGCTCGACCTGATCCCATTGGTGGGGGCGACGCTTGGCGCCATCATCTGCATCGTCATCGCCTTCTTCGTCGGCCCGCTCACCGCCGTGCTGGTCATTGTCTTTTTCGTGGTCTATCAGCAGCTCGAGAACAATATCCTGCAGCCGTTGGTCTATGGACGCAGTGTGCATCTGCACCCGCTGGCGATCTTCGTGGCAGTGCTTGCCGGCGGACAACTGCTGGGCATTCTGGGCGCGCTGCTGGCGATTCCGGTGGCGGAGATCATCCGCATCTTGCTCGTGGAGTGGTACGGGAGCCGACCACGTGCAGCCGCCCAAACGCTCGCCACGCCGCCAGATGTGCCGCCACCTGATGATCTGGCCGAGCGCGGCATTTCACCGCCGGGAGTGGAGCCGGACGACCTGGTCCCGCCACGCCCAGGTCTGACTGCCGAGCCGTAGTGTCAGCGTCATGGCACCAGGATCAGCTTGCGCCGGGCAAATGCGGCCTGGAGCTCCCACGCTTCGCCTGCGCGCGCGAGCGGTAGCGTTTCGTGATCTACCGAGCAGCGACCAGCAGCGGCATGCGTGAGAATCGTGCTGAGCGCCTCGGCTTTCTGCTGCGGCGACAGGGCGTTGTTGGTGTAGCCGAGAATGTTGTGCATCCGGCTGCGCACAGTGGCCGACTCGAAGTGCGCGGTTGGCCCCGCGGCCGAGCCGATGTTGACCAGCCGCCCGCCGAAGCCGAGCGTTCTCACCGCCGCCTCGGCCGGCAGCCCCCAGACCGGATCAATCACCAGATGCAGCGGCCCCTCGCACGCGGCTGCCAAGCGGCGGTGCAGCTCATCCACGTCGTCTCCGTTGAGATCAACTGTGGCGTCCGCGCCGCGTTCGAGCGCACGAGCCAGGCCGGCCGGGTCGCGTGAGGCGGCGATCACGCGCCCGGCGCCGAGCAGCCGCGCGGCCTGCACCGCCACCTGGCCGACCGCGCCACTGGCGCCAAGCACGAGCACCTGCTCCCCAGGCTGGAGCTGGCCGCGCCAGGTCAGCGCCATCCAGGCGGCGATGGCGGAGAGGCCGAGCGCGGCGACCAGGTCGTCTGCCACGTTGTCGGGGAGCGGGAGCGCAGCCACTTCCTCGATCACACAATACGCCGCCAGGCTGCCGTCTCCGGGCTTCATCCCGGCATCGCAGGAGAACCACACGCGCTGGCCGGGGACGAGCGTCGCCGCCTCCACCACCGTTCCCACGCCCTGTGTGCCGGGGATGTAGGGCAGCGCCGGCGGACCGAAGTACGACCGGCCCGACGCGCACAGCAGATCGAGGGGGGCAATGGGCGCGGCCGTGACGCGGATGAGCGCCTGCCTCTCGCCGCGCCGCGGCATGGGGCGCTGCTGATGCTCGGGCGGGACACCATGTCTGACGATCACGGCTGCCGGCATCTCAGCGCTCGTCATGTCATCCTCCCGCCATAGCTGCCGCGCGCAGGCCGCGGATCTGAGTGTTGTCGGCGGCCGATCAGCTCTCCTGCTTCTACGATCCCGCCCCGCCGCCGTCCCGCCTGGTGTACGTGTACGGATTGTCCAGCAGCTCGACCTTCGTTTGCTCCGGATTCATCACTTCCTGCCATGCGCTCTCGCCCATGCACGAGTGCGTGTACTCGACCGTGCTGGCGACCGCCTTCTTTGCTCTATCGAGGTTGATGCCCCGCAGCCGGTGGTCGTACTTGACGACCTTGCCATCAACCATCACCGTGTGCACATCACCGCGCCCGGCCTGGAACACGACGTGCCCGTAGGGATGGAGCACTGGGAACATGGCTGGTGAGGCGTCATTTTTCATGAGGACGAGATCGGCGCGCTTGCCCGGCGTGATGCTGCCGACGAGACTGTCCATGCCCAGGGCCTTGGCCCCGCCCATCGTCGCCCAGTTGACGACCTGCTCCGCGCGCAGATAGTTGTTGACGACCGTGTCGTTGGTC
>DASUBU010000133.1:0-14534 GCA_035763125.1 Ktedonobacterales bacterium
CAACGTTCCAATGCATGTTAGAATGACATCATGAACGACGAGCACTGTGATCTGCGGTGTCTGGAGTTGCCGCGCGCGAGGGCTCTGCGGGAGCGTCGTCTCTCACAAGACGCGGCGCACCTCGCGGCGTCCGCCGCCCAGGCGCTGGCCGACGCCACCCGCCTGATGGTTGCGGCCCTACTACACGACGGGGGCGAGCTGTGCGTCTGTGACCTCGCCTGGCTGACGGGACGGGCCATTGGCCTCGTCTCACATCACCTCAAGGCGCTGCGCGCTGGGGGCCTGGTCCGGTCCCGGCGGGAGGGCCGCCTGGTCCTCTATACGCTGACGCCGCGTGGTTGCGCGCTGGTTGAGGCGCTGCTCCAGCCCACGCCTGAGCCCGAGGAGATTGCGCGATGAGCCAATTGAGCGCTGATGCACGTCCGCTCGCGTCGCAGGTATCAGGCGAGCGTATCAGATGGATCAAGCGCGCCCGGATGCTGGCCGGGCTGGGCGTGGGCTGGCATGCCGTCGAGGCCGCGGTCGCCATTGCCGCCGGCATCCTCGCCGGCTCCATTGCCCTGGTTGGCTTCGGCGCTGATTCGGTGGTCGAGGCGCTGGCCGGCTTCATCGTCCTCTGGCGCTTCGCCGCCGCGCGGGCCTCCTCAGAGCAGGCTGAGCGACGCGCGCAGCAATTGATCGCCGCCAGCTTTGTCCTGATCGCGGCTTACGTCGGGGTCGAGGCCATTCGCAATCTGCTGGGTGGCGAGGTTCCGCGCGCGAGCTGGCTCGGCATTGGCCTGGCCGCCGTCACGACGGTGACGATGCCGCTGCTGGCGCGGGCCAAGGCACGGGTGGGCGACCGGCTCGGCTCGGCCGCCACGAAGAGCGAGGGGCGGCAGAATATGCTCTGCGCCTACCTCTCGGTCGCGCTGCTGGTGGGCCTGGGCGCGAATGCCCTGCTGGGCTGGTGGTGGGCCGATCCGCTCACCGCGCTAGCGATTGCAGGAGTCGCCCTCAAGGAGGGCTGGGAGACGTGGCGCGGCGATCCCTGCTGCGATGACGATGCGATGCTCCTCGCGCCGGGCGCGCACGAGAACAGCGATTGCGACGACTGCTGCCGCTAACGTCGTGGTATTACAGCCTAGCCGCCTGCTGCTCGAACAGGCGCGCACCGTGCCTTGGAATACCCCACCGGTTGCGTGGACTTCTTGGCTGGACCGGGTGGCCGCTTCGGCCTGCGCGCGTGGAGGTCCGTCACCCGCTGGAAGGCATCGGCCACCCGCAGCAGCGTCGCTTCGCCCAACGCCGGGCGAGGAGCTGCGGCCCTTTCGGCAGCCCCTCTCCGAAACCTGACGTTGAGGAGTCAGGGTGCTGCTGGTGGAGCGGCAGGCGCCCGTGGTGCCGCGACGGGAGCCGGCATAGACGGTGGCGGAGGGGGCGCGCGGCGCGCACGTCGGCGGCGCACGGCGATGATCACCGCTAGCACCGGCAGCGCGAAGATGCTGAAGACCACCAGCCAGATGAGCACGTTGAGCAGCCACTCGCCGAAGATCACCGCCGCCTGCAGCGCGTCGTGCAACGTCTGCAGGGGATCGAAGTGGCTCGCGGCCAGCGCGGTCGAGGTGGTCTGGATCGGCTGGAGACTCACGGTCACGGTGTAGAAGGTCAATTGGCCGTTGAAGCGGCTGAGCCGCGCCTCAATCTGCTCGATCTGCCCCTCCACGTCGCTCAGGCGCTGCTCGATGCTCAAGATCGCGTTGAGGTCATTGGTCGTGCTGTAGAGGCTTTGCAGCCGCTGCTGCTCGGCACGCAGGTTGGCCAGCCGCGACTGCGCATCAACGAAATCATTCGTAATGTCCTGCACGCTCTCTTGCAGGTTGAGCAGCTTGCCACCGTGCTGTTCGGCGTAGCCTTTCAGGTGCGCCTCGATCTGTGGGTAGAGCGTCGCCTGCACCGAATAGGTGATCGTGACGGAGTAGAGGTTGTCGCGCGCCTGTTCGTAGTCCTGGCTGGTGGTCGAGGCCTTGGGGTCGGTGTTCGTGATCCAGGTGGTCAGGTCGCCCGCCACGGCGCGGGTATCCGAGAACGCCATGTTGACGCGCAGCGTCTTGATCAGGTACGCCTGGGGGCTGCCAGCCACCGGACTCCCGGATGGCCCCGGAGCCGAGGTCGAGCCGCCGATCCCAGTTCCATCGTTGCCGGTACTTGAGTGGCTGCTGGCCACGCTAGAGGCCGATGCGCCGCACCCGGCGAGTAGGAGGAGAGCAATCACGGCGGCGCCCACCGCCGCCACGGAAATCTTCAGCCGCCCCGGCGCAACAACTCGCATCGGACCCGTCCTCTCGTAACGTGCGTCGCTTCATAGGTATTACGTGAGACCGCCGAATGGACCTCACCTGAAGCGAATGGCCACTGTAAGGACGCTGATCCGAGCCGCTGGGTTCCCGCTTATCTCCTTATCGTGGATGCTGTGAGCTTGCTCACACTATGCGCGCTCGCCGCGATCTTCGGCCCACACGGCGCGAGTAGACGGTACCTCCCGGCCGCCCGCTCCGCGCCCTCGCCCTCATCCTCGCCGGCTGCGCGGGGGCTTCCTGGCCGGGCCAAGCTCCGGCCAGCGCATGTGGAAGTCCGTCGCCCGCTGGAAGGCATCGGCCACCCGCAGCAGCGTCGCCTCGCCAAACGCCGGGCCGAGCAGCTGCAAGCCCACCGGCAGCCCCTCGCTGAAGCCCGCTGGGATCGAGATACCCGGAATGCCAGCCAGGTTGGCAGGGATTGTGAACACGTCGTTGAGGTACATCGCGTAGGGGTCGGCCACCTTCTCGCCGATTTTGAAGGCCACCGTCGGCGAGGTGGGACCCAGCAGCACGTCGAAGCGTTCGAAGGCTGTGTCGAAGTCCTGCTTGATCAGCGTGCGCGTCTTCTCCGCCTTGAGGTAGTAGGCGTCGTAATAGCCGGCGGAAAGCGCGTAGGTGCCCAGCATGATGCGCCGCTTGACTTCTGGACCGAAGCCCTGGTCGCGCGTCTTCATCACGAAGTCAATCAGGCTGTCGGCTTCGCCGCGCTCGGCATAGCCGTACTTCACGCCGTCGTAGCGCGCGAGGTTCGCGCTCGCCTCGGCCGGCGCAATGATGTAGTACGCCGCGACGCCGTAGCGCGTATGTGGCAGCGACGTCTCCGCGATCTCGGCGCCTAGCGACTTGAAAGTCTCCATCGCCGCCTCCAGCGCCGCGCGTACGCCCGGCTCCACGCCCTCGACGAAGTACTCACGCGGGACGCCGATGCGCATGCCCGCCACGTCGCCGGTCAGCGCCGCCACGTAGTCCGGCACCGGCTCGTCCACTGAGGTGGAGTCGAGCGGGTCGTGGCCGGCGATGGCCGCCAGCGTGATCGCCGCGTCGCGCGCCGAGCGCGTGAGCGGTCCGATTTGATCGAGCGACGAGGCGAAGGCAACCAAACCGTAGCGCGAGACACGGCCATAGGTGGGCTTGAGGCCGGCGGTATTCGTTAGCGCGCCGGGTTGGCGCACCGAGCCGCCGGTGTCCGAGCCGAGCGCCATCATCGCCTCGCCAGCCGCCACCGCGGAGGCCGAGCCGCCGCTGCTGCCGCCCGGTACGCGCTCCAGATCCCAGGGATTGCGCGTGGGGAAGAACGCGGAATTCTCGGTAGAGGAGCCCATCGCGAACTCGTCCATGTTCGTCTTGCCCAGCATTACGGCGCCCGCCGCGCGCAGCTTGGTCATCACGGTGGCGTCGTAGGGTGGGACGAAATGCTCCAGAATGCGCGACGAGCAGGTGGTGCGCACTCCCTTGGTGGCGATGACGTCCTTGATGGCGACCGGGATGCCGTCCAGCGTGCCCAACTTTTCGCCGCGCTTGCGGCGCTGATCGGCACGCTCGGCCTCGGCCAGCGCTTCCTGCTCGGTCGTCGTGACGAACGCGCGCACGCGGCCTTCCACCTGGCCGATGCGGTCGAGGTGCGCGCGGGTCAATGCGACGGACGAGATCTCGCCGCGGCCAAGACGTTCAGCCGCTTCGCCGATGCTGAGTTGCCACAGTTCAGGCACGGAATTGCTCCTGGCACATAGTGATGCGGTCCATCAGGCTCCGTAGGGGGGTATTGCGCACGCCCTCGCGTGTTGCTCGCGTCTGTACGCCTGCCTTCCCGTGAGGACGGCCGTTACTCGTTCTCGAGGACGGCACGCACACGGATGTAGGCGTCTTCATGGGCGGGGGCGCGCTCGACCAACTCGGCGGTCGGCGTGCTGGGGCGTGACTGGTCGGCCCGCATGACGTTCTCGAGCGGCAGGACGTTCGCGGTTGCGGGTACCTGGCTGGTGTCAGCCTCGGCGATCACGTTGATGTGCTCGAGAATGGCCGAGAGCTGGTCGCGCAGACGGTCGCGCTCCTGGTCGCTGAGAGCGAGGCGCGCCAGCATGGCGACGTGGTCCACGGTCTTGAGGTCTATGCTCATCGCGCTTGTGCTCCTACTTAATGCAAAGATGAATGCGATCAGTCCTGGCGCCCGTCGCTCGCGCCGGGGCTGGCTCGTAGGGGTGTCTTGCGGACGCCCCGTGCCACGAGTGGCGAGGATTCGGCGCTACACCCGAATGTGGAACTCGCTGAGCTTACCTTCTGGCGCAGACCACGCGACCTCCACCTGTTCGACGCGTGCCCCGGCCGGACCGCGCTCCAGGCGGCGCAGCAGCTCCTCCAGCGTCGGCCGGGGACCCTCCGCGACGACCTCGACAGCGCCGTCGGGACGGTTGCGGACGTAGCCGCGCAGGCCGAGCCCAGCAGCGGTGCGCCGGGCGAAGTAGCGAAAGCCGACGCCCTGCACCCGCCCGCGCACCAGCGCCGTCAGGCGTGCGTCGCCGTGCCCCGCGCCTGCCATAGCGCACTCCCCCTGCTCGCGCTCAGCCCCCAGCGCCGTCGCCTGCTGTGTGCCGACACTCCATGATAGGACCTCGTGCCCTCCCGCCGCAAGTCGCCATACGCGAGCGAGCCGAGGTGGCATGTGTGATGACAGCGGGATATGGTGCCGCGAGCGCGTGACAGTCGTGTGAGGAGCCCATCATCTTCTACACGGGAAGGAGTGGCAGCGCGCTGATGTAGAACAGACACGTCACGTGCCACGTTCGGGAAGGAGATGGTGCGCTATGTACTCGCAGCCATCGGCATCCTCGTTAGGCGACCAGCACGCGGTTACCCCGCAGAATCATCGCCAGCTCCTCCTTTCCATTCTGGGCGGTGTATTGCCTTTTGTCGCGGGCACGATGGTCTGGTGGATCCCAGCGATCTGGGGCACTGCCGACGTCTTCGATGCGCCAATGCCGCTCTACATCGTCCTTGTTGGCGCCCTCGCCCTCGCGTTCGCCGGGGCGGCACTGCTACGCACGACTTGGGCATTTCTGATCGTTCCTGTAGCCTGGACATTCGGGCAGGCTCTGATGTTGTTGGTCATCGGCATGACCAGGGCTGGTGGGGTCAGTTGGGAGATTATGTGGGGCAGCACCACTGCGCTGGTGTCGCTCGCGGCATTCCCGCTCCTGATAGCCGCCGGTCTGGGGCTGCTGTTCCGTCAATGGGTTGAGCAGCGCAGGCACTAACGCCCGCCGGATCACGCGCTCAAGCCGTCGGCCACGCGGCACGAATCTGGGCCGCGGTGTTCTCGATGTAGTCCGGCATCACTTTGGTGTTGCCCAGCACCGGCATGAAGTTGGTGTCGCCGTTCCAGCGCGGCACGATGTGGAAGTGCACGTGGTCGGCAATGCCCGCGCCGGCGACTGTGCCCTGATTGATCCCCATGTTGAAGCCGTCGGGGTGCATCGCGTTTCGCAACGCGGCCAGCGCTTGCTGCGCGGTGGTCATCATTTCGGTCAACGTCTCGGCGTCCAGCTCTTCGATGGTGGGCACGTGGGCATAGGGCGCGATCATCAGATGGCCGTTGTTGTAGGGGAAGAGGTTCATCAGCACGAAGCAGCGCGGCCCGCGGTGGACGACCAGATTTTCCTCGTCCTGCTCGGCATCGGCGGTCGCCTTGCCGCAGAAGATGCAGCCGTCCGGCTTGCCGCCGCTGTCAATGTAGGCCATCCGCCAGGGGGCCCAGAGATGCTCCACGCGCAAGCTCCTCGCCAGAATTGGTCTGCTGCTGCCTTCAGCGCTGGAAGAGCGGCGGCAGCGGAACGCTGAAGCCGATCAGAAAGAAGAGCACGAAGAGGGCGACGGCAATGGCGATCAGCAGGGCAGTGTTTACCCCGCCGCTCGAAGCCGTCGGCCCAGCAGCGGCCCGCTGCTCACTCAGCGCGGACGACGGACCGGGCCAGCGTGGCAGCCGTGGGTCCGGCCGTGCAAAGGCGCTCTCGCGGAAGGGCCGGGTAGGCAGGTGCAGTTGGGGCGGGCCAAGCTCGGTCGGAGCGCCACCCCCAAAGGAGTCCACCGTCTGCGCGCCGCGCATCAGCTCACCGGGTCCACGTGGCACGCCAGGATGCACCATGGTCCGTGAGTAGCCAGGCTGTACTGTGGCCTCAGAGGGCGCATGACCCGGCTCAGTGTAGGCGTCGCGCAGCGCCTTCAGGGCAGGTGGCGTGAACTGTGGATCGGCGGGACGCTGTTGATTGAGCTGACGGGCCGCGTCTTCCAGTGCCAGCGCAAGGGTTTCAGCGTCGGTGATGGCCTCAGGATGGATGCGCCAGAGTGCGCGTTGCACGAGATCGCGGATGTCTTCCGGTACATCGTCGCGGAAGGTGCGGGCCTCTGGCGAGGCGGAGGCGACAGCCTCCGCGGTGAGCAGCTGCCAGAGCAGCAATCCCACCGCGCGCACGTCATCCACAGGCGATGGCAGCATGTCACCTGCCGCCTCGGCACTTGCACGCGTGGAGCTTCCCCCTACGGGTTTGTCGATCCGCCGGGTGGGCGCCTCACCTTCCAGCACACGTGACAAACGGGCGAAGTACGCGCTGTCTGGCGGGAGGCCGAAGTTATTGAGGCGCACACGCGCGTGGCGGTCCACCAGCACGGCGCTGGGGGTGAGGTCGCCGTGGACGACGTCGTGTGCGTGAACATACGCCAGCGCACGTGCGATCTGGCCACCCAGATCGAGTGCCCGCGCGCTCGGCAGTCCAGCGCGAAGATACGCGGCGAGCGAGCGTCCTTCCACCATCTCCTGGATGATGTAGAGCGCACCATCCTCCTCCTCCAGCGTATCGTAGACGGCGATCACGGCGGGGTGGGTGAGATTGGCGGTGGCTTTGAGGCCGGCGCGGTAGGATGCGGCATGTGCGATTGGGGCCACCTTGACGGCAATAGGACGCTTCAACACGCGGTCGCGCCCGCGGAAGACGACAGCCAGCGCGCCGCGGGCCAGCTCGGTATCGAGGTGGTATCGGTTACGCAAGGTCTGCCCAGCCAGATGTGCGTCTTCGATCACAAGACCATCCCATCACAGCGGTGGACTGCCGTCCAGCGATGGCGCATCACTCTCCCCCACCAGCCGCGTACGGCTGTGCTTACGCGCAATGAGGGGCAGGCGCATGCGTTGTGCATTATGCCACGCGCGGCAGGTCTGCGGCTACGCTTCGCTCGATTCGTCCAACCGCTCGGCTGAGATCCCTAGCGAGAGAAGCTGAGCGCCGATGAGTGGTGCGCGCACTCCCAGCACGGCGGGAACGAGTGCCGGAGACTCCGGCAAATGGCGGCAGGTGGCACGCAGCCGCTCGGTCAGTGGATCGAAGAATGCAGGACCAGCCTCGGCCAGCGGACCCGCCAGCACGATCACCCCTGGAGCGAGCAGCGCGACGGCATTGGAGAGCGCCAGCGCGAGTGCGTCGAGTGCGTCATCGAGCACAGCTCGCGCCACGGCATCCCCTTCCTCGGCCAGCCGCACGCTCTGCTGCGCACTGATCGCCTCGGCGCGACCACCGGTCACGCGCAGCATTGCGTCCAGGCTCTCCTCGCGGTCAGAGGCGCGGCCGATCATCGTGCGCACCACTGCCTGCGACGAGGCGATCGGATCGAGGTGGCCGCGCACCCCGCACGCGCAGCGCGGCCCATCCGCGCGCACCCACATGTGGCCGAGTAGTCCCTCCGCGCCGTGCGCACCCGTCAAGAACCGCGCGCCAGTGACATAGGCCGAGGTGACGGCACGGCCGAGATGGACGTACAGCACATCAAGGTGGTCTCGACCGGCGCCCACGCTGAGCTCAGCAAACCCGGCTGCGTTCGTTTCGCTCACGATCTGTGTCAGTCCACCCAGCGCCTCAGTCAGCCGCTTGCCCAATGGGAAGCCCGCCCACTCTGGCGCCTGCGGCAACGAGACTACCGCGCCACGGCTGACACGCCCGACGACGGCGACCGCCGACTTGATTGGCACGCGCGCGAACCATTCGTCGCGGTGCTCCACGTGGTACGCGTCGCCCTCCATCCCTATATCGCTCAGGCGGCGCAGCGCCTCGCGGGCAAGCTGGCTGATCTTCGCCACTGCATCCTCCGGCGAGGGTGGTGCAGGAAAGCGCGCGACGACGCGTGTATCGTGCGCCAGATGACCGAAGGCAGCGCTGATGCGCGTGCCACTCTCGGCGATCTCGATGCCGACTGGGGCGGCTGGCGTGGGCCTGTGTGCGGACACAAAGCGCTCCCTTCTCAGCGGGAACAGATACGGCGAGGCTGCGCGTGGGCTGGTAGAATCCTACGCGGTGTGGCGTATGCGGCGCCACCGCTGCGGGGAGTGTGCTGTAGCGATGGGAGGATGGCCGACGATGCCGCCGATGGACCAAGCGCTGCCCGACGAACTGCGCGATGCGCTGGCGGCGTGTGGGGCTACCGAGACCGACGAGGTGGCGTTGCGGCAGGCGCTCGACGCGCGCGTGCCGGGCTATAGCCTGCTGCGCTTGACTCCGGCTGCGGCGCGACGCTGGAAGTGCCGCTACCGCATCCTGCTGGAGGTCGGCTACTACGACGGGCAGAGCGCCGCCGAGGCCTACGCGCGCGCCCTGCTGGCCGTGCTTACGTCATCCCCAAAGAGCGGGCCATCGGAGGAGTAGCGCCTGCGTACCCACCATTATGCGCGAGTGCCAGGCTCTCCAGCAGCCATGGCCTGCGGCCTCAGTCGCTGGCATCGAGTGCCGCCAGGGCGCCCGCGGCGCGCTGCGCCTCGGCGGCCAGCAGCGCGGGCGTGAGGATGCCCCGCTCGGTGACGACCGCCGTGATGTACTCGCCAGGCGTGCGGTCGAAGGCAGGATTGCGAGTGGCGATGCTGGGGCTGAGCGGCGCGGATTGGGCGAGATCGAGCGGGGCCAGCTCCTCCAGGGCGAGGGGGAAGTCTGGCGCGGCGATCTTGAGCGTCTCGCAGAGCACATAGACCGGGACGACGGCGGCGCGCGCGGCGAGCGCCAGCGGCAAGGTGCCGACCTTGTTCACGACGCTGCCATCTGCCCGCACGCTGTCGGCGCCGCAGACCACCGCGCTAACCTCCGGCACGAATAGGCCGCAGGCCGCGTCGGCGACGAGTGTGGCGTGCCAACCAGCGGCGGCCAATGCCTCGGCGGCCGCTACTCCCTCGCCGCCCGGCAGTGAATGCGCGACGATGATCTTGCGCGGCAGGTCCGCGGCGGCGCGCTCGTGGGCGAGCCGCGTGAGCACTGCCTCGACGGTGCCCGAGCGGCTGATCGTGTAGAGCGTCCCCTTCAGTAGCGGAATGGCGGCTTGGCCGATGGCGTGGGCAGCAGCGCCCCACAGCGCGCCGAGTCGCGCGGCCTCCTCGTGCAGCGCGGCAAGCTGATCGTCTTCGGGATCGCCGCGCTCGCCCGCCTGCGCCGCGGCCAACCAGATGAGCGCGGCTGTATTGGCGAGCGCCGCCATGCTGGGGCGTGCGGTGGCGAGGCGGCGCGCGGCGGCGTGTAGCAGAGCAAGCCGGTCGTCGGCATTGAGCTGTGCCGCGGCTCCGGGGGCGGAGGCGGCGGCCAGCGCGAGCGCCGCCTGGCGCGCGAGATAGCTTGCGCCATGCTCGTGGTCGGCGATGACGGCGGCGATTGCGACGTCCAGTGCTGGGATCGCGCCGGAGTTGTCAGTGGGCATCGGCAGCGCCTGGCGCCGGCGGCGGATAGACGCGCGCGAGAGCGTCCACGAGCTGCGGGACCGTGGGATAGCGGTCGAGCGCGTCAGGGGCGACCCAGGTGCTCTCGGTAGTCTCCCAGTCAGTGTGAATCGCGGCGCTGCCGTCTACCTCAAAGAGAAACGGATGCACGAGCCACCTCAGGCCGTGCGCCGCATCGTGGATGGGCAGCGGCTCGCCGCGCGCCAACAGCGTGGCCTGCTCGCGCGACAGCCCAGTCTCCTCGCCAATCTCAGTGTAGGCCTGTTCGAGTGGGGCGACGCCTGGCTCCAGGTAGCCGCTGACGCCAGCCCACGCGCCCTGATAGGTGCGCACGCGCCCACTGCGGCGCAGCAGCAGGATTTCATCGCCGTCGGGCGTGCGGCGCAGCAGGAAGCAGGTGACCACTGAGGTCGGCGTCGCGTCTTGCGTGTTGGCATCAGATGGCATATGCACCCTCCCCGCGCGACGTGCGCGCGCTATGCTGCACCGGCGGCCGTGCGATACACCTGGAGATGCGCCAGCGCCGCGGCCTCCCAGGTCAGCCCTGCTGCACGTTCCCGGCCGCGCGCGACCATCTGCTCGCGCAGCGCAACGTCCTGGATGCCACGCAAGAGCGCCTCGGTCAGTGCCGCGGCATCCTCCGGTGGGACGGCTAGGCCCGCGTCACCCACAACCTCCGGCAGCGCGCCGGCATCGCCATAGACGACCGGCAGGCC
The DNA here is from genome assembly GCA_035763125.1 of Ktedonobacterales bacterium. Classification (GTDB taxonomy): domain Bacteria; phylum Chloroflexota; class Ktedonobacteria; order Ktedonobacterales; family JADMIN01; genus SMAG-U1939. The sequence goes on from DASUBU010000133.1 coordinate 10,791, forward strand.
GCTGGCCATCGCCTCTGCCGCCGGGATGCCGAAGCCCTCGTAGCGCGACGGGATCGCCAGCAGATCGGCGGCGTGATAGAGGCTCGGCAGGTCTTCGTCGGGCACGTAGTCGAGGAAGCGCACACCATCGCTCACGTGACAGCGCTCGACGGCCTCGAACACGTCATCGTAGAGCCATCCCTTGCGGCCGGCGATGACGAGCGTGCGGGGGCCACCGGACGTGCGCCGAGCCTCGGCAAACGCGGCGATCAGGCGGGCGTAATTCTTGCGCGGCTCGATGGTGCCCACGGCCAGCACTGCCGGCCCCTCGATGCGATATACCGCCCGCAGGCGGGCAATCGCGGCCTCGTCGCGCGCGCCACTGAAGCGTGGCGCAATGCCGTTTGGGATGACCGTGAGCTTCTTGGGCGCGACATCCAGCAGCGCCGTCAAATCCGCGGCAGTCCGCTGTGAGACGGCGATCACGCGCTCGGCGGCTCGCACCGCGCGCGGCACGACCATGCTCAGGTAGCGCGCGAGGCTGGGCACGGCGCAGTCGGGGTGCGTAAGGAATGCCACATCGTGAACAGTGACCACGCTGGGCATGCGGGCGACCGGCGGCAAGATGAAATCGGGGCCATGCAGCACGTCCGCGTTCCCCATCAGCAGCTCCGCCGGTATCGGCGCGTGCAGGCGCTGCCATAGGATCGTCAGATTGCGATTGCCGATGGGGACCACTCGCGCGCGAATGTTGGGTGCCTCGGGGAGCGAGCGCTCGGCTGTGGGCCGCTCCGCGGAGAAGAGTGTGAAGCGGTCGGCGGAGTCAATGCGGATCAGCGCCGCCACTAGCTCGCGCGTGTAGCGACCAATGCCGGCACTCTGGGCGATGGCGGGTGTGTAGTCAATCGCAATGCGCATGGTCGGTGCGGCTCTCCGGGCGGTCGCTCGGCACTCGTCACAAAGCAGTGGCCGCCAGTGCGCGTATCGTATGCGCGGCGACGTGCAACAGGGCGAGTATAGCACGAGCATCGCGTGGAGCGCGTGGAGCGGGCGCGGGTCATGGCGTACTGTCGCTTGACGCATGGCACGTGGTAGACTTGGGCACGGAAGGCGCGGTGCGCGCTCTGGCAGGCGGGGTAGGCGGGGCGGATCGACCGGAGGAGAGGCGGTAGATGGGGGTCTGTGTCGGCGATCTGGATCCACGGCAGGTGGAGCGCCTGCGCGGCGAGCTGGCCTGGCTGCTGGTGGAACACTACGCGGTGCCGCCGTTCTTCGACTACCGGGCGGGTCGCGTGCGTTGCCGTCCACCTAGCCGTGACCTGCTCGAAGAGATTCGTCACTTCGCCAGCTCGGTCAACTTCTCCCCGCTCGCCCAGGTGGATGTGTCGTCGCCGGAGGTGCGACGCTTCCTTGGGCGGCTCATGGAACGCTATCTTGAAGTGAATCCGCGTCTGAGCCAGCCGCGCTACCAGGGCAAGATCTCGGAGCTGCGAGTGCGTGCGCCGCGACTGGCGGGCGAGATGCAGCGTGGGCTGTTGGCATTCATCGCTGGCAAGGCGCCAGATTTCGGGACACGTCGCCAGCGCCCCTCCTGGCTCGAAAGCGGCGAGCGACGTCTTCCCAGCCAAGAGGCACTGGCGCATCGGGCACGGCTGCTCGAAGCAGTGCTGGCACGCACAGCGCAGGAGGCACGTGTTTCGGTCGCTGTCCCTGCCGCCACGGGAAAGGCGCGTGAGCGCTGGCAGACTGGCACACAGGCGGAAGTGACCGTGCCGGTCCCGGCCTCCGCTTGGCCCTCTGTTGCGCCAGGCTCGCCATTTGCGGCCCCCGCGAGCCAGCAGCATAGCGTCCCGGGTGCCGGGCAGCGTTTGGCGGAGGCGCCGACCGGGCCACTACCCTCACCAGGGGGACGGTTCGCGCCTGGTGCCGCGGACCGACTCGCCCGCGGTACCGAGAATGGCGGCGCGCCGCCAGGCATGGGCGAAGACCTCTACCAGATGTACGGAGACTACCTGCGCGATATGCAGGCTGATTCCGGCCTTCCCTCTACGTACCATCGTGCGGCGCCTGCTGCTCCAGCAGGTCGCCCCGCGGGCACGGGAGCGGGGACGTATGCTCCGGCGCCCTACGACGGCGCCGTGTCTGGCCCCGCTATAGGCGGTCGGCAGAACGAGACCGACCAGCACCTCTTCTGGCAGCTCCGCTACCAGGTCGAAGCCTACGTGCGGCGTGCTGCCCGCAGCTACGGCGTGCAGGCACGTAGCGCGGATCCCTTCGCGATGCTGGAGGCGCTGCGCCGGTCCACCTTCGTAGATGAGGCCGATCTGCGAATCGCGGAAGGGATCCTCGCGCTGACCGATCGCGTGACGGCGGGTGGCGCCGCGACAGTCGAGGACTACCGCCAGGCGATGACACTTTACCTGCTCTATCACCGCAGCCATCTCGGCGAATAGTCCCCGCTTACGCGCTTCGTCGCCCCCGACCGTCCGTGCGGTGACTACGACATGCCCGGCATTTGCTGCTGGGCGTGGCTGGCGTCCTTGTTGGTCCTGGCCTTGGGCTGGGACTTGCCTGCCGCCCGCACCGCCTCGCTGACGGACTCGACGATCATGTGCGGGTCCACGTTCTCGGGCAGCGGTTCGCCTTTGCCAACGGGTTGTCCGAGCAGATCCTGCAATTGTAGCGCGTTGACGATGCTGTAATTGCGGGCGTTGTTGTTGGTCACGACGTGGATCTGGCCGCGGCCCATCTCTTCGGCGATGCGCTCGATGCGCTCAGCCCACGGCAATAGCTCGTCCGCCGTGTAGAGGTAATCGAATCGGTCGCGGCTGCTCTGCAGGTTCTTGCCGTACCACATCTTGGCATTGCGGCCGTGGAAGCGCACCATCGAGAACTGCGGATCGGTAATCATCGTGACGGGCGGCACCGAGCCGGAGCCAAGCTGCGGCTCATCCACCGCGCAGAATGCCAGGTCGTGGTCTTTGAGGATCGCGCGCGTCTCATCGAGCTGGCGACCCTCCAGCCAGGCGCGCTGGCGGAACTCGACGGCAATCGTGTCCTGTGGCAGCAGCTCGCGCATCGCGGCGAAGTACTCCATGTGCTCTTCGGTCGGCTTGTACCAGGGCGGGAACTGGAAGAGAATTGCACCCATCTTGCCCGCCACGCGCAACGGCTGGATCATCTCACCGAATTTGGCGAACGTCTCGGCGGAAGGCGGAATCGGCTCGTTCTGCTCGTCTCGATGGTGCCATGTCAGCTCGCCGTAGGCCTTGACGTCGAAGACAAAATCGGGCGGCGTCCGCTCGGCCCACAGCTCGAAGTTGCGCGTCGGCTGCAGCCGGTAGAAGGTGGAGTCTACCTCGACCATGTTGAAGTAGCGCGCATAATAGGCGATGCGCTGCGACTTCATGCTCGCCTTGTTGTATTCAGATGGATAGAACGGTTCGTGGTCCGTCCAGCTCGCCGTGCCGACGCGGATTTGCGCCTTTGCCATTCGGATCACCGCCTTTCACGGGTGCGTGCCCATGCTCTGCTCGTCGTGTGGGTGTGCTGCCTGCAGTCTCGCACGTGGCATGCCCGTCGCTCCAGCCCACCCATGTGAGTACCTATTCTGCGGCGACAGGACCAGACCGGAAGGTGACGGCTGGGTGCCCGAGGCGTGCGGCTGAAGGGGCGGAGACGGCGAGCGCGACTGTACGGTATAATGGCTCAAACGGGACCGACCGGAGCGACGTGCCGCTCCAACGCGTGTCGGTCGGCGGCGCC
>DASUBU010000134.1:0-14620 GCA_035763125.1 Ktedonobacterales bacterium
CTACAACCGGCATGCGGGTGGGCGAGGCGCTCGGCGTGAAATGGAGCGATCTCGACCTTGCCGGTACCTGTATCGCCGTGCAGCGTTCAGTCCAGCGGGTGGGCGGCCGCGGCCTCGTCTTTACCGAGCCCAAGACAGCCAAGAGTCGCCGCCTCATCCCGCTGGCGCCTGAGGCCGCGGCCATCATGGAGGCGCAGCGGGCGCTGAATGCGGCCCTGCGAGCGGCGGCGCAGGAGTTATGGGAGGAGCACGGCCTGCTGTTCCCCTCTGAGCGCGGCACACCGCAGGACCCCAGCCACATCAATCGCCGCTTTCACGCCGCACTCGCCCAAGCCGGGTTGCCCTCCGTCCGACTCCACGACCTACGGCACACGTTTGCCACGCTCGCCTTCTCGCAGAGCGCCTCGGCGCGCGAGGTCCAGGACCTGCTGGGCCACGCCAACGTGCAGACCACCCTCAGCACTTACACCCATGTTGTCCCACAGCTACAGCGCCAGACGGTCGATCGCATCGGCGCGCTGTTGGTGGACACCGACGAATCATAGCGCGTAAGAGCATACAAGCAGATCCAGTAGATCGAGTAGATCCCGCAGCGCTCGCTGCGGCAGACCAAGGCTGAGGGAGTCCTCACGCACCCGCTACCATCATGTTTGCTACCATTTTGCTACCATTGCCCAAGGAACGCATCAAGCGCCTCCGAGGGGCCCCTCGGAGGCGCTTGATTTCAGGCTTTGTGAGGAGCCGGTGATCGGATTTGAACCGATGGCCTGCTGTTTACGAAACAGCTGCTCTGCCACTGAGCTACACCGGCGCAGGATGCGCACACCACAAACGTACCGTCCACACCGCAGCGTAGTGTACCCCATGCGGCCAGCACCCGTCAAGCAATCGCTGGTTTTGCTCGGCAGCGGTCCAGGGCTACTTCCCACCTGTATCGCCGGCACGGGTTATGGTAGGGTACTGGTGCGAGCTTGTCGTGCGTACATACCCACGGCGCGGCACACAAGCATGGGCTAGCTGAAAGCAGCGATGCGCTCGCGCAGCACGTAGCGCACGACCAGCAGCACAGCGAACGAGAGCACTAGCAGAATCACGGAGAGGGTGAGCGCGACCGCGAAATCCAGTTCGAAGCCGATGTAGATGGCAAGCGGCATCGTCTGCGTGCGGCCGGGAAAGTTGCCGGCGAAGATGATCGTCGCACCGAACTCGCCCAGCGCGCGCGCCCACGTCAGCACTGCTCCACCAAAGAGCGCGTGCGCCGTCAGCGGCAGTGTCACGTAGCGGAACGTGGCGAGCGGAGACGCGCCATCGAGCGCGGCGGCCTGCTCGAGGTCAACATCAACCCCGGCGAAGGCCGCCTCCGCGGCTTTGATGTAGAAGGGCGAGGCCACGAACGTCTGCGCCAGCACCACAGCAGCCGGCGTAAACGGCAGCGTCACACCCAGCCCGGCAAGCAGATGCCCCACGGCGCCCTGCCGGCCAAACGCGACCAGCAGCGCGACGCCCGCGACGGCCGGCGGCAGCACCATCGGCAGATCAATCAGCGTATCGAGCAGGGTGCGGCCGCGAAAGCGGCGGCGGGCAAGCAGATAGGCCACAGGCGTCCCCGCGACTACGGTGATCAGGACACTCGTCAGCGTCGTGCTGAGACTGAGCTGCAGCGCCTGCGCAGCGGCCGGATCCATGACGTGCGACAGCAGATCGGCTGGCGACACCCGCAGAACCAGCGCGACGAGCGGCAGCAACAAAAAGAGCACGAACGGCGCGCTCGCCAACGGCAACAGCGCCGCCCGCCAGCGCGGCGGCCGTGAGGACATCGGCGCGGGCGTGGGCGACTCGGTCTTCTCGATGGGTTGCTCACCAGCGCGAGCGAGGACGACGTCACGCATGAGGTGATCTCCCAGGTCTCTCCTGCGTAACAGAGGCGCCGGATGACCACGGCCGCCACGTGAGAGCGGCGAGCGACTTCCGCAAGGAGTAGTGTCTCATGGGTCAGGCTTCACTCCTTCCGGCGACGCAACGGCTGCTAACTCTATCGTACTGCGGGGCCAGGCCCCGAGAGCGTCACGCTTCACGGGGCGCGGCGAGCAGCGTGCTGGCACACAGGTCGAGCCAACCAAGGATGCCCTCGATCTGCCGGACACGAAACTGCAGCACCAGTGTGGCAAATGGCTGGCCGGTCGGCGTGGCATCCACCTGCGCATGCAGGTCCGCGAGCCAATCAGCGCACGCCGCGCGCTGATGCTCGACGAGCGCGGAGACGGCCGGCGAGCCATCCCGCGCGGCGAAGAACAGCTTGGCGAGGAACTCCAAGCGCAGATCGCGGCCATGGGCGACGGGCGTCGTCACCCAGCGGGTAAACGCCTCCTGGCCAGCGGCCGTCAGCGCGAGCACTCGACGCGGAGGGCGCACGCCCTGGGGCTCGGTGGTGCCGACCAGCAGGCCAGCCGCTTCGAGCCGGCCGAGCAGCGCATAGAGGTGGCTCTGCTTGAGTCGCCAGACAAGCCCCAACGTCTCGGCCTGCACCAGCCGGCGGTGGATCTCGTAGGCGTGCAGCGGTCCCTCGTGCAGAAAGCCGAGCAGCGCCAGCTCCAGCCCCGGCGGCGTGACGTCTATTCCGCTCATCGCGACCTCATCCGCGGACTATTCACGACGTAAGTACTCTCGGCGGCAGTGTCGCACGCCGCCACGCCAGTGTCAACGCGAGCGCATGCTTCAAGCAACGACGTGCGATCTGTTTCCTATGCTTCCAGTCCACGCAGGCGGAACTCGTGGCGGCAAGGCCTCCCGCGGGGGACAGAGGCATCCCCACTGGGGACAGGCGGACATCGTGCGCCCGCCCGCGCCAGCCCATCGCTGCGACGAGCGACCAGTGAACAACCCCACCGCTCCATCGGACATACGCCGCCGCCACGGGCGCATTACTGCGAGAGGACCCAGCACGAGGGTCAGGTGGCTGGTACGTGCGCGCGTGAGCGATGTTATACTAGGCCGTGCGATACAAGCGGGGCGACGCCAGGCGGCGCGCCAGGATGAAGCGAAGAAGTGACGGAGGAGCACCATCATGGCAGCCTGTCGGCACTGTGGGCGCGAGGCGCGCGAGCGCGATCAGTTCTGCCAATACTGTGGCCATCGGCTCGATGAGGATGGGGTCCGCAGTGAAGTCGCCGAACCGGCGGTTGTCGTCGCCGCAGCCAGCGGCCCACATCCCACCCCGGCACTGTGGCGCACCAGCACCGACAAGCTCCCTGCCGTGCTGACATCGGAAGACGCGCTTACTGAGGGCGCCGCGTCGAATCTCGATGTTGTTGCTGAGTCCGAAGGCGGCTCGCAGCCGCAGGCGGAGTCCGACGAAGATCCTGCCATGGCGCCCGACACCACCTCCGATCCAGCCGAGCAAGCGGTCGCGCCACCACGCAGCCGGCTGCTGATTCGCAAGGCCTCTGCGGAGCGTGGGGAGGAGCGCGAAGAGGTGCTGGGGGAGCGCGACATCGCGGTAGGCCGCTCGCCCTCGTGCGACATCGTGCTCGATGGCGACGAGCTGGCCTCGCGACGGCACGCGCTGATCCAGCACAAGGCTGGCGCGTACGTCGTCGTGGACCTGGGCAGCAGCAATGGCACATACATCAATGGGTACGAGATTCACGAGGCGACGCCTCTGCGCGACGGCGACCGCATCGCCATCGGCAGCCACGAGCTGATCTTCGCCATCGGCGTGCCGGGCCCCAATGCCTCGCTGGCCGGTGAACGGCCCAACGGACTGCCGGCAACACCAGCAGCGGCAACCATGCGCCCGCCGGCCGATGCGGACGACGGCCAGCACTCAGCGGAGGCGCCTGGCGCCGCGGGCGAGGAGGAGATGGGCGCCATGTCCGGCGTGCATCCGGCCGTCTCGCGTGCCGAGAGCCAGACCGCACCGCTCAGCGCGGCCAAGCCAGAAGAGCTTGAGGCGCTGCGACTGCAGATCGCCGATATCGCCGGCATGCTGGCGCATCGGGCCGACGAAGAGGCGCGCGTCGCCAAGCGCTACCACACGCTGCTGAGCGAGGTGCGCGATCAGCTGCGTGCGCTGCTGGACAGCGTGGCCGAGCAGGAGCAAGCCGCCGCGGAGCAGCGCGCGCGACGCACGGAGCTTGCCGGCATCGCGCGCGACGCCGCCGCCCACCCGCGTCACCTGGATTACCTCGCGCAGCTCTCAGAGCGCTCCGGCGAGCTGGCCGAGCTGCTGGCGGGCGAGCCGCTGGACGGCGCGGCGCTCTCCGAGACGCTGAGTGGACTGTTGGCACAGCTAGACCACGCGCTGGAGTGACGGACACCATGACAGCTGAGCGGCAGTATGACGTCGTGGTGATTGGCGCCGGCCTGGGCGGGCTGCTTGCGGCGGCTCAGTTCCTGAAACGAGGCCGGCGCGTCGCAGTGGTCGAGCGGCTGGCGCATCCGGGCGGCCGCTTCACGGCGAAGACCTTTCGCGGGGCGCAGGTGAGCACCGGCGCCGTGCACATGATCCCCTTCGGCACCAATGGCGAGCTGGCGGGCATGTTGCGCGCGCTGGGCATGCCGCACCGCATCCATGACGCCGAAGTCTTCGCCTCGTTCCATCTCCGCGGCCGGCAATACGTCTGCCGCTCGCTGACGCAGCTCGCGCGTGTGCTGGGGGCGCGGCAGTTCTTCGAGCTGGCGCGCCTGGGCATTCCGCTCTTTCTGAGGCGCCCGCGCCCGGCGGAGCGCGAGCTGAGCTTCCGTGACTGGCTGCTGGCGCGCGGTGTCTCGCGCGAGCGCTTCCCCGCGCTCTACGCGTATTTCGAGCGCATCGCGCACTTCGCGCTGAGTGCCGATCTGGCCGACGTCTCGTACTCGGAGATCGTCGCCATCACACGCAACATGCTGCGCTATGGCCCGCCGGGCATCGTCGAGGGCGGCTGCGCCGCGCTGACCGGCGAGCTGGAACGGCGCGTGCGCGATGGAGGCGGCGAGCTGCTGTTGGGGCACGACGTGCTGGCGATCGAGCACGATGGCGAACGCGTGACGGGCGTGCGCGTGCATGAAAAGCGGAGCGGAACGGAGACACGGCTCGCGGCGCCACTGGTGATCAGCAACATCGGCCCGGCGATGACGGGGCGCCTGACCAGCAGATGTCCTGAGGACGCTGGGAGTGACAGGGCAAGCGCACAGCTCGATGCCCAGATTGAAACGGTGATGCATCGCGTGGCGAGCGGCCTGAAGGTCCACCTGCTGAGCGACGTCTCGGTGATCCCGCATAAAGGCATCATGTACTGCCTGGATACCGAGCGTATCGCGGGCATCGTGCAGCCGTCGAACAGCGATCCGCGGCTGGCGCCCCCCGGCAAGCACCTGCTCATCACGCATCAGCTCATGCGCAGCGACGACGTGAACGCCGAGCGCGAGGCGGCGCGCGCCGATCTGCGCCGGCTCTTCGGTGAGGACTTTGGCACGCGCATCACGATCCTGACGATGAGCCAGTATCGCGGCGAGTGGCCGGTGAATCGTGCGGTGCAGGGCGAGGACGTCTCACCCACGACGCGGCTTGCCGGCCTCTATCTGGTCGGCGACGCGGTCAAACCCTCTGGTTACTTGATGGTGGAGGGCGTGGCACAGAGCGTCTACGCGCTGCTCGACGCGCTCGATGGTCCCAAGGCCACCGCCCACACCGGCGCGCACGCGTCCACTCACACGCCGCCGAAACCCTCGAAGTTGCGCTCCGTGCAGTGGCTTGTCCGTCCACCCGCGCCACATAGGCACCTGTAGAGTGTCAAGCCTCGTGAGTTCGACGTTTCGGCGGAGGGTACCGCTCAACCAGCATGAACGCCCGACCTTCATCTATGCGCTCAGGACAGAATCGGCCAGGCGCCGATGGGCTTCTGCCTTCATCATCCGCATGAAGTGTTCGAGATAGAGATAGGTTTTCAGCTCCCGTTCTTCGTCGGCGCTCAGCTCGCTGGCGCGCTCTGCGGAGATCAGGTCGTAGACACGACGGCTCACGATTTCCGACGGATGAAAAGCGACAATCTCGTGCAGCGATGGCTGAGCGGCAAGGAACCTTACGACCTCTTGTTCCGCCTCGGTGATCGTCTCGACAGCCATTACGTCACCTCGCATCTCAGGTCTTGGTCACTTCTCAGCCAAGCTTCGCACTGCATCTGGAAGACACTGTCGCACGGCAGTTGGCACGCTGCAATGCGAGCACAGGTTTCCGCTGATGCGTCAGCCGAGGGGGACGCCCCAGGCGCGGAGCTGCGTGCCGATGTCGCCGATGTGCAGCACGATCGCCACGATGCAGATCACGAGATAGACGCCGATGAAGACGAGCGGGATGTTGAGCTCGGTGCGCGAGAAGCCGAAGTGCAGGATACTGCGGCCGAAGCGCTTGTGGTTGTAGAGCTCCAAACCCTCGATCTGATACGTCTTAAGCGGCGCACCGAAGTCAGGAGCTTCTTCGAGCTGTGAGAGGAGCTTGAAGCGCAGTCGTAGCAGCTCGCGGTAGTTGAGAATCAGCCGGCGCCAATCCAGGCAGAAGATGGTTCCGGCGACCGCGACGATCAGCACCGGGAACACCAGCAGCCCGCTCTTGAGGCCACTCTGCTGGACGAGCAGCGCAATACCTCCGAGCAGAATCGAGTTGGCCGAGAGATACAAGGTGTTGACCGTCTGGCGGCGGTCGCTGATCTTCGCGGTATCCTTCACGAGCAGCGCATATTGTTTGAATGCGTCTCCCGCCATCGCGCGTCTCCTCCTGCTGTCTCCACACACTTCCGCCAGCGGCCACTCGCGCGGCAGCCACGCGACGAGCCGAGGCGAGTCTACCACTTGGCGGCTAGCTTGTAAACAGCGGCGAAATGCGGTACACCGTGGGAGCGCTGTGATGGTTGGAAAGCGGAGAGCAGCATGATCGTAGCGCTTGCAGGCCGGCGTGTGGACGCAGCCGATGCGCCGGAAAGCCGGTTCCCAGCAGCCAATGAGGCTCTCGTGCGGGAGCGCATCCGGCAGGTATTCATGGACTTCGATGTCAGCGCGGTGGTCTGTTCGGCCGCGGCTGGCGCCGATCTCGTGGCGCTAGAGGTGGCGGCAAGCCTTGGGCTGCGGAGGCGCGTGGTGCTGCCGTTTGCGCGCGATCGCTTTCGCGTGCATTCGGTGGCAGACCGGCCGGGCGAGTGGGGGCCGCGCTTCCAGCGCGTCTGTAGCGAGCTGCGCGGCGTGAGCGGCATGCGTGTGCTGCATCAGAGCGGCACACTGCACGAGTCCGCTCGGCATGCGAGCCGCGTCATCCTGGACGAAGCGGGCGAGCTGGCGAAAGCTGAGGTGCGTAGCGGTCTGCGACGCGGCAGCGAGGGCGTGACCGCGGTGGTGGTATGGGATGGCGCCTCGCGCGGCCCGGACGACCTGACAGCAGACTTCGCGGAAGAGGCGCGGCGGCGGGGACTGCGAGTCGTGGAGATATCCACGCGCTGAGCGCGTCGGCCATCAGATGTCTGCCGCCAGCAGGGGTTGCTCGGAGCGCGCAGCCAGCCAGAGCGTGTGCTCGCACATAACGGCTCGCTGAGCTTGGTTGATGACACATGCCTGCTGCATCACTCACAAGGTTGCCTCCGGGCATGCCGCGCGCCGGGTCTGCTACAATAGGCGAGACTGCGTGCCGAGTGAGGGCCTGCCGTGATGGGCCAGCGGCCGCAAGAGATGGAGAGCAGCGCGTGGAGACGACGGTCACGAACGGGAAGCACGAGACCAACGGGACAAGTGGGACGAGCGAGACTTTCATGGGCCGGCTGCGCGCCCGCATGGAGAGCGCGCACACGCTGCTCTGCGTGGGACTGGACCCCGCGCCGGGGCGCCTCTCCGCAGCGGTGCTGAGCGCACTGCCGGATGGCGCAGGCGCGGAGATCGAGGAGACGCTGGTCGCCTACAATGCCGCGATCGTCGAGGCGACCGCCAGCTACGTCTGCGCCTTCAAGCCCAATAGCGCGTTCTACGAGGCGCACGGCGAGGCCGGCCTGCGCGCGCTGCGGCGCACCATTGCCCTGATCCACGGGCGCTACCCCGACGTGCCCGTGCTGCTCGACGTCAAGCGCGGCGACATCGGCTCGACCTCACGCGCGTACGCCCAGGCGGCCTTCGACGGCATCGGGGCCGATGCCGTCACGCTGCAGCCGTATCTGGGCGGCGAGGCGCTCTTGCCCTTCCTTGAGCGCGCCGACCGCGGCTGCTTCATCCTCTGCCGCACGTCGAATCCCGGCGGGGGCGAGCTGCAAGATCTACTGGTCACGGCGTCCGACGGCAGCCAGCAGCCGCTTTACCTGGCCGTTGCGGCGCGCGTGGCGGGCGAGTGGAACGCGCGCGGCAACTGCGGGCTGGTGGTGGGCGCCACCTATCCCGACGAGCTGCGGCGCGTGCGGGCCGTCGCGCCGGATTTGCCGATTCTGGTGCCGGGCATCGGCGCGCAGGGCGGCGATCTGGAGGGCACGGTGCGCGCTGGGCTGGACGCACACGGCTTGGGGCTGCTCATCAGCGCGTCGCGAAGCGTCTACTACGCCTCGGATGGGGCCGACTTCGCCGCCGCCGCGGGCGCCGAGGCGCGCCGGCTGCGCGATGCCATCAACGCAGTGCGCGACCAGCTCGCCGCCCATGGAGAGGAGCGGCGCGCATGAGCCAGCCCACCAGCGAGACGCTGACGCCGGCACAGCGGGCATTGGCCGACGCGCTGCTGGCATCCGGCGCGGTCAAGTTCGGCGCCTTCCGGCTGAAGCTGCACGAGACGCAGCCCGATGCGCCGCTCTCGCCGATCTACCTGGACCTGCGCGTGCTCCAGTCGTTCCCCGACGCGCTGGACGCCGCGGTGGATGCGCTGCGCGAGCTGATCGCGCGCGATGGGCTGCAGTTCAGCCGCTACGCCGGCATTCCGATGGCCGCTACCCCGCTCGCCGCCGTCCTCTCGCACGTCACACGCGTGCCGATGATCACGCCGCGCGAGGCCAAGACGCACGGCGCAGGCGGCACCATCAATGGCGCATATGCACCTGGCGAGACTGTGCTGGCGCTCGACGACGTGGTGAGCCACGCCGAGAGCAAGCTCGAAGCGGTCCGCGTGCTGGAGGCCGCCGGACTGGTCGTGCGCGACGTGGCCGTGCTGGTGGACCGCGAGCAGGGTGGATCACGGCAGCTTGCCGCCGCCGGCTACATGCTGCACGCCGCCGTGCCCCTCAGCCAACTGCTGGAGTACTGGCGGGCGAGCGGCGGCATTGACGAGGCGACCTACCAGCGCGTGCGCGCCTATCTCGCCACCCCTGCCTGAGGCAGACGGCGCGCTGGTAAGTCCCTATTCTTCCTCGACCCCATCGGGTTTGGGATGCCAGCGCGAACAAAAGTTGCCCCGATCTGCAATGGCCTCCCCGCCATGAGACGTAGAAATCTGCCCCTCGTGCCAGCAGGGGGACTTGACGCGGCTGAATGCTCACGATATAACTCGATATATCTTGAAAACTACGTCTCGGTAGCGTGGGAGATGCGGGTGTGGGGCGGGATCTGGACCGGCAGTCGCCGCAGTGCTGCGTCAACAACGGCAGCCGCACCGCCGCGTGGCTGAGCACGGCACCCTTGACGTACCGTGACGCAGGCGTTATCATTATGACTCGCGAGTCAAATTATACACTGTGGGGTCAGAATGCTCCACGCGTTTGATATGTGAATCCAGGGTGCCGCAATGGCGCGGCGCCGAACTCGGTGGCACAGCGAGGAGGACCGACGATGGACGCAACAGCGCCACCGACGTCGCTCAAAGAGCGGCAGCGGCAGGAGCGCGAGCGCCTGATCTTGCAGGCGGCCGAGGAGCTGCTGCTGGAGAAGGGCTATCACGAGACCTCGATTGACGACATCGCCGCGCGAGTGGGCGTCTCGAAGGGGACCGTCTACCTTCATTTTCCGACCAAAGAGGACCTCGTAGTCGCTCTCGTGGAGCAGGGGATGCGTAGCTTCCTGCACGCGCTCGACGAGACGCTCTCTTCCCCGGCCAGCCCACGCGAGAAACTGCACGCGATCATCGCCCAGTTCTATGGTACCCATGCCGGGCGCAGCTTCGGCTTGCGGAATAGGCTGTTCGAGAGTCCCGAGCTGCTCGGACGGCTGGCGGAGCGGCGCCACGCAAAGAGCGCGCTGTGGGAGGAGCCGATGCGGCGGATCTGCGCGCTGCTGGATGCTGGAAAAGCGGCTGGCGAGTTCGATCCGGCGCTGCCGACGCCCGTCATGCGGGCTTTACTGGTCAGCATGCTCTCGCCGCATGGCTATCAGCGCCTGATCGAAGACGACCACCTGCCTCACGACGAGGCAGTGGAGTACCTGTGTCGCTTCTTTTTCAAGGGAATCGCGCCTGACGCGGCCTGCGCAATGCCATCGCGTCGGGCGGAGAACGGAGACCAGAGCCGATGATTCGCCTGTTTCGTTTCCTGCAGCCATTCCGGCTGTCCATCGCCGTGGTGCTGGTGCTGGTGTTCCTGCAATCGCTGGCCAACCTCTACCTGCCCACGCTGATGGCCAACATCGTGGATACCGGCATCGTCAACGGCGACACCGGCTACATCCTGCGCGTGGGCGGCGTGATGCTGCTGATTACGCTCGGTGGCACCCTCTGCGCCGTCGTGTCGAGCTACTTCGCTGCCCGCACCGCCGTCGGCTTCGGCCGCGACGTGCGCGCCAGGTTATTTAGCCATGTCGAGGGCTTCTCGCTGCACGAGTTCGACACCTTTGGCACCGCCTCGATGATCACCCGCACCACCAACGACACCAATCAGGTGCAGCAGGTGCTCGTGATCATACTCACCATCATGGTTGGCGCGCCGATGATGGCCATCGGCGGCATCATCATGGCGCTTCAGCAGGACACCACACTCACCTGGGTGCTGGCGGCGGCGATCCCGGTGCTGGTGATCGCCATTATCCTGCTGATGACCAAGGCGATCCCGCTCTTCCGCGTCATGCAGCTCAAGCTCGACAAGCTCAACCTGATCCTGGATGAGGGGCTGACCGGTGTGCGCGTGATCCGCGCCTTCGACCGCGACGCTTACGAGCAGCGGCGCTTCGAGCAGGCCAACCGCGACCTCACCGACACGGCAATCACCGTCAACCGCATCGTCGCCGTGCTGTGGCCGCTGATGATGCTGGTGCTCAACGTCACCACCGTCGCCATCGTCTGGTTCGGCAGCCTGCGCGTGGACGCCGGCCAGATGCAGGTCGGCTCGATGATCGCCTTCCTGCAGTATGCGATGCAGATTCTCTTCGCCTTCCTGATGCTCTCGATGATGTTCATCATGCTGCCGCGCGCCGCGGCCTCCGCCACGCGCATCAACGCCGTGCTGGACATCGCGTCCGAGATTCGGGACGCCCCTGGCGCGCGGATCCTCGCCGCATCGGAGGCCGAGGCTACGGTGCCAGCCGGAACCGTCGAGTTCGAAGACGTCACGTTCAGCTATCCGGGCGCCGAAGAGCCAGCCCTCAGCCATATCTCGTTCCGCGCGCGGCCGGGCCAGATTACGGCGATCATCGGCGGCACCGGCGCCGGCAAGTCTACGCTCGTCAACCTGATTCCGCGCTTCTATGACGTGGACAGCGGGCGTGTGCTGGTGGATGGCACGGATGTGCGCGAGCTGACGCAGGAGGCGTTGCGTGCCAAGCTCGGCTTCGTGCCGCAGCAGGCGGTGCTCTTCTCGGGCACGGTGGCGGAAAACATTCGCTTCGGCAACCCCGAGGCCAGCGATGAGGCGGTGCGCCGCGCAGCGGAGATCGCCCAGGCAGCCGATTTCATCGGCGAGATGGGCGAGGGCTTCAACGCGACTATCGCCCAGGGCGGCACGAACGTCTCGGGCGGCCAAAAGCAGCGCCTCTCGATAGCTCGGGCGCTGGCGCGCCGGCCGGAGATCTACATCTTCGACGACACCTTCTCGGCGCTGGACTACGCCACCGACGCCCGGCTGCGTGTGGCGCTCAAACGCGAGACACGCGACGCCACGGTGCTGATCGTCGCTCAGCGTGTCAGCACGGTGATGGACGCCGACCAGATTCTGGTGCTGGATGAGGGACGTCTGGTGGGCGTTGGAACACATCGCGAGCTGATGGAGCGCAGCCCAGTCTACCGTGAGATTGTCTTGTCGCAGTTGTCGGCGGAGGAAGTAGCATGAGCATGCAGCGTCCAGCGACGCGCGCTGGAGCGGGCGGCGGTCAGGGTCAGGGTGGCTTCATGGGCCGTGGCGGCCCGATGGGTGGGCTTGGCATGCCCGTGCAGAAGGCCAAGAACTTCCGGGGGACGCTCTTGCGCTTGCTGACCTACTTCCGGCCGGAGACGACGCGCCTGCTCGTCGTGCTGGTGGCAGCGATCCTCAGCACCGTCTTCAATATCGTCGGCCCTAAACTGCTAGGCCTGGCTACCACCAGGCTTTTCGAGGGCTTCATTCTCAAGCTGCGCCACGTGCCCGGCGCGGCGATTGACTTCACCTACATCGGGCACATTCTGCTGATCCTGCTCGGCCTCTACGTCACGAGCGCGATCTTCGGCTATGTGCAGCAGTTCACGATGGCCGGCGTGGCACAGCGCACCGTCTACCGGCTGCGCGAAGAGGTGGAGGCGAAGCTCGCGCGGCTGCCGCTGCGCTTCTTCGATTCGCGCACGCACGGCGAGATCATGAGTCGCGCCGTCAATGACCTCGACAACATCACCAATACGCTGCAGCAGAGCGTGACGCAGCTGGTTACGTCAGTCGTCACAGTGGTCGGCGTGGTGGTCATCATGCTCACCATCAGCCCGCTGCTGACACTGGTGGTGCTGGTGACGCTGCCGCTGAGCGTGGTCGTCACGACGGTGATCGCCAAGCGCTCGCAGCGCTACTTCGCGCGCCAGCAGCGTGCGCTGGGTGAGCTCAACGGCCATGTCGAGGAGATGTACACCGGCCACAAGATCGTCAAGGCATTCGGCCGCGAGCGCAGCAGCGTGGCTCGCTTCGACACGCTCAACGACACACTGTATCAGGCGGGCTGGCGGGCGCAGTTCGTCTCAGGGATGATCATGCCGCTGATGATGTCGATCGGCAACCTGGGCTACGTCCTGGTCGCGGTGCTCGGTGGCATCATGGTGACGCAGGGCAGCATCGCGATTGGCGACGTGCAGGCTTTCATCCAGTACGCCCGCCAGTTCACCCAGCCGATCACCCAGCTCGCCAGCATCGCCAACACCATCCAGCTCACCATCGCCTCGGCCGAGCGCGTCTTCGAGCTGCTCGACGAGCCCGAGCAGGTGCCCGAGACCGCGACGCCGCTCGCACTGCCGCAGCCGCGCGGCGCCGTGCAGTTCGACCACGTCACCTTTGGCTACAGCCCCGAGGCGCCGCTGATCGAGGACATGAACATCAACGTCCAGCCCGGCCAGACCATTGCCATCGTGGGGCCGACCGGCGCCGGCAAGACGACGCTGGTCAACCTGCTAATGCGCTTCTATGAGCTGCAGGGCGGCGCGATCCGCGTGGACGGCGTGGACATCACGCAGCTTCCGCGCGGCGAGCTGCGCCGGATGTTCGGCATGGTGCTGCAGGATACCTGGCTTTTCAACGGCACGATTCGCGAGAACATCGCCTACGGCCGCGAGGACGCCAGCGAAGCGGAGATCGTGCGGGCGGCGAAGGCGGCGCAGGCCGACCACTTCATTCGCACGCTGCCCGAAAGCTACAATACGGTACTCAACCAGGACGCTACCAACATCTCGCAGGGCCAGAAGCAGTTGCTGACCATCGCGCGGGCGTTCCTGGCCGATCCGGCGGTGCTGATTCTGGACGAGGCGACCAGCAGCGTGGATACGCGCACCGAAATCCTGATTCAGCGCGCGATGACCGAGCTGATGAAGGGCCGCACCAGCTTCGTGATCGCTCACCGGCTCTCGACCGTTCGCGACGCCGATCTGATTCTGGTGATGGATCACGGGCACATCGTCGAGCAGGGCACACACGAAGAGCTGCTGGCACAGAACGGCTTCTATGCCGAGCTGTACAACAGCCAGTTCGCGGCACGCGTGCCCCAGGAAGGCGCTGTCGCCTCGTGAGGCATCACCACCCTCTGTGGGCAGCCGACCTCACGCACCGCCCCCCTCTCCGCGACGGAGAGGGGGTGGTGCGTCGCATCGGGCATGACGTTCCAGCATATCAGCTGTCTACCGGGCTACCGTAACGGGCAAAGGCGCCGGCATGATCTACCAGCGTGCGATTCGCCCCGTGCTCTTCCGTGCGGCGAGAGGGGACGCCGAGGCGATCCACGAGCGCATCCTGGGTGGGCTGGCGCGCGTCTCGCGCTCGCCGGCCCTCACCCGCGCGTTGGCGGCGGCGGTCGCGCTGGCCGCCCCCATCCCCAGTGCTGGTGCGCAGGCGGCAGCGCGCGAGGTCTTCGGCCTGCGGTTCCCCAATCCCGTCGGACTGGCCGCCGGCTTCGACAAGAATGGCGTCGCGGTGCCGGCGCTTGCCGCGCTGGGCTTCGGCTTTATCGAGATCGGCACCGTCACGCTGCATCCGCAGCCGGGCAACCCGCGCCCGCGCCTCTTCCGCCTGCCCGAAGATCACGCGCTCATCAACCGCATGGGCTT
>DASUBU010000135.1:0-3801 GCA_035763125.1 Ktedonobacterales bacterium
GCCCTTGTGATGCACCCACACGCTCAGCACCGTCGCGCTCGCCACCGGCCGCTGCACGCGGCAGCCATGCCCGAGCAAGAACTGGTCGCCCACGTGGATATCGCGGAAGGGATAGCTCGCCAGATCGGCCGCGCAGGGGAAGGTGCCAGCCACCGCGATGTAGTCGGCGAGGTACTGCGCGACAATCTGCTCCGGCCGGCTATCGAGGAGGTCGCCGCTGGGTTGCACCGCCAGCCGAACGGCACTCCCGTTGAGCTAGCCTGGCGGTCCCCCGCTTCCGGTTTCGCCGCTCGTCGCATGATATACTTGCGGAGAGCGGCACTGGAACACCTGTACGGGGGAGCAGCCATACCATGCCACAGTCACCGAGCGCGGAGAGCAGCATCGCCATCGGCACCATCGTGCGCTCGGACTCGCACGTCCGCTACACCTGCCAGATCTACGGTCCCGGCGAGGTGGCCGAGCCGCCTGAGCCGGCCGACTATGCCTTCGGCAGCTTCGTGCGCGTCCCGCTGCGCCTCTCGCCCGGCCGCACCGATCTCGATCTGCTCGACGGCCGCAGCCCCCTCGCGCTGCCCGCCGCCGATGTGGCGACGGGCGTCCCGGCGCATGTTCCACTCGCGGGGCGAGCCGGCGACGCGAGCGCGCAAGAGTGCTGGGCGATCGGCCTGATCTACGACACCATTCTGCTCAATCCCGCCTTCGGCTCGCTCGGTCCGCGGCTCTCCAGCGACGAGCAGAACGCCGTCTTCTCGCCGGACTATCTGGCCGAGCGCGCGGTGCTCGTCTCGATTCTGCTGCTGGGCACGCTCGCGCCGCTGCCCGGCGGCGCGGGGATACGCGCGGCGCACGGCGTGCCCCCGCTGGCGCCCGACCTCGGCGCGGACGTCTGCACGCTGCCGGATGCCGAGCTGCGCGCCTTCCACCACTTCGCCGATGGCGGCGCACCCGGCGGCGCCCGCCCCTATCTGCACATGGGCTACCTGCCGCATGCCATCGCCCAGGAGCATCCCTTGCTGCCGGTGGCGATGCTGCGCACCATCGCGCGGCTGGAGCGCATCTTCCCCGAGAATCGCGCGCTGCTCTCGATCGTCAAGCGCAACTTCGCCTGGCGCCTCAGCGTGCAAACAGCGGGGTAGGCCACCTGCTTACCAGCCGTTCCAGTGGGTGACGCGGTCGAGCGGCTCGCGCGCGGCGGGCTTGAACTCGGTGCCCTCGGTGTAGGCGACGGGGATCAGCCCGGCCTGCGTCACCCGCGCGTAGGGAATACCCAGCAGATCGGCAGCCTCCTGCTCGTAGAAGAGGTGGACGGTGGTCAGCGAGGTGCCCAGACCGCGCGCCCGCGCCGCCAGCATGAAGCTCCACGCCGCCGGCAGAATCGAGCCCCACAGCCCCGCCTGCGCCTCCGCCGGCTGGCCGTCGGCACGCCCCCAGACGCATGGGATCAGCAGCACCGGCGCCTCGTGCATGTGGTCGGCGAGATACTGCGCCGAGCTTGCCACTCTTAGCTGCGTCTGCGCGCGCTCAGGGTATTTGGCGGCCAGCGCGGCGTGCGCCTCGGGCTGATTGAACGGCATGCCGAGGTACGTCGCCCAGCCCTTGCGATAGATGTCGCCCAGCGCGCGGCGCTTCTCGGCATCGGTGACGACGACGAAGTGCCACGGCTGGCGGTTGCCGCCGTTGGGCGCCTGCATCGCCAGCTCCAGGCATTCGCGGATCACCTCAGGCTCAACCGGCCGCGAGAAGTCCAGGCGCTTGCGCACCGCGCGGGTGGTGGAAAGCAGCTCGTCGGGCGTCAGATTCAGCGTGGGCACGGGGCGTCCTCCTTCGCGCGCCTCTTCTGCGCGCCTGGGGCCGCCGCACTCCAATCGCGGGCGGCGCATCTATTATACGGCCATGCCGCGAGTCCCCTATGGCCATGCGGCTAGGCTGATGTTCCCCGCTTCCGGTTCGAGCGCTTGCCGCATGATATACTTGCTGGCAGCACTGGAACATCTGTGCGGGGGAGCGATAGAGCATGGCGAAGAGCGCGGCAGAGGGAGCAGCCGGGAGCAGCGCGCGGCCGGTGGGCATCACCAAAGGCCCCGGCGAGACGATCCACGAATACACCTTCATCTCGCGCGACGAGCAGCGCCTGCTCAAGAACGGCGAGTACGTCTACTACGCGCTGGAGGCGGATACGCAGCCGTCCGGCGGCAATGGCGCAGCGGCGCGGCGGCTGGTGCTCGGGCGCATCCAACATCGCGTGCCGGTGCAGCTCTTCCCTGATACCTTCCTCTCCGAGCCGGAGGTCGCCCCGGCCCAGGTGGCCGCGCTGGTCGGCTTCGACGCGCGCGCCAGCGACCTCTTCGAGCTGCACGTGGCGATCATGGGCTACTACGACGCCCAGCTCGAAACCTTCGTCAACCCCTGGATTCCGCCTAGCTCCGGCACGCCGATCTACCTGGCCGACGACGAGCTGCTGGCGGGCGTGCTCTCGCGCAAGCGCACTGGGGCGAGCGGCAGCGCCACCGTCGGCTCGCTGCTGACCCGCACGGCGGAGGCCGTGCCGGTGGTGCTGGATGTCAAGGAGCTGGTCAGCACGCACATGGCCATCATCGCCAGCACCGGCTCAGGCAAGAGCTACCTGGCTGGTGTGGTGATCGAGGAGCTGATGCGGCCCTACAATGGCGCGGCGGTGCTGATCGTGGACCCCCACGGCGAGTACGGCACGCTGCAGGAGCTGCCCAACTACGCTGAATTCACCGCCGCGGCGGGCACGGATGCCGGCAACGGGCGCGGCGCCCGCCGCATACGGTATCGCGCGCGGGCGCGTGTCTACCTGCACGACCAGGTGAAGGTGCGCCTGAATACTCTCACGCTCGGCGACCTGCGCTACCTGCTGCCCGGCCTGACGGAGAAGCAGCATCACTTCCTCGGCCGCGCCTATGATAGCGTCGTCAAGGCGAAGAAGGGGCACCCCTGGACCGCCGACGACCTGAAGGCGGCCGTTGCGCGCGTGGGCAGCGAGAAGAACGACGAGAGCAACGACGAGAGCGGCAACTCGACGGTGGCGGCGCTGAGCTGGAAGATTGACGAGCGGCTCGGCAACAACACGATGGTCTTCGATCCCTTCCAGCACCTGGACCTGCGCGAGATCTTCCAGCCCGGCCAGTGCACGGTGCTCCAGCTCAACGAGATTGACGAGCGCGATCAGCAGGTGATCGTCGCGACGCTGCTGCGCCGCCTCTACAACGCGCGGCTCAACACCGAGAAAGGCAAGGTGCACGCGGGCGACGAGCAGCACCTACCGTACCCCGTCTTCGCGCTGATCGAAGAGGCGCACCACTTCGCGCCGCACGGCGGCGACGTGGTCACCACCAACATCCTCAAGCAGGTACTGGCGGAGGGCCGCAAGTTCGGCATCGGCGTGGGATTGATCAGTCAGCGGCCGGGCAAGCTCGACCCCGACGTGCTCAGCCAGTGCCTGACCCAGGCCATCATGCGCATCGTCAACGAGGTAGACCAGAAGAGCGTCGCTACCGCCGTAGAGGGCGTGGGCCGCGATCTGCTCGATAACCTGCCGGCGCTCTCGAAGGGCCAGGCGATCATCGCGGGCGCGGCGGTCAATACGCCTGTCATCTGCCGCGTGCGCCCGCGTATCACGCCGCACGGCGGCGAGAGCAAAGACGCGCCCGCCGAGTGGCTGCGCTACCACTCCGCCGACGCCGCCGACGCCCGCGAGCGCGACACGGCGCCCCTGGCGCGCGATCCCAAGATCTCGATGTTCAGGACGTAGATCGCGGATGGTATCATGCGCGC
>DASUBU010000136.1:0-12310 GCA_035763125.1 Ktedonobacterales bacterium
GCGCCGCGCCTCTTTGCCTTAGAGGAAAGCAGCGAGCCGGAAGAGGGCCCGCATAGTGACTCGCCAGATGGCAGAACGGCCGCTCAACGCGAGCACGCTCCGCCCGAGCACGTCGTCCACGACGGTGCAGGGCGCCGCCGCAACTGGCGGATGCTCGCTCTGGTTGTCGTGACGCTCCTGGTATTCTTCGTCGTCCCGGAGGCACTCGCGCTCTACCTGCCCGGCGCGCGTCCCGAGCTGGAGGCGCCGATAACCATTGCTGCGATGCTGGCCGGCGTTGGGCTGCTGCTCGCGGGCCTGCGCCAATCAGTACGCGCTCTGACCGATCTGGGCCTCGCCTGGTGTTTCTTCCTGGGCGCCTACGTGTTGGCGTCGGCTCAGGGATGGTCTGCGGTCGCTAACGTGCTCGGCGCGGCACTGGTGGTCGAGCCGCTGGCGGTCATCCTGGTGATGAGGTCACGCCTCAATCGTCTGTTGCAGGATGTGCTCCGCGAAGTAGGGATTGCGCGGGCGAGCGAGGACGTGGATGATGACGACACCGAGCGACGTCCTTGAAAAGCGAGGCTCGACGGCATCACCCCTGCTTGGCCGCCTCTTTCGCAGCAGCAAGCAGAGCGCAGAGATCGGGGAAGACGAGATCGGGCCGGCGGTCGCCGCTGGCCGCCTCCGCCTGCTCGGCGGTGGTGAGGCCCGTCAGCACCAGCGCGGTCGTCACGCCCGCCGCGTGACCCGCGACGACGTCGAGATCGAGCCCGTCGCCGATCATCAGCGTCTCCTCCGGCGTGGCGCCCAGCAGCCGCATTGCCTGCAGCACGATGCCCGGCGCCGGCTTGCCGATGATCTGCGCGCGGATGCCACTGGCGTATTCGAGCGCCGTGGCGATTGCCCCTGTCCCTGGCTCGAAGCCGTCTTCCACCGGCAGGCGCGGGTCGCGGTTGACCGAGTAGAAGGCGGCCCCACTCATGACGGCCTGCAGCGCGCGCGTCAGGCGGGGATAGGTCAGCGAGCGGTCCAGCCCGACCAGCACCACCTCGGGCACCGGCCCATCCTTGCCCTCCTGCCAGACGGGGCACAGGCCGGCGCGCTCGGCCATCCCTACCACCGACGGCATGGCCACCACAAAGACGCGCGCGCCAGGATGGCGCTCGGCAATCGCCTGGCACGCCGCCCATCCGGCCGTCAGCACGCGCCCCTCGGGCCGCGGCATGCCCAGTCGCGCCAGCTTGGCGGCGACCTCCTCCGGCGTCTGGAGCGAGTTGTTGGAGAGATAGAGCGTCCGGCGGCCGGTCGCGTCGAGCCACTCCACCAGGGCACTGGCACACGGCAGCACCTGCTCGCCGCGGAACACCACGCCGTCGAGGTCGAGCAGATAGGCGCGGAAGTCCTTCATAGCGCGGACACCTTGGACATCGTGAGCCATGCCGGCTAGCCGAGCAGCTGCTGGCGGATCGTCAGCACCTCTTTGCGCAGCGACGTGTCCTCGTTGATCTGCCGGCCGATCTTGTCGCAGCCGTGCAGCACCGTGCTGTGGTCGCGCCCGCCGAGCGCCTGCCCGATCTCCAGCAGCGATGCCTCGGTCTCCTGGCGCATCAGATACATTGCGATCTGCCGCGGGACGACGATGTGCTTGTCGCGCTGCTTGCCGCACAGATCCTGCGCCGAGACGCGGAAGTGCTCGGCGACGGCGGTGAGGATCTCGTCAATGCTCACGCGGCGCTGGCGGCCGTCGTTGGCCAGGCTGGCGAGCGCCGCTTTGACGGTCTCGACGGTCAGCGGCAAGCCCTGAAGCTGAGCGAAGGCGAGCAGCCGGTTGAGGCTGCCTTCCAGCTCGCGAATGTTGGACTGCACCCGCCCGGCGAGGAAGTTGATGACCTCGTCGGGAACCGCCTGGCCCATCATCTCGGCTTTCGCACGCAGAATCGCCGCACGTGTCTCGGTGTCGGGCGGTTGAATGTCAGCGATCAGGCCCCACTCGAAGCGCGAACGCAACCGTTCGGCCAGGCTGACAATCGCTTTCGGCGGCCGGTCGGAGCAGATGACGATCTGCTTATTCGCCTCGTGCAGGCTGTTGAACGTGTGGAAGAACTCTTCCTCGGTGGACTCTTTGCCGGCGATGAACTGGATGTCGTCCACCAGCAGCACGTCCACCGAGCGATACTTGGCGCGGAACTCGTCGGTCGAGCGGTAGCGAATGGCGTTGATGATCTCGTTGGTGAAGGTCTCCGACGAGACGTAGAGCACCACCAGCCCGCGCTCCATCGTCGCATGGCCGATGGCGTGCAGCAGGTGTGTCTTGCCCAGCCCCACGCCGCCGTAGAGGAAGAGCGGATTGTACCCCTCTCCCGGAACCTCGGCGACGGCCTGCGAGGCGGCGTGCGCGAGCTGGTTGCCGCTGCCCACGATGAACGTCGAGAACGTGTAGCGCGGATTGAGGCGCGGCTGGGCGAAGGGCAATGTGGCGTACGATGTGAGAGTGGGTGCGCCATCGTCGGGCGAATTGGCAGCGGAGCCTTGCTGGCTGTCGTCCGCCGCGTCGTCGGAGGGGATGTGCGCGGCTGGCCGCGGTGTCCGGCGCAGCCCCGCGGGGACGCTACCGCCGCCTGGGGTCGTCGAGCCGGTCGAGGCGAGGGGGATGGTGATGCGCCCACGCTGTATGCCGCCGGGCGGCGGCGTGTAGTGTGATCCTGAGCGGCCGGCGCTGCCGCCCGAAGCGAGCACAGTTGGTGGCGTGGCGTCATGGAGCGTCGTAGCCGCGTGATCAGCGTGGAACGCCGCGGGCGCCGTGCTGTGGACAGCCTGCGCCGGCAGATCGAAGAGCGTCTGAGGGACCGTCACGGAGGCCATCCGGCCAGCCGCCGACGCCCGCGTACTGGCTTGTGACCCGCGTGTGGCGCGTGCATGCGCGATGGTGCGGCCGGCGGCGCGCTCGTCCCCATTCGACTCAGGCGGCGCCACGACGACCCGCAACGCACACAACTGCCCGGTAACGGCGGCAATCGCCGCCGAGATGCGGTCGCGGAAGTGTCGTTCGAGCGACTCCTTGGCGAAGGTCGTGCGCACGCAGAGCAGCGTCGCGCCGTCTTCGCCCTCCGCCAGCCACGTGCCACCGAAGAAGGTGTCGAACTGTGCCTTGCTCATCTGTTGTCGCAGGCGGTCCTGTGCGGCGCGCCAGACCTGTGCCGTGTTCACTCGTCTCGCCTGCCTGATGTATCGAATGGCTGCCGCCCGGGTGATGATATGCGTCGTGCATGGGCGGCGGCGGGTACGGCTGCGTGAAAATGAGAGCAGAAGGTGAGTGCTATGGTAGCAGACCGGCATCAGCAGTCGCAAGGGGAAAATCGAACAGGCTAGTCCGGTTGAGTCTGCCCCTTGCGCTGAAGACGGACGATGATAGGAGCGGGTTAGGTACCAGCTCCTTCGGTCCTAGGCGGGCTGGCGGATGGCGATCGCCTCGACCTCGACCAGCGCATGGCGGGGCAACTCGGCCACCGCGACGGCTGAGCGCGCGGGCGGCTCGCCGCTAAAGAATTCGCCGTAGACCTCGTTGACCGCCGCGTAGTCGGCGATCTTGGTGAGGAAGACGGTCGTCTTGACCACGAGTGCCAGGTCGCTGCCCGCCGCGCGCAGCACTTCGCCGAGGTTCTGCAGCGCGCGCCGGGCCTGGGCGCGCACATCGCCTTCGACGAGCTGACCGGTAGCAGGATCGAGCGCAATCTGACCAGAGGCAAACACAAGGTCGCCGGCGATGATCGCCTGGCTGTACGGGCCAATGGCCGCTGGGGCCGACGACGTAGCGACGCGCTCGCGCTGCATGGATCTCCGCCTCCTGGGTGACACGCCATCCTCTACCCGCCGCATCGAGGGGGCTATCTGGTTAGGACGCCCCAGCCCACTGGGCGGTCACAGCCGTGACGTGGCGCATGTCGAACACTGGCTCTCAGCGTACCATACCCACCACCAGCAAGGCCACTGCCAATAGCACTGCCACGGCGCCAGTCAGCGCGAGCCGAACGCTATGCCTGCTCAGCATGCTCGCTACTGAAGCTTCTACGCGGGCCAGCGCATCGTGCGCTACCTGGGTGCCGAATCGCATGGAGACGGGCGACGGCCAGGCCTCGTCGAGCGTCAACGCCCGCGCACTACCCGCGACGGCCGCGTACGGGCGGGTTGGCAGATTCTCCGTGGCTAGCGACGGCTGGTTGGGCGACGCATCGGCGGCAGCGGGTGTACGGGCCGGTATCGCGCCAGTGCCAACAGCCTCCAGCGTCAGTGTGAGGGCGGCTTCCATCTGCTGGGCCGAACGGAAGCGCCGGGCCGGGTCTTTGGCGGTGGCACAGCGGACCACGCGCTCGACCTCCGGGGGCACCTGCGTGTTGCGCAGGCGCAACGGCGGAAGCGGGTCAGTTGTGTGACGCAGCGCGACGGCGGTGGGGGTCTTGCCGGTAAATGGCAGGCAGCCGGTGAGCATCTCGAAGAGCACGATGCCAAGCGAATAGAGATCGCTCGCCGGGCCTAGCGGCAGCCCTCGCGCCTGCTCGGGCGAGATGTAGTCGGCGGTGCCCAGCACGAGGCCGCTGGTGGTGAGGCTGGGCGCGGCGGCTATCTGGACGATGCCGAAGTCAGCCAGTTTGGCGCGCCCCGCGGCGTCAATCAGCACATTTTGCGGCTTGATGTCGCGGTGGACAAAGCCACGGGCATGCGCAGTGGCGAGCGCGCGGCAGACCTGAACGGCGATCGAGAGGGCCGACTCGACGGGGAGCGGCGCCCGCTCGATGAGGAGCTGCTTGAGCGTCATGCCGCCGACCAGCTCCATTACCAGGTAGTAGCAGCCGCCGTCTTCAAGGAAGTCATACATGTCAACGATGTGTGGGCTGCGCAGCGCAGCAATTGCGCGCGCCTCGCGGCGGAAGCGCCGCAGCTCCGTGTCATCGGCGTCTTCCAGCGTGCGCAGCATCTTCACCGCCACAGGTCTCTCAAGCTGGCGGTCCCAGCCGCCGAAGACGGCCGCCATGCCGCCGGTTGCGAGGTGTCGCCGCAATTCATAGCGCTCGGCGACGGTCACGCCTTCCAGATCCTTCCAGGCCATAGTCGCACCAGTCCTCTCTCCTCCAGAAGATCGTGAGACAGAGCCAGATGCTACGTCCGAATATGCAGAAGCCGTGCCCAAAGCGCCCATCAGTTCCCAGGTTGCCCCGCTTGTGAGCGGCATACGAAGCGCCGCAGGTCGGTTGGTGCACTGGCCGCTGGCACGGCAGCGGATGCGGATGATAGAGTGGAGGGGCGACAAGGGAGTGATGACAATGCAGAGCGAGACTACAGGCGAAGTCAAAGTGGACGCCGACGCCTGGGAGTGGTTCGAGCGCGAAGGGCTGCTGCGCTATGCCGTGACGGCGGACGAGACCGGCGAGGTGATCGAGGACGTGCGCCCGCCGCTGGTGGCGCTCGGCCCGCGCGACGGCGATTTCTCGATCGCGCCCAGCCCCGACCGTCTCGGCTGGCCCGGCAAGCCACTGGCCGAGATGAGCATGGACGACTACAACGTCTTCCTCTACCGCTGGCTGGAGGCGGCGGTGGCGGCTGGCGCGGTGCGCTGCGCGAACTGCGGCAAGCGCATCATCAACGGCGAGGACCTGCCCGACCCGGAGACCTGGGATGCCATCCTGATCGAGAAGGAGCTCGTGGCCTGGATGGTGGTCCACTTTGACTGCAAGAAATGGCTGGCCAAAAAGATAAAGGGTATGCACCCCTTTGACCTGTCTCCGCGCCTCCCGCCAGAGTATGATCTGAGCGGGGCAGAGCTTCCCGCGGCATCTTCAGCATTGCCGCCAGAGGCAGACGCGGCAGACGACGGGATTGAGGGCGCGTGAAAGGCGGAGCAGCGTGGAGAAGGAACAGGTCGCCGCGATTCTCGAAGATACCGGCAATCTGCTGGAGCTGACCGGCGGCAATCCGTTTGAGGTGCGCGCCTACCAAAATGGCGCGCGTGCCGTCTCGCAGCTCGAGGGCGACCTCGATGCGTTGGCGCGAGAAGGCAAGCTCGCCGGTGTGCCCGGGATCGGCAAGACGCTCGCCGCGCGCATAATGGAGCTTCTCGACACCGGCCATATGGAGTTGCACGACAAGCTGCTTTCCGATGTGCCCGCCGGCCTGCGCGAGATGCTGCGCATCCCCGGCCTCGGCCCCAAACGCGTACGCCAGATTCACCAGGCGCTCAACATTGATACCATCGCCGATCTGCGCGCCGCCTGCGAGAGCGGCCAGATTGCCACGCTGCCCGGCTTCGGCGCGAAGAGCCAGGAGAAGATCCTCAAGGGCATCGCCTTCATTACCGACCACGCCGACCGCTATCGCTTCGATGTGGCACAGGACGAGGCGGAGACGGTCGCCGCGGCGCTCCGCGCGCTACCACAGGTGGTGCGCCTGCAAGTGGCGGGCAGCATTCGCCGCCGCAAGGAGATCGTCCACGATATAGACATCGTGGCGAGCGTGCGGGCGGACGAGGATCGGGCGCCCATCATGGACACGCTGGTGGGCCTGCCGAACGTCGAATCCGTCACGGGCAAGGGCGAGACGAAAACCAGCGTCGTGCTGCGCAGCGGGATCGCGCTCGACCTGCGCGTGGTGAGCGACGACGAATATCCCTACACGCTGCACCACTTCACCGGCTCCAAAGAGCACAACGTCGCGCTGCGCGGCATGGCCCATGCCCGCGGCATCAAGATCAACGAGTACGGCATCTTCAACGGCGACACGCTGATTCCCTGCCACGACGAGGCGGATATCTACGCTGCGCTAGGCATGGCCTATATCGAGCCGGAGCTGCGCGAGGAGCGCGGCGAGATCGAGGCGGCGCAGCGAGGCGAGCTGCCCCAGCTCGTCACCTGGGACGACATCCAGGGCATCTTGCACGTCCACAGCACGTGGAGCGACGGCGGCGCCACCATCCGCGAGATGGCCGAGGCCACGCTGGCGCTAGGCAAGCATTATCTCGGCATGTGCGACCACAGCCAGGCGGCGGCCTATGCCGGCGGCATGAGCCGTGAGGCGGTCAAGCGCCAGCAGGCGGAGATTGATCGGCTCAACGAGGAGTACGCCGGACGCCTCCGCATTCTCAAGGGGGTGGAGTGCGACATCCTGAAGGATGGCACGCTGGACTACGACGAGGAGACGCTGGCGAGCTTCGACTTCGTGGTGGCCTCGATCCACGGCAACTTCAACCTCTCGCCGGAGGAGCAGACCCGCCGCCTAATTCGCGCCGTCGAGAATCCCTACTGCTCGATTCTGGGGCACCCAACCGGGCGGCTCCTGTTGGGCCGGCCCGGCTACATGCCGGACCTGGAGGCGGTGATTGATCGCGCGGCGGCGGTCGGCACCGACATCGAGCTGAACGGCGATCCGCACCGCTTCGATCTCGATTGGCGCCTGATCCGCTACGCGACGGACCGCGGCGTGATGATTCCCATCACCCCCGACGCGCACAGTCCCGCCGGCCTGCAGAACGTGCGCTATGGGCTGGATGTCGGCCGCAAGGGCTGGCTGGCCGCCGGCCAGGTGCTCAATGCGCTGCCGCTCGATCTGCTGCTGCGCCACTTCGCGGAGCAGCGCGCGCGCAAGGGCGCGATGACGAAAACGACGTCGTGATCTAGCGGCCGCCGGTGCGGCAGCAAGCAATTCTTGGCTCGTCGTGGCGGGAGGCTGCGTAGGGAGGACTCGGGGCGATGGAGGTTGTGGTTCGGGAAGCCTCCCAGTCAGACTACGAGGCGGTGTGTGCCCTTTTCGTCCAACTGGATCAATTGCACGCCCAGGCACTGCCTGACCTCTTCCAGCCCGTCGCGGGACCTGCGCGCCCGCGAGAGTATTTTGCCCACATGCTCGCGGACGAGGAGGGCGCCGCCTTCGTGGCGGTGCATCAGGGTGCTCTCGTGGGATTGCTTCGCTGTTCCGTGCGGAGTGCCCCCAATCTTCCCCTGTTCGTGCCGCGCCGCTTTGTCTCGATTGACGATCTGGTCGTGGCTGCGGCCTTTCAGGGCACGGGAATCGGGCGCCTGCTGATGGAACGGGCGCACCAGTGGGCGCGCGATCGGGGGGCATTAGAGGTCGAGCTGGTGGTCTGGGAGTTCAACGCATCCGCGCGGGCGTTCTATGAGCGGCAGGGATACCAGACCGTCAGGCGAGTGATGCGAACGCGGCTCGCATAGTTGTGATGTGAGTAGAGAGGGATGGACGACACGATGGATCCACGGATCGAGCGCTGGGCGAAGACGCTGGTGGGCTATTGCCTGAGCGTGCAGCCGGGCGAGACGGTGCTGATTCAAGCCGGACCGGCGGCCGAGCCGCTGGTGCGCGAGGTCTACCGCGAGGTGCTGCGCGCGGGGGGCCATCCCATCCCGCGCATCGGCCTCTCCAGCCTCACCGAGGTGCTGCTGCGCGAGGGCGGCGACGAGCAGCTCGCGTACATTGACCCGGGCGCGAAGCTGCTGGCCGAGCAGATCAACTGCCGCCTCAACATCGCCAGCGAAGTCAACCCGCGCTACCTCACCAATGTGGATCCCGCGCGCCAGAAGCTGCTGAGCAAGGCGCAGCGCGAGCTCTTCCGCATCCGCATGCAGCGCGGCGCGGCCGGTGAGGAAAAGTGGTGCGGTACGCTCTGGCCGACCTCCGGCTACGCCCAGGAAGCCGACATGTCGCTGCCGGACTTCGAGGAGTTCGTCTATCAGGCCTGCTTCCTCAACGATCCTGACCCGGCCGAGAAGTGGCGCGAGCTGGGGCGCGCGCAGCAGTTCTACGTGGATTGGCTGACCGACAAGGACCAGGTGCATGTGATCGCGCCCGACACCGACCTGCGCCTCTCGATCAAGGGGCGTATCTTTCGCAATAGCGACGGCAAGCGCAACTTCCCCAGCGGCGAGTTTTTCACCGGCCCCATCGAGGATTCGGTTGAGGGCACCATCCGCTTCACTATCCCCACAGTCACCAGTGGCCATCTGGTGCAGGATGTGCGGTTGACCTTCGAGCGCGGCAGGGTGGTCGCGGCGACCGCCGCCACCGGCCAGCGCTACCTCGACGAGATGCTGGAGATGGACGAGGGCGCGCGCTATGTGGGCGAGTTCGCCTTCGGCAACAACTTTGGCATTACGCGCGGCATCAAGAACATCCTCTACGACGAGAAGATCGGCGGCACGATTCACATGGCGCTCGGCAACAGCTACCCCGAGACCGGCGGCAAGAACGTCTCGGCGCTGCACTGGGACATGATCTGCGATCTGCGCGCGGCGGCCGGCGGCGGAGAGGTGTGGATTGACGGCACGCTCTTCGAGAAGGACGGCGCGTTCCAGCTCGGGCCTGCGGCGCAGGTGTAGCACGCTGGGCGAATGGCTTCACAAGGAGGGCACAGAGGGCCAGAGAGAGGAAAGAAGCCAGGGCGTTGCTGCAGAGCGACGCGGCGAGCAGGAGCAGAGCCTGCCGCCGCGTCACCCCATCCTATCTCGGCCCGTCGGCTATCCCGCCACGCCTGCCGGCTGGCGGCGAGCGGTCAAGCGCTCGTCAATGCGCTTGAGGGCCTGCTGGAGGTAGCCCTTGAAAACGGGATAGTTCTCGCTCATGGGGAAGTGGCCGATCCCCTTCATCTCGATGAATTCCGCCCCACGGATCTGGCTCGCAGTGCGCTGGCCGTCTTGCGGGGTCGTCAGGTAATCGTACTCACCGGTAAGCATGATGACGGGGCACTGCTCCCCATCAATCTCCTGCAGCTTGCCCCGCAGGTCGTGGTCCACCGAATAGAAGTACAGATCGCCCTTAAACGCCTCGGATCCTTGAGTGTAGTAGAACCACGTGGCCCAGCGGTCTCGATTTGGTGACTGCGGCGCCATCAGATCCCAGACGCCGCTGGCGCAGACCTGCGCGGCGTTGGCGTGGGGATGGTGCCACCAGTCAAGGTAGAATCCCGGCGAGTAGTCAGCCCCCTCGACAGGAATCACGGCCGAAAACCGATCTGGACGCCTCCAGGCGAGCTGAAGCGCGACGTTGCCGCCAAACGACGAGCCCATAAAGATGGGCTCCTGGAGCTCAAGCGCGTCGCAGAACGCCACGATGAAGTCCACATAGTAGTCGGCGGTGAGCTGGTACTCTTCCTTCCACCACTCGCGATTCTTCGGCGGGTCGGATTTGCCGTGGCGGACGAGGTCGTACGCGATCACGCGGTGATAGCGCGTAATGTCCTCGTCCTCCAGGAGGTCGCGCCATTGGTGGTTGTGGCAGCCGGCGGTATGCTGACAGACGAGCGGGCGTCCATTGCCGTTCTCGAGATAGAAGACCTTGCACTCATCGCCCTGCACGTCAATCGTCACATAGTGTCCGGTCACCGGTGAGATCCGTGCCATTGATCTGCCCCTCCTTCGCTGGTTTGGTAGACGGCTACATAGTAGACAGATACACACCTAGACCGGTGCGCCGGTCACACGCAGCAGCTCGAGCTGGCGAGTGAGGCAGCGCAAGTTCTGCATCAGCACCAGCAGGTCACCTTCCAGGCGCATATCGCGCTGGAAGGACGCGGCCCAGATCCCGTGGTACATTGGCGGCGGGGTCGGCTGCGAGAACTTGCGCCAGGTATCGGCGCTGGCGCGAATGGCAAACTGATAGCGCTCGTCAAGGGGCCCGGGGTCAACGTCTATCTCCTCGACCCTCCCGTTGTACACGGTTACAAGGTAGCGATGTTTCTCCATATCGAGTAGGAAAGAGCACGTGTAATACTTCCCGTGCGCCTCCAGCTCGGGATCGCTGTTGCTAACGCGGCGAAACTTCTCGGACCAGTAGGTCGGCGCGGTCGTGGACGCCACGGTACTCGTGGCCATGCGCGGCTTCTCCTCTCCGATGTGCCATTGTCTGCCAATGGTGCGTGCTTCATCGCGTGCGGACCCTCATAGGCCCCATGGACCGATGGCGCGAAGTGGGTGCCCCGTCCCGTCGGTGCTCGCTGACCCTCCTTTCGCAAAAGGACGCGGACACCGCCATGCCGGTCGGGGCGGGGCTGCAACATATATGCCAGCACGGCTCTGTGTCATCGGGTCTGGACGGCACACATAAGCCCGCTTGGTACGAGCTGGTGGTTGCTGCTCGGCAGCAGGCGGCACAACAGTGGAGCGACGAGTCCTTGCGACGGGACGAGCATCAGCCAATCCAGAGCCAGTCCAGACGTGACGCCAGTGTGTCTTGGACAGCGGTCAATGCCCAACCGCAACCATGGGGAAATCCACGCGCGGCACCTCATGACATCACCACTGCCGGGACCAAGTGGTTCCAGCGCATGCCTGTTTCCGGATGCGTCCGCTGTTGCTGTATGGACACAGTAGGCGAGTGATGAGACGTATGTAGGCTCGGAACGGAGGCAGGCACAGTGGTAGCTGCGATGTGGCAAGATGACAGCGAGCTGGCCGAGGTGTGGCGTGAGGAGTATGGTAGCGAGTGCGGCGATGGAGTCTCAGAGCTACCGCGTCAGCGGCGCCCGCAACGGTTCACCAAACACGCGCGTACGCGCGCCTCGCGCCGAAATGTCGCACTCGACGCCGTGGAGTACGTGTTGGATCACGGGCGGATCGTCTATCGCACCGGTGTCATGTTCTATTTCCTGGGCCGGCGTGACATCCCGCCTGCTGATCGCCGCGCGAGCTGGGCGGCACGACTAGAAGGGACGACTGTGCTGGTGGCGCTGGATGGGGAGGTGATCACAGTCTACCGAAACCGATGCGCGCTACGGACAATTACGCGCAAGCTCAAGTACCGGATTTCTGAGCTCGACCGGCGGCCGGTTGCGGCGAACACGGCGTTGGCGATGCCGGCGGTGGATCGGGCGATTGCGTGAGCTGTGGCTGTGCCCAAGACCACCACAAGCGCACAGGAACGACGGCTTGGCCTCTGGCGCAGCCACACTTTGCGCTGATATCAGGCAGCCGCTATGCAAGCGCGGCCGGTATGATACAGTGTAGGCATGAACACTCCGAATCTGCGTGACGACCCCACAGCCCGCCGGCGCGCCGTAGCTGTGTGGGTGCGGCTCACACGTGTCTATCACAAGATGGAGAGGCTGCTGGTGGCGCAACTGCGCACAGAGGGGCTGAGCATGGCGCAGTTCGACGTGCTTGCGCAGGTTGGCGGCTCGGAGGGGCTGACGCAGCAGGAGCTAGCCGATCGTCTGCTGGTAACGAAAGGCAACGTGACACAGCTGCTCGACCGCATGGCCGAAGCGGGACTGATCGAGCGGCGCTCAGAGGGCCGCTGCAATCGCCTCTATCTGACGGAAGCCGGCCGGCGGCTC
>DASUBU010000137.1:0-14571 GCA_035763125.1 Ktedonobacterales bacterium
GAATGATTGATTGCTAATGCCGATGCGATACCGGCTCTCCCGGGTGCCCATCGCGCGATGTCACACGCAAACGCTTGCCGTACGGCCGCCACCAGCGGTCGCCGCGGCGAGCGAGCACCAGAGGCTCGTGCCGGGCTGGGCTACGTGCGGTTCCGCCAGGTGATGCGGCCTTTGGTAAGGTCGTAGGGACTCAACTCGACGCGCACCTTATCGCCGGGGACAATACGCACGAAATTCATGCGCACTTTGCCGGAGAGATGGGCGAGTACCGTACGTTCCCCATCGGCCAGAAGGACACGAAACATCGTATTGGGCAGCGATTCGACGACCGTGCCCTCGACTTCTATCGCATCACGCTTGGCCATAGGTTCCTTTCTTCATCCCGCACTCGCAGCGGGCGGATTCCCGCGCGGAGCGCACCGCGAACGCCACGCCGCAGCTCCTGCCTGGACCCCTGAAGCCAGCCGGACCGCCAGCCAAACCCCTGCCCGCGCCAAAGTAGGTGCAGCCAAATTAAGAGTATATCATGGCTCCGCCTAGACCGCAAGGGGGTATTTGCGGGGATCGTGGCGAGTTACGCCCCGACCACGCGCCCACCTGCCCGCTCTCCATATTAGAGACGTTGACCGTGCTGCCTTCGGCACACTATACCCCCTCCTGCCAGGTGGCAAGAGGGGGTAGACGTTTCAGGGTCTCTAACTTATCGTGCGCGCTCGGTCTTCTTTTCCCCTTTGCTGACCGGATAGCCGCTATGGGCGCCAGGGCGGACCAGCTCGCGCACCACGTCTTTGATGTGGCCCGAAGATAGGCCATACAGCTCGCGCAGGATCGCCGGCGCGCCGTGCTCGACGAACGTATCGGGCAGCCCGATGATGGCGAGCTTCACGTCGTGCAGGCCGCGCGCATGCAGCAGCTCGGCAACGGCACTGCCGAAGCCAGTGGCCGCCGCGTGATCCTCAACCGTCACCAGGCAGCTGGTCGCGCGGGCCAGGCGCAGAATCAGCTCCTCATCGAGCGGCTTGGCCCAGCGTGCGTTGACCGCCACGGCGCGGATGCCGTCCTCGGTGCCAAGCTCCGTCGCCGCCTCCAGCGCAGGGGCAACCATATGACCGTAGCCCAGAATCGCCACGTCGGCTTGCTCGATCTCGTCCTCTGCCGTCAGCAGCTCCGCCTTGCCGACCGGCAGCATCTGGAACTCAGGATCCAGCGCCACGCCCAGTCCGCTCCCGCGCGGATAGCGCAGCGCGATAGGCCCGTCGAGCTGCAACGCGGTGTAGAGCATGTGGCGCAGCTCGTTCTCGTCCTTGGGTGCCATCACCTTCATATTCGGCATCATCCGCATGAAGCCGATGTCGAAGACGCCATGCTGCGTGTGGCCGTCCTCGCCGACGATCCCCGCGCGATCCATCGGGAAGACGACGTGCAGATTCTGCACGCACACGTCGTGGAGCACCTGGTCGAAGGCACGCTGCATGAAGGTCGAGTAGATCGCCGCTACCGGTTTGATGCCCTCGCACGCCAGCCCAGCGGCAAAGGTCACGCCGTGCTGCTCGCAGATGCCGACGTCGAAGTAGCGCTCGGGGTAAGCCTTCTGCAGCTTGTAGAGTGACGTGCCCTCGGCCATCGCCGCGGTGATGCCGACGATGGACGTATCGCGGCCGGCCAGCTCGACCAGCGCCTCGGCGAAGACATCCTGATACTTGGGCGGCTCGCCGGACTTCTTCTTCATCTCACCCGTGAGGGGATCGTAGGCGCCGGGGCCGTGGAACTTGGTCGGGTCAGCCTCGGCAAATGCGGCTCCCAGCCCTTTCTTGGTGATCAACTGAATCATCACCGGACCGTCCAGGTTCTTGGCCATCTCGAAGACATCTACCAGCCGGTCGGTGTCGTGACCGTCGAAGGGGCCGAGAAAGGTGAAGCCCAGCTCCTCGAAGATCACGCCGCTGCGGCTGGGCAGCACGAACTCTTTCGCGCTGCGCACCGAGCGCTCGGCGACGCCCTTGGCCAGCGTCCCGCCGGGGACGTGGTCGAGCATGTGGCCGGCGGCATTGCGGAGCTGGCGATAGTGCTTGTCGGTGCGAATCCTCCCCAGATAGGCGTGCAGCGCGCCGACGTTGTCAGAGATGCTCTTGTCGTTGTCGTTGAGGACGATGATGAAGTCCTTCTTCATCGCCCCCGCATTGTTGATCGCTTCGAGCGCCATCCCGCCGGTCAGCGCGCCATCGCCGATGATCGCGACCACCTGGTCATCTTCGCCCCGGATGTCGCGCGCGGCGGCCATACCAAGCG
This sequence comes from Ktedonobacterales bacterium, assembly GCA_035763125.1. Lineage (GTDB taxonomy): Bacteria > Chloroflexota > Ktedonobacteria > Ktedonobacterales > JADMIN01 > SMAG-U1939. The sequence continues at coordinate 2,290 of DASUBU010000137.1, forward strand.
CGGCGGAGATGCTGGTGCTGGCGTGGCTGGCGCCGAAAGCGTCGAAGTCGCTCTCGTCGCGCCGCAGATAGCCCGAGAGGCCGCCGAGCTGCTTGATCGTGCGGAAGCGATCGCGCCGGCCAGTGACGAGCTTGTGCGGATAGGCCTGGTGGCCGATATCCCACACCAGCTTGTCGCGCGGGGCGTCGAAGGCGATGTGCAACGCCAGCGTCAGCTCCACCGAGCCAAGGTTAGGCGCCAGGTGGCCGCCACGCAGGGCCACAGTCTCGATGATCTCCTGGCGGATCTCGCGCGCGAGCGTCTTGAGCTGCGCTGAAGAAAGCGCTTTGAGCTGCGCGGGATGGTCAATCGTATCGAGGATTCTGCTCACGCGGTCCATCTCCTCCGTGCCTCAGTGCCGCGGCAAGCCCGCTCGCGATGATGAGACGATATGTCGTGCCGAAGGCCAGTCGTGTCGTGTGTCTGCCAGACTGCGCGCGGACGATTACTCGCGCGGCCCAACCGGCGGATAGCCGGCTAGCTCGATCACTAGGAGCGCGGCGGGCTTCGTCGCAGAGTATAGCCCGCCCAGGCCTGGGCAACAAACATCTTCGCACATAGCCGCGCGCACGCGGGTGGTCTGGCGTTGCGCACTTGAGTGCGCGGAGGGTGTTTCACAGCATCCAGGAGGCGCCGGAGGATTGCGCGGTCTCCTTCTCGAGCTGCTGGCTGGCCTTGGCGACGATCAGCGCCATCAGCTTCTTGGGGCTGCGCCAGCGCGCGGTCTCCTGTTCGGGATCGTAGCCGCGGACCGCGATGATGCTCTTCAGCTCCGAGAGCGTGAGCTGACTCAGCCGCGCGTGCAGGGCGTCCTCGCCGCCGGCGTCGAGCAGATCCACCACGTCGAGGGCATCGCCGGAGCCAAAGACAGCGAGCAGCCCGCTTTCAGCCAGCGCGTCGCGGATCAGCGGGGCGATGTCGGGGTTGGCCCGCACCTCGTCGGCCCACCGCGCGAACATGTGCCGGGCATGCTCGATGTCTTGCGAATTCACGCGCTGCACTCCTTCTCGAAGCCGCCGGCATACGGCGGAGCCTTGCCACGCCCAAACGTACCGATGCGTTCTGAATCGTGGCGCGCTAGCATTGTAGCGATGCAGACGGGCGGCCGGCAAGCAGTAGGGGACGAACGGCTATCCTTTGCCCCGGCTATTCAGCCACGCCTCGCGTGCGGCGCGCGCCTGTGCGAATACGTGCTCGATGGCCTCGGCGTCGCCGGCCACAATCGCCGCGCGCAACCGGCTGAGCTCGTCTTGATAGGCATCGAGCCAGGCCAGGATGGCGGGGCCGTTGGTGAGGCAGATATCGCGCGCCATCGCCGAACTGCCCGAGGCGACGCGCGTCGTATCTCGGAAGCCGCCGGCCGCCAGCGGCGCCGCCTCCGGCCACGTTGGATCGGCGGCGACCGTCTCCACCAGGGTGACGGCGGCCACCATCGGCAGATGACTGATGGCGGCGACCAGCGTATCGTGACGATCAGGAGCGAGTACCAGCGGGCGGGCTCCCAGCGTTTGGACGAGCGCCTCCGCGCGGGTGAGGGCGGCGGGATCGGTGGCTGGGGTGGGCGTCAAGCACCAGACGGCCCCCGCGAAGAGATCGGCGACCGCGGCCTCGATGCCGGATTGCTCGCGCCCAGCCATCGGATGCCCGCCGACGAAGCAGCCTGGATCGGGCAGCAGCGCCTCCGCCCAGGCACAGACGCTGCGCTTGGTGCTGCCGAGGTCGGTCACCAGCGCGTGCGGGGCGAGCGCGGGGACGCTCGCGGCGAGCAGATCGCGGGTGGCGCCGACGGGCGCCGCCAGGACCACCAGATCGGCCGCGCGAACCGCCTCGCCCGGTGAGGCGGCGGCCACGTCAATCGCGCCGCGCTCGCGGGCCTGCTCGGCACGGCCAGCGAGTGCATCGTAGCCGGCGACGGTCTCGGCGGCGCCATGCGCGTGGAGCGCGAGACCCAGCGAGCCACCCATCAGCCCCAGGCCAAGAATCGCGGCGCGGCGAAAGAGCGGCGGCATAGCGGCTACTCGTCGCCAGAAGAGCGCGTCGGCGAGGATGCGGGCGCCGGCAGCGATGGCTTGGCGAGCGCGGGAGCTTCAGGCGTCACCCGCACCACCAGCGTCGGCTCGTCAAATCCCTTGAGCTGGAAGCGCCCATGCTCGGTATAGGTCAGCCCCTCCACCTTGGGCGCGATGTAGGCGACCCCTGCGCTCACCAGCACCTCGCCCGCCCCGGCCAGTGAGCAGAGCCGCGCGGCCCGGTTGAGCGCCGAGCCGCGATAGCCTTCCTCCACCGGCGTCGGCTCGCCCACGTCCAGCCCGACGCCCACAGGCAACGGCAGCGCTGGATCGGCGGCGGTGGCCTCGGCGAAGCGCTCCTGCATGTCGCGCGCGGCCTGCACGGCCTGCCGCGCCGAGGCGAAGACGGCCAGTGCCTCGTCACCGCGCAGCTCGATCAGCCGCCCGTCCCAATGCTCGACCGTCGCCCGCGCGATGGCCGCGAATTTCTCGGCCAGTCGCGCCGCCGCGGCGTCGCCTTCATCCTGCGTGAAGCGCGAATAGCCGCGCACATCGGCGATCAGGAAGACGAGGATCGAGGCCGGCAGTGGGGGCAGCGCCGCCGCATTCGCCGCCGGGGGACCGATGCCTAGCGCCTCGCGCGCCTGCCTGGGCATCAAGTGGCCAAGCGCGCCAAGGAACTGGCCGTCCCAGGTGCCCGCCAGCTCGAACATCTCGCGGTCGTCGCCTTTCAACCCGAAGACATTTGCCAGCGCCTGGACGACGTGCTTCGGCGTGGGCGGCGTGCGCACGCCGCTCTCGATGGTGCTCAGCGCGCTGGGGGCGATGCCCACCGTCGCGGCGACCTGCTCGATGCTCAGGCCCCGTAGTTGGCGGTAGTGCCGCACCAGCTCGCCGAACGGCCGCACGAAGGGAGGCGGATTCTTATTTGGCATAGTGGAATCTCCACGCGGCTCACTGCGGCACTTTTTGTGCCCGGCTGCTTCGGTGACTCTCATTCGTGCCGGGACGCGCCGCGGCCTCCAGCGTGCGCCGCGGCGCGCCGGCACGGCGGCACGGCTCAGCCCAGCTCGTACGAGCCGCTGTGCGCGTCTTCGAGATAGCGCGCGAGCAGTGTCGCGGCGGCGTCGAGATCGCCGGTGTTGACCATCTCGTTGACGGTATGGACGTAGCGCGAGGGGATCGAGAGCGTGATCGCCGCCGCCCCCATGCGCGAACGCTGCATCGCGCCAGCGTCGGTCCCGCCGCGCGGCAACACTTCGAGCTGGTGGCGGATGCCGTCGCGCTCGGCAATCGCCCGCAGGTGCGCGACGAGCTTGTGGTTGGGGATGAAGCTGCTGTCGAAGACCTTAATCGCCACGCCATCGCCCAGCCGCGTGACGGCGCCGTTCTCCGGCATGCCGGGCGTATCCATCGCCAGCGTGGTGTCCAGCGCGATGCCGACATCTGGCTCGACGGCGAAGGCAGCGGTGGTCGCGCCGCGCAGGCCAACCTCCTCCTGCACCGTGGCGACCGCGTAGACATCCACCTCATGCGTGCCCAGCCGGCGCAGCGCCTCGATCATCGTGAAGACCCCGGCGCGGTCGTCCATCGCCTTGGCGATCACATTCTCGCCGACCGGCTCCAATGTGCGGTTGAGCGTGACGGAGTCGCCCAGCGAGACCTGCTCGCGCACCTGATCGGCCGGCAGCCCGAGGTCCACGTACAGCTCGTCGAGCTTGGCGGCGGCCGGCTTCTCGTCGCCCAGCATGTGAATCGGCTTGGCGGCGGGCGTCAGCACGCCGTGCAGCGCCGCGCCGTCGCGCGTGTGGACGTGGACGCGCTGGGCGACCAACACCCGCGCGTCGAAGCCGCCCAGCGGCTGCAGTGAGAGGAACCCGCGCTCGTCAATGTGGCGGATCATGAAGCCGATCTCGTCCATGTGCGCGGCGAGCATCACCTTGCGCTGGCCCTTGCCCCGTTTGAGGGCGATCACATTGCCCAGTGCGTCTACCCGCAGCTCATCCACCAGCGGGCGCAGTGCATCCATCACGACCGCACGGATGCGCTCCTCGCGTCCGGCGACGCCGGGCGTCTCGGTCAGACGCTTGAGCAGGTCCAGATCGAGGCGTGGCTGCGTTGCGGCGCCAGCGCGTCCGTTGCGGCCATTGTGCTCGGCGCGCGCGACTTTGCTCGCCGGCTTGCTAGGAGTACGTCCTGCCATCTGTCTGTGTCCTCTTCGTCGAGTACCCTGGGTCGCGTTCAATGCGCGACGGCCGTGGTCTCCTCAGTATAACATTGTGAGCGAACGGCACAATCAGCCGGTTGACGCCAGAACGCCTGTTCGATATACTCGCGATAGCGGGCACCGATGTGGAGCGCGAGCGAGGCATGGACGGAGGGCAACCGATGCCAGGCAATGTCGTCGAGCAGCCGGCGGGGCCGGATGTGTTGGTGGTCGAGGCAGAGTGTCCTGACGCCACGCCCGCGTCCGTCTTTACCTACTGGATACAGCCGGAGCTGCTGACGCTCTGGTGGCCGCGTGTGGCAGAGTTGGACGTGCGCGTGCGCGGCGCCTACCACCTGGCGTGGCCGCCAAACGACTGGCATCTCCGCGGCCGCTATACCGCCGTCGAGCCTGGCGAGCAGTTGGCCTTCACGTGGTGCTGGGACGGCGATGTGGAGGCCGACGAGACGGACGTGAATGCGCGCTTCGCGCCGCTGCCTGGCGGCGGCACCCGCCTGACACTCACGCACGGCCCCTACGATGAGAGCGAGGCGGCCTCTGTGATGCGCCGCGGTCACCTAGATGGTTGGCGGCACTTCTTGCTGCGGCTGGGCGAGGCGCTGGAGAGTGCTCGCTCCTAGCGGGGGCTAGGCGGCATGCGATTCGCGGTACGATAGATGTGTGGTATCCTCGTGTCACCCCTGATTTGATCGTGCTTCCAGCTCACCCACCGGACAGGAGTGCTCATGAGCCTGTTTGCGAACGACGCGGCGGCCGAGCCGCGCGCACCAGCGACTGACGACCGCGCCAAGATCGCCGCGATTCGCGCCGCGCTGCCGGTGACCGAGCGCTACGCCTATCTGAACACAGGTACCAATGGTCCATTATCGCGGCAAGCCTACGAGGCCCTGCTCGCCTGTGCCCGTGAGGAGCTGGAAGCCGGACGCATCGGCGCCTCCGCCTTCGGCCGGATGTTCGCGGGCCTGGACGAGGCACGCCAAGCGTTCGCCGCGCTCTTGGGCTGCGATCCCGACGAGGTGGCGCTGACGCACAACACCACCGAGGGCATGAATATTGCCCTGCATGGGCTTACCTGGCAGCCGGGCGACGAGGTGGTGACGGCCAGCACCGAGCACGCCGGCGGGCTCTATCCGACCTACCTGCTGCATCAGCGCCACGGCGTACGCATCCGCATGACGGCGATCGGTCTGCCGGGCGGCGACCCGGTCGAGCAGCTGCGCGCCGCGCTGAGCCCGCGTACGCGCGCGGTCGTCCTCTCGCACGTCTCGTGGGCGACGGGCATGGTGCTGCCGCTGGCCGAGCTGGTCGAGCTGACCCACCAGGCGGGCGCGCTCTTCATCTGTGACGCCGCCCAGTCCGGCGGCATGATCCCGGTGGATGTGCATGCGCTGGGAGTGGATGCGTACGCCTGCTCAGGCCAGAAGTGGCTTTGTGGGCCGGACGGCACCGGCGCGCTGTACGTGCGGCGCGATCGTTGGGCGGAGATCCAGCAGACCTATATCGGCTACTTTGGCGTCCGCGCGGGGATGAGTGATACCGAAGGCCACTTCGTGCCGCCCGCGAGCGCCAAACGCTACGAAGCGGCGACCCTCTCGCCCGGCGGCCTGCGCGCGCTGGCGGCCAGCCTGCGCTGGATCGGCGAGGAGGTCGGCTGGGCGTGGGCATATGCTCGGATCGCGGCGCTCGGACGCTACTGTTATCATGCGCTCGCCGCGCTCGACGGCGTGACGCTGCTGACGCCGGCCGACCGCATGGCAGGGCTGGTCCACTTCCGAGTGGAAGGCATCGCCCCCGCTGATCTCTCAGCCAAACTGGAGGCGCGCGGCATCCTCATCCGCCACACACCCTCGCCCGAGGCCAACCGGGTCGCCACTGGCTTCTACAACACCGAGCAAGACATTGACCGGCTGGTGGCGGCCATCGGGGAGATACGCTCCGCTGGCTAGCTTAGGGCAGCGCGCGATCTGAGATGGCAAGCGCCACAATGTGCGATACTCCGCGATAAGCCAGGCATTCGCCGCGGTGCACATGACATGGGGGAGGCAATCATGATCGAGCGCTTGCAGCGCGCCCTGAAGCATGTCGACGAGCTGCCTCCTGAGCTCCAGGAAGAGATCGCGCAGATCATCGAGGATAACACCGAGCCGCTGGAGCCAGCGCCATCTACGGTCGAGCAGCCCGATTACGCACACCTGCCGCCGTCGGTGCGTGCTGCGCTGGCTGTCTCCGGAGCGTGGGCTGACATGCAAGATGATGACGAGTTCGCCGCTCTAGACCGCATTCGACACGAGAGCAAGCCTACGCCGCCGATCGAGCTTGATGATCTATGAAGAGGTACTTGCTCGACAATGCGGTTGTCGTCGCTTACATGAAAGGGCGCGCAGGTGCAATGCGACTGGTGCAGCCATGGATCGTGGCGGACGAGGCGACGACCAGCTTGGTCGTCTACGGCGAAGCAATAGAGTACATTCGCGGTGAGCCTGATTTCTCAGATCGCCGCGCGACGCTGCGAATTGTCCTTCAGCAGGTCACACCTCTCCGGCTCTCGTACGCGATTCTCGAACGTTATGCCGATCTGCGGCGAGCGATGCGACCACCACATGGCCCCGGCCTGATCGGCGATGTGGACACACTGATTGCCGCGACAGCGCTGGAGCATAAGCTCACCGTAGTGACGCTCGATGGGGACTTCATGCGCGTTCCAGGATTGCAGGCGATGCATTTGGATCGCGCCGCCTTGATGTAGGCATGTGGCCACAACGCCACAGGCAGCACGAAGGCGGGACCGTGACATACGATCCCGCCCTTGTAGAACACGCGCAGGCGGCTGCTTACGGATAGATGCCGCGCAGTTGGGTCGCCTCGGCAACGCGCCGGATTGCCACCATGTTGGCCGCAGTGCGCATGTCGCACTGCTCGGCGGCGGCCACGCGCGAGACGTCGGCGTAGGCGCGCTCCATGACGTGCATCAGCTTCTCGCCCACCTCTTCAGGGGTCCAGAAGAAGCTTTGCAGGTCCTGCACCCACTCGAAGTAGCTCACCGTCACGCCCGCCGCGTTGGCGAGGATGTCGGGGATCACCTTCACCCCACGCTCGAAGAGGATCTTGTCGGCCTCGGGCGTGGTGGGGCCATTGGCGGCCTCCACGATCAGCCGCGCCTGGATGCGTGGGGCATTCTCGGCAGTGATGACGCCCTCCGTCGCGGCGGGCACCAGGATATCGCAGGGGACCTCCAGCACGTCCATCGGGCCGAGCCGCTGGGTGCCTGGCGTGCCCGCGACGGTGCCCGTCTCGCGCTTGTGCCTCGTAAGCGCGTCGAGGTCGAGTCCGCTTTCGTCATAGGCCGTGCCCTGGCGGTCGCTGATGGCGACGATCCGCGCGCCCTCTTTGGCGAGCAGCTCGGCGGCGATTGCGCCCGCATTGCCGAAGCCCTGCACCGCGACACGCGCCCCCCGAACAGGCACCTTCATGTCCTCGTACGCCAGCTTGACGCACATCTCAACGCCCGTCGCGGTGGCCTCGTTGCGTCCCTCGCTGCCGCCGATGGCCAGCGGCTTGCCAGTGACAACACCCGGCACCGAGTAGCCGGCGTGCATGGAGTATGTATCCATGATCCACGCCATGATCTGCGCGTTGGTGTTGACGTCAGGCGCGGGGATGTCGGAGGTGGGGCCAATCAGGATCGAGATCTCGGTCGCATAGCGGCGGGTGAGGCGCTCCAGCTCGGCCTTGCTGAGCTTGTGGGGATCCACGATCACCCCGCCTTTGCCGCCGCCAAACGGGATATCCACCACGGCGCACTTCCACGTCATCCACATCGCCAGCGCCTTGACTTCGTCAAGGGACACGTCGGCGTCGTAGCGGATGCCGCCTTTCGCCGGGCCACGATTGATGTTGTGCTGGACGCGGTAGCCGGTGAACATGCGAACGCTGCCGTCGTCCATCCGCACAGGGAAATGGACGATCAGCTCCCGCTTGGGCTCGCGCAGGATGGCGCGCATGTCCTCGTCGAGATGTAGCCGGTCGGCGGCTGCCTCAAACTGCGCTACGGCTACTTCATACGGATTGGGCTTCTTGCTGCGCGGCACGTCGTCGTGCATGGTGCGAGGACCTCCCCTCAATTGCACAGACTCCGAGGCGCGGCGCGATTGCCGCGTCCTGGGCGGGATACTCCGGTGTATCGTGGACCCAGCCAGCAGTCGGTGCCCGATGGCGTGCGGCGTCAGCGCTGACACTCGCCGCCGGGCTAGGGCTGGCCGAGCTTGCCCAGCAGGATAGGACGAACGATATCGGGCTTGGCGCTGCCTTTCGTGCGCTTCATCACTTGACCGACGAGGAACTGCACGGCGGCGGTCTTGCCCGTCTGGTAGTCCTCGACGGCCTTCGGGTTTTCGGCGATAACCTCGTCCACTACGCGCTCGAGCGCGGCGGTATCGGCGAGCTGGGCGATGCCCTCGCGCTCGACAATCGCCGCCGGCGACTCGCCGCCCGCGAATGCCTTCTCCAGCACGTCTTTGGCTTGCTTGCCGCTGATCTTGCCAGCGTCGAGCATCGCCAGCAGTGCGGCCAGGTCGCCTGGCTTCACGCGGCTCGCGGTGATCTCCAGCCCTTCGGCGTTGAGCAGGCGGCGCAGGTCGCCCAACACCCAGTTGGCGGCCGTCTTCGCGCGCTCAGGCGTGCCTGCCGCGCCCGTCCCGTTGCCAGCCCGCAGCACATCCTCATAGTAGTCCGCCAGCTCGCGCTCGGCGGTCAGCGCCACGGCGTCTTTGTGCGCCAGACTGTAGGCGCGCTCGAAGCGCTCGCGCCGCGCATCAGGCAGCTCGGGCATCTGCGCGCGGATGCGCTCGACCCACTCGCGGCTGACCACCAGCGGCGGCAGATCCGGCTCGGGGAAGTAGCGGTAGTCCTGCGCGTACTCCTTGGAGCGCTGCGAGACGGTGATGCCCTTGTCCTCGACCCAGCCGCGCGTCTCCTGCTCGATGGTCCCGCCGCTCCGCAGAATCTCGATCTGGCGCTGCGCCTCGTAGGCAATCGCGCGCTCGACGGCGCGGAACGAATTCATATTCTTGATCTCGGTCTTCACGCCGAATTCACTGGAGCCGCGTGGACGCACCGAGACATTGGCGTCGCAGCGCAGCGCGCCCTCTTCCATGCGGCCGGAGCTGACGCCGAGATAGAGCAAGATCTGGCGCAGCTTCTCCATGTAGAGCCGCGCCTCCTCGGCGCTGCGGATGTCGGGCTCGCCGACGATCTCCATCAGCGGCACGCCCGCGCGGTTGAGGTCCACCAGCGTAAAGCTCGCGCCAGCTTCGTTGCGGTGCAATAGCCGCCCGGTATCTTCTTCCAGATGCACGCGTGTGATGCCGATGCGCCGCTGCTCGCCGTTCACCTCGACGGTGAGGAAGCCGTCGCGGCTCAAGGGGCGGTCGTATTGCGAGATTTGGTAGCCTTTGGGCAGGTCGGGGTAGCCGTAGTTCTTGCGGTCGAACTTGCTGAACTCGGGGATCTCGCAGTTGAGCGCCAGCGCGGTCATGATCGTCTTGTCTATGGCTTCACTGTTGATCACCGGCAGCACGCCGGGATAGCCCATGCAGATCGGGCAGCAGTGCGAGTTGGGGGCGGCGTTGGCGTAGTCGGACGAGCAGCCGCAGAACATCTTGCTCTGGGTGCGCAGCTGGGCGTGGACTTCGAGGCCGATCACCAGCTCGTAGTCAGTGGCCGTGGCGGCGCTATCGGTGGTGGTGGATGTTGCCATGATGCGAGTATCCTCAATCGCTCGCGCAAGGAAGCAATCGCGCGCTTCGGCTCGCCGTCAGGCAGGTATCCCGGCGGGCTGACTCGTCGGGGCGTGTCGCGCATGCCCTGATGAGTGGCGTAGGCCCCGATGGCGCGATTTCACTTGTATGACGGGCGATATACGTGCCGATTCACTGAATGTACGACAGTTGGTTGCGAATGTGTTAGCTATAGTGGCTCACGAAGCGGCCGATGCGCTGAACGGCTTCTTCGAGCTTGTCTTTGGCGGTCGCGTAGGTGCAGCGCACGAAGCCTTCGCCCGCGCAGCCAAAGGCGCTGCCTGGCACGACGGCCACCTTCTCTTCGAAAAGCAGCTTCTCGGCGAAGGCCTCGGAGCTCAGCCCCGTACGCGTGATCTGCGGAAAGACGTAGAAGGCGCCTTTCGGGTCGTAGGTCGGCAGCCCGGCGGCGTTCAGGCCGGCCACGGTGAGCCGGCGGCGCTCGTCGTAGCTTGCTACCATCCGCTCGACCTCCGGCTCGCCATGGCGCAGTGCCTCCAGCGCGGCAGCCTGGCTCATCGTCGGCGCACACATGATAGCGTACTGGTGAATCTTGACGATACCCTCCAGGATATGCGCTGGCGCGCAGAGGTAGCCTACCCGCCAACCGGTCATCGCGTACGCCTTCGAGAAGCCGTCCACCAGCACCGCCCGCTCGCGCATGCCGGGCATCTCGACGATACTTGTGAAGCGGCCGCCGTACACCAGCCGGCTGTAGACCTCGTCGGTCAGCACGATCAGATCATGCTCGACAGCCAGCCGCGCGATCCGCTCTAGCTCGTCGCGGGCAATCACGGTGCCGGTCGGGTTGTTGGGGTTGCCCAGCAGCAGCACCTTGCTGCGCGGGGTGATGGCCGCCGCGATGGCCTCGGCGCGCACCGCGAAGTCGTCCGCGACGCTGCACGGCACGGGGACGACCGTGCCGCCCGCGAAGACCACGTCGGCCTCATAGGCGACATAGCCGGGATCGGGGATCAGCACCTCGTCGCCGGGATCGAGCAGTGCCCGCAGCGCGCAGTCAATCGCCTCGCTGACGCCGACCGTGACCATGATCTCGTGGGCCGGATCGTAGGCCACGCCGTAGCGCCGATCCAGCAGATCGGCGATCGCCTGGCGCAGCTCGAGCGTGCCGTAGTTGGAGGTGTAGTGCGTATCACCGTGCTGGATAGACTGGATGCCGGCCTGGCGGATGTTGTCGGGGGTCACGAAGTCCGGCTCGCCGACGCCGAGCGAGATCACGTCGCTCATCGTGGCGGCGATGTCGAAGAACTTGCGAATGCCTGACGGCTTGACCGCGCGGACGCGCTGCGAGAGCACCTCGCGCCCAACCAGGCTATCCATACGGCGCATGCTCCTGTCTGCCAGCGGCGCTTCCTCCGCCCGGCATGCTCTGCGAAAACTCGGCATGAGGGCCTGCCGCCGGCAGGGCCTACGCTAGCATCATAGCACACCAGCGGCAGGGGAGCGGCACAATCGGCTCACAAGAAGCGACGGCGAGCATTCAGGCGGCTGGTGCGGCTGAAACCGAGGCACATCTGAGGCGTTTGCCACATGACAGTCTATCCATGAGGGTGGGTTGATGTATGTTCTGGTGCAACCCGCTGTGACGTGCATCGTAATTCAGTGCGGAGTGAGCTTGGAGAAGTCGCGGGCGCCGCGGTGAGGAGTCCGCGGGCACGCTGAAGATAGGAGCGAGATGCGATGTCGTACCGCTACACCCGGCCGAGCCTGTCGTCGCCGACCACCCTGGGCATTGACGAGAAGTGGGAGCGCGTGCTGTGCTACGCGCTGCTGTGGGTCTCAGGGCTGGTGATGTTCTTCATCGAGACGAAGAATGCCACCGTCCGCCGCCACGCGATGCAATCCATGGCGATCTTCGGCGGCCTGAGCATCATCGGCCTCTTGCTGACTATCCTTTCCAAGATCTGGGTCATCGGCGTCATCTTCGGCATCCTCGGTTCGCTAGTAGGTCCGGTGACCTTCGTGCTGTGGATTGTGCTGATGGTGCTCGCCTACGCCAGCCCGCGCACGTTCCTCTTCAACCGCTTTCCGTAGCGCAGTCCGCGCCACTCGCGGCGCACCGGCATACACCATACGCATCCCCCGCTTCCATCGAGGCGGGGGATAGTCGTATTCGATGGGCGCTCCTGGGGATGAGCGCGCCGCACGCATACCCCGTGAGAGTGTCCGCACGGGCAAGGGCGTCCGCCAA
>DASUBU010000138.1:0-6332 GCA_035763125.1 Ktedonobacterales bacterium
ATGCTGTCTGCAATCGCCAACGCCGACTACCGGCGTTAGCTCGGTACATGATCCTTCATGCGGCAGAGCTAGGCGAAACCGGAAGCATGAGGGTCAGATCCTTGCCCAATTGGTGTGTAGCGTGGAGAAATGCGACCTACAGGCGGAAGGCTGAGCTGTTTTCGGGCACGGCGGGATGGCGGCGTAGGTGCCGCAGTCAGGTCAACAGACTCATGGCAGACTATCGAGACGCCGCCCAGGCGGGATGTGCCTAAACGGTCTCACCGCCGTCTACCACCAGCATGTGGCCGGTAACGAATGAGGCGGCCTCCGAGCAGAGCCAAAGCACCGCGCCAGCCACGTCGGCGGGCTGGCCCAGCCGGCCGAGCGGGATGCTGGCGGCGATCTCGGCGTCGTGCACGGGATCGCCGCCCTCCATGCGCACGTACATCGGCGTGTGGATCGCACCGGGGCAGACCGCGTTGACGCGAATACCGGCTGCCGCCTCCTCACGTGCGACGGCGCGCGTCAGTCCTATGACGCCGTGCTTGCTGGCCACATATGCGGGATGATTGCGCGAGCCGGTGAAGCCGACGATCGAGGCGTTGTTGACGATGGCGCCGCCGCTCGCGCGCCGCAGATGCGCAATCTCCGCCTTCATGCAGAGGTAGATGCCCTTCAAGTTGACGGCGATAATGCGATCCCAGAGCGCCTCATCCAGCTCGGCGAGTGGAGCGTGCTCCTCGTTGACGCCGGCATTGTTGAACGCGCAGTCGAGCCGGCCAAAGGTGGCCAGCGTTGCCGCAAGCAGCGCCTCGACATCGGCCGCGTGTGAGACATCGGTGGGGACCAAGAGCGCGCCGCCGCCCGCATCGGCAATCTCGCGCCGCGTCTGCTCGCCGCCGCGCTCGTCCACATCTCCCAGCGCGACCCGCGCCCCCTCGCGTGCGAAGGCCAGCGCCGCCGCCTGCCCCATCCCCGATCCGGCGCCCGTTACCAGCGCCACCTTGCCCGCGAATTGCCCTGCCACATGCCACCTCCGTCACGGGTACAGCCCCAGCGGTTACGCGCTAGATCCCCTCGGTCTCCGCCTCCAACGCGCACGCCCGCAGACACGTGTAGCGCGCACCGGTCCGCAGCCGCTCGCTCTTCATCACGCAGATTTCCCGCACAGTGAAGTCGGCTCGCTCACTGGCGGCCGCGGCCAGCAGCGCCGGCAGCTCGCGCGCGGTCTCCGGCGGCAGCGGCTCATTGACGCGCGCCAGCGTCAGGTGCGGCGCGAAGGGGCGCTCCTCCGGCGGGAAGCCGCGCATCTCCAGCTCGGAGGTCAGCCGAACCTGCAAGTTGCCGAGCGCAGAGAGAGCATCGGGGTTGCCGCTCACCCCTGCCCAGATCACCCGCGGCGAGTGTGCCGGCCCAAACGAGCCGAGATGCGTGAGGCGCAGTGCGAACGGAGCGCCCTCGCGCGCCGCCACTACTGCCGCCTGCTCCGCGTCGGCTAGCCGGTCGTCATCCAGCTCGCCAAGAAAGGCCAGCGTCAGGTGCAGACCCTCCACCGCCGCCCAGCGCACACTACGCGGCAGCTTCTTCTCCTGGACGGTGAACCGTCGCCTCAGCGCCTCCTCCAAGGCGGCGATCTGCCTCCCCAGTGCCTCCTTCACGTGGCCAGGCAGAGCGATCGCGATGAAGGTGCGCGTCATGGCCGCCGCTCCGTTCTCTGCAGCCCAGATGCCTGCCGCCGGCACGTGGGCAGGGAGTCCTGCTATGCATCGTAGCACTTTGGGGGTATGCCAATGGAGGCGCTGAGTAGCCCAAGAGCCGCATGCCGTCTGCCCGGACGCCAAGATTGCGCCTTGACACCTTCAGGGACAATAGAAGCGACGTGCGCGCAAGACGTCGAACAGTGGGGAGGCGAGCGGATGGAACCTGGGAACGGCGAATCAGAGCGACCACGGACAATCGGCCAGACCTGGCGCATACAGCGGTCCGGCCCACCGCCGCCGGCCCCAGGCGAGCTGCCCCAGCTCCCTGACTGGCCGCCGCTACCCGAGGAGAAGCCGACCGACCAGTGGCCGTCGCTCGGCTCGTGGCCGCCAGCCAATACCAGTGGACAGGACTATAGCTCGGCGGCATCCACATCCGCCACCGATGGCCCGGCCCCAGCGTTGCGTGGCGGCGGGAGAGGCCGTTTCCCGGGTGTGCTCGGTCGTCTGCGTGCCGTGCCGCGCCGCACGATGTTGGCCCTGGGCCTTGGAATCGTCGTGCTGCTGATCGCCGCGTTGTCGGTCGCTCTTGCCGCGCGTCTGCCCAGCAGCACCAACCCGCGAGGCGTCACGCCCCCACTCGGCAGCCAGGCGAGCCAGACAGCCAGCAGCGCAACCGCCACGGAGCTCCCCACCGTCACACCGCAAGGGTCTACCACGCCAGCGGCCACACAGCCCCCGGCACTCAGCATTACGTTCACCTGCGCCAGCGGTCAGCTCCACAACAGCGGCAAGGTCTGCGTCCATACACAGCCTGGAGCCAGCTTGAGAATCACTGTCCGGTACTGCAATGGCGCCGAGGCCAAGGGACTGCATGGCAACGCGACCGCGGATGCCGACGGTAACGTTACCTGGACGTGGCCCATCGGCTCGGCGTGTGTAGGAGCTGCGACGGCGACCGTGACGGCGCGGTGGCAAGGACAGACTGCCACCGGCTCAGAGACCTTCACGATCAGCGCGTAAGATGGCAAGAGGGCAGGGATCGCATGACCGCCCGGAAGTGGGCGTCCGACTCCTGCCCTGGTACTGGCCGCGAGGAGTGGCGATGGCGGGCACGAACCGGCAGATTTCGCTTGCGTGCGATGCTATGCATGCCGCGTTGCAGTTGGCGCCTGAATGCGCTAGCGAAGTGCCTCGGCGGGGAATGGCGTCTCGGCCGAGACGTGATATCGCTTCAACGTTGGTTCCGCGGTAAGGAACGGGCGGACCTTGGCCACCAGCTCAGCATACTGGCCACTGCGATCATAGGCCATGGCATCCTGCTCGCTTGTCCAGAAAGTGAGCGAGACACCCTCACCACTGAACGCGTTCGTGAACAGATAAGCTCCCTGGAACCCTTTGACAGACTTGAGAGCAGGGAAAATCTCCTGCTCGTACACACGGACAAACTCTTCAAGCTTGTCCGCGGGCGCTGTCGCTACGGCCATCCGTGCATATTTCATCGGGTCAGCCTCCTTTGGCTGTGAGTCCCACACCCTCCAATCGTCGGAGCGTGCGCGGGCTCTCATCTCGTCTGCTTCCGCATCGCACGCCGCTCGCGTTTCTCAGCGTATCCTGTCCTGTTGCTTCGCCCGACCGCGCAGCCTTGGCGCCTGGCGGTTGATGTTTCCTGACCTTCGGCGCCTACAGCGAGGTACATACATCTCACAGGCCGAGAACAAGATGGCCGCGCAGTCTCTCAGGCGCGTCACAGTTGCCACGATCTCGGCCTCCGCTTGGGTGCTGATGGGGCCAGGGAGGATGCCGCCGCGTGGACCGGTCCGCTACGGCGGGAGCGCGGGCGAGTGGCACGAATCTCGCCCGCCGAGCAAGGATGATCTGGCCGCTCGCCCGTCGCGTCAGCGCCAGATGGCGGAAGTGTGACGCGCCCGTGTGATCGCGGGCCATGGCCGTGTCGCGCTCGCGAAGTCGCCGGGCGATACTCCCGCGCGGGAGCGGCGTCCGCACGAGGTGACCCGCGATGGCTGGATGCCCGCGCAGACCGCAAGGAAAGGCAGGTGGACCTATGCGACGCACTGTCATGTTCATAGGTATGCTCGGCATACTGGTGGTGTCGGTGGCCTGCGGCCCGTTGGGAGAGAACGTCACCGTCGGCTCTGGGAACGTCAAGACGGAGACACGCCAGGTGAGCGGCTTCAATGCGCTCGAGTTCTCTGGCTTTGGCGAGATGACCATTCAGCAGACAGGGACCGAGTCGCTCAGCGTCACGGCCGAGGACAACATCCTGCCGCTGATCACCACAACGGTGAGTGGCCAGACCCTGCGCATTGGTGGCCCGTCGGGTCAGATCATCCGTCCCACCCGCAGTGTCACCTACGCGCTGACCGTCAAGGACCTCAAAGCCCTCACCCTCTCAGGCGCTGGCAACATCACCGTGAGCGGCATCCAGACTGACGCGCTGCGTGTGGTGCTGAGCGGCGCCGGGAAGCTCACTGTCTCGGGCACAGCTCCACGCCAGGAGGTCACGCTCTCTGGGACGGGCGCCTATGAGGCCGGCGATCTGACAAGCAACACCGCGAGCGTGACGGTGAGCGGAGCCGGTAGGGCGCGAGTCAACGTGCGCGACACGCTCGACGCGACCGTCTCGGGTGTCGGCTCGATCGTGTACCTCGGTGATCCGGCCGTCACTCAGCATGTGACGGGCGCCGGCTCTGTGACCAAGGGCTAAAGCGCTCCAATCTTGCCCAGGATGATATGGCGAACCCTGCACGCCTGCCGACTCTACGCCTGACTGCGCGCCCATCGGCAGCTCAGCCCGCGTCTAGCGGCAGGTGTAGTGTGGGCGGTGTGACTCGACTGTGCGACGCATGCCGCGATCCGCGACGGATTCGTGCCACCCGTGGATGATGCTGGAACCTGGGAGAAGAGGAGATCCCAACTCGTGAGCCACCTGAGAGAAGGAGGCAATCGTCATGTCATCCGCAGCGAACTTTGACGAACGAGAACGCGAGGAGCTAACCAGGATCCCGCGTGCCGGGCGGGCAGAGACACCGACACCGCATGCGCTGACCTACGCCGAGCGGCAGGGCCTGGCGATGGGCTGGGTAGGAATGGCGCTGGGGATATTTCTGCTGCTGGGCGGCCTGGCGCTGTGGGCAGCATGGGCCTTCGGCGCGGGCTTTGGCGCCTGGCTACTTGCCGTGGGGGTGATGGGCCTGGTGATGGTCGTGGTGGTCGTAGCGGTCAACTACGTCGTGATGCGGCCAGGACGCTGACCAATACGCCGACTGGGCGGAGGGGCGTACTCTCTCGTGGCGCGCCTTCCGTCCAGCGCCTGCCGCAATTCTCGCCACCTTGTGATTGGGTATTTCTCACCCCCTGTTGTCCAACTAGCTCGGCCAGGCGCCTGTGGATTCGGCTTTCGTGATTGCCGCCTACTTGAATGCAGCGCTGATCTATCGGGACAGACGGGGCCGGCGCAGCGTCTTCAGCGATGAGCCGTCGAGCCGCTGGAATGTGCCGCAGTCAACCGTGGCTGGTGCTGGCCGGTGGGAAGCCCGCGCCGAGCGCCCTGTCCAGTTGGACCCCCTGACCGACCAGTCTGTCCGATTGCGCAGCCAACTGCTGATCTGCCCGCTGCACGGCCGCTAGCAGGTCATCAATATCGAATGGCTTGGCGACCACTTCAGCGCAGACCGCGGCCATGAGGGTGCGCACCTGCGGCTTGAACCTGGATGGGGCCAGCGCCGTGACGGCTACATAGCAGTGGCGGGCCAGCGCCGGCTCTGCCTGGATGGCGCGCAGAATCGCCCCATCGCCAGCACGCGGCAGCGCCAGATCCAGCAGAACCACCAGCGGCCGCGCCGCGGTGCGCAGCAGATCTACGGCTCGCGTGCCATCCGGCGCCTCTAGCATGGTGTGGCCGGCATCCTCCAGCACCATGCGGATGACGCAGCGCAAGTCGTCGTCGTCGCCCACCATCAGCACATGCGTCACGTCGCGCCTCCCATCCTTCCTGACGGCCCATCCCCTGGGCAGTTGGGCTATCGGGTCAGGCGGAGCAGGCAGACTTCTTTCTATGTGAGGCAGGACCAAACTGAAGAATCCACCATCTACGCAAAATTGCGTATTCATGCAAAGCATAGCACAGGAATCAAGGTGGAGATTAGACCTGCTCTCGCCAGCTTTCGAGTCTCGCCTCCAGCGCTCTCACCCTTTCCTCCAGTCTCTCGATACGGTCGAGCGCGTCCTGAAGCGTCGGAATAACAAGGCGGCCAGATGGATCGGCGGAGACGAGCAGCCGCATCGCGCTGTAGAACGCAGCATCAGTCTGCAGGGCGCAGACGGCGTCCGAAACGCTTCCGCGACTCCGCAGCGTTGGCTCCAGCACGTCGAACGCGACCAGCTCGGCAGCCTCCAGACGCACTCGGTCGGCGAATGCGGGGTGCTCCCACCAGCGAACCTCGATGATCAACTCGGGGTTGAGACTGACGGGAGAGGCACCTGTGGTGACGCTGCTATCGCGGTTGACGAGGTGCTGCTTGATGCGCGACCGGAGATTGCCGGCGATGCCGACGTAGGCGGCATGGAGCCGCTCCTTCCCTCCGAAGAGGGCGTAGATGGCCGGGCCGGAGGGCAATTGGGAGAAGG
>DASUBU010000139.1:0-4785 GCA_035763125.1 Ktedonobacterales bacterium
TGCGTGCGCCCCACCACAGCGGCAGGCTCGCCAGCAGCCCAACGGCCAACGCGATCACCATCGCCAGGATCGCCTCGCCGACAGCGGGCTTCGTAGTCATCAGGAAGACGATGCCGAACAGGACCGCGACGTACACGTTCAGACCAGCCCCCAGCACTGGATCGCGCGTGCGCCGCGTTAGCATCGCGGGCAGGGGACCATCCGGCGCGGCGCGTGCCTGTCTGGCGATGGTCCGCACGCGTGGATCAATGACCAGCAGACCGCCGGGCGCGAGCAGCAGGAAGCTGACCGTCGCCACTACGATCCACGTCGCCCGAATGTCCCAGGCGGTGAGGGCCATGTAGAAGCCGGCGATACCGAGGATCACGATGCCGCCGACCACCACATTGCCCGCGGCAATGATCAGCGCGGCCAGCAGGCGCACCTGCTCGACGCGCTGCGCGCGCCGCAGCGCCGCTGCCCCGAAGACCCAGGCGCCCATACCAGCGAAGATGACGATCGCGCCGCTCACGTGCATGAAGAGCGCGAGCACGTACAGATTCACCGCTGACCTCCTCTCGCCTGCTGGCGCGGATCAGGAAAGCACCCGTACGATGCCGGCGCTGCCATCCACTGTGACCTGCTGGCCGTCGCGCAGGCGCGTCGTCGCATCGCCAACTCCCACGACCGCCGGGATACCGTACTCGCGGGCAACCAGCGACGCATGCGCTGCCAGTGACCCTCCGTCGGTGACGACGGCCGCGGCCAAGCCGAAGAGCGGTGTCCAGGCGGGCGCCGTGACCTGCGCCACCAGCACCTCGCCCGGCTGAAAGCGCCCGAAGTCTTCCGGCCCGCGGACTATGCGCACCGGTCCGGTCGCGCGGCCAGGGCTGGCGGGCATGCCTTTCAGCGTGTCTGCCGCGGAAGCGCCGGTGAGCTCCTCCCCTGTCGAGGCTCCCGGCGCCCGCATGGCGTCGGCTGCCTGGGCGATCAGGCGTGCCCCCAGCGGCTTGCCCAATGTCAGCGGGGGGCTGAGCCGTCGCTGCCGCTCCCACTCCCGGCGTCTGGTCGCTACGGCCGCTCGCATATCTTGCCGGCGACCGTCCAAACCGGCCTCCAACTCCGCACGGGTCAGAAAGAAGACATCCTCTCCGCGCTCGACCGCGTCCCGCTGGCGCAGCTCGTCGCCCAGCCGCAGAACGGCACGCCGCAGAAACGGCCAGCCGAGGGTGAACCAGCCCGCCTGCTCCTCGCGCAGGACGGCATAGCGTTGGGCAAAGGCCAGCTGGGCATCGAAGCGACGGCGCAGCCTGGGCCGGTCGGCAAGTGCATCGCGGCACGCCGCTTCGGCCGCGCGACGCTCCTGCTCCAAACGTGCCTTGCGCGCGGCAAGATCGAGATCTTGATGGGCTGCTGAGTCCGGCAGCGTCTCGCCCAGCGTCGGGCGGATCCAATCCAGACTCTGCACGGCGTGGGGCGGTGTCGCGGGGAAGGGGCTAGGCAATCCAAGCAACAGCTCCTGATGGCCGCGTTCCGCTCGCTGTGGGAGGTGCTCGCGGCAGAAGCGCGCCAGCGCATGCTCGGCTTTCCAGGCGTGGCCGCCCGCGACGCTGAAGCACCACAGGTACTCACCCGCCACGCGGGCGATCTCGTCAATGGCGTGGACCAGCTCGGCGGGGGTGGCGGTTCCGGTGCGGGCTTCCCAGGTCGCGACGAGGCGCTGGTAGTGCGGCAGCACCTCCGCGCGCCAACGACGCGCAACCGGCGCAATGAGCGCCCGCTCGGCGAGATCCGGCCGGCGTGTGCTGAGCGCGAGCGCGGCCACGCGGCGTGGATGGCGCACAAGCACCCCAGCGACGGCGCGCAGTGGGAAGCCGCCGCCCACGGGCGAGGAGAAATACCAGCCGTTGGCGAGCACGTGATACGGCGGGCGGGGCCGCAGGCCGAAGTCACGTCCCTGGGCAGCCACCTCGCCTTCCTCGATGCGCGCCAGCAGCCACGTATCGCAGAGCGGCGTCACCGGCTCGGGCAGCCACTCGCCCAGCCGGAAGTTGCGCATCCAGCCGCCCGCCGCAGGTGAAATCCACGCGACAGGCTCGGGCAGCGCGGTCATCGGACGGGCCTGCAATACGAAGAGCTGGCCGCGGGCATCAATGGCCCACTCGACGTCCTGTGGGCCGCCGAAGTGCCGCTCGATCCGCCGCGCCAGCCCAGCGACAGCCAGCGCCTGCTCGGCCGTCAGCGTGTCCGCCCCACTTTCTGAGGTGCGCCGCCGGGTGGCCTCACCGCTCGCATCCTCGCCTCGCACGATCCACTCCTCGGCCATGCCCTCGCCCGATACCAGTTGCTCGCCAAGGCCGCGCACGGCGCTGATGGTCGTCTCGGCGCGCTCGCCGGTGACGGGATTGGCAGTAAAGGCGACGCCGGCCGCCTCTGCCGCCACCATCACCTGCACCACCACCGCCAGCGCGAGCGGCGATGCAGGCAGTGGCGCACCGCTCTCTGCGGAGTCGCCCCAAGCCTGCTGGCGGCGGTACGCGACGGCCCGCGGCGCCCAGAGCGACGCCCAGCAGGCCCGCACAGCGCTCAGCAGCGCCTCCGGCCCGGAGACATCCAGGAAGGTGTCGTGCTGCCCGGCGAATGACGCGGCGGCGAGATCCTCGGCCGTCCCGGAGGAGCGCACGGCGACCGGCCCGCCGCCCAGCCGCTGGTAGGCGGTGATGAGCGCGGCGCGCAGGTCGTCGGGCAGTGGCGCCTGCAAGATGCGCGCGTGCAACAATGCTGGATCGGTCGCACCAAGCCCTTCCAGATCGTTGGCGGCGAGGAAGGCGCGATATGCTGCGGTGGTAACGACGAACGCAGGCGGAACGGGCAACCCCAGGCGCAGCAGACGCCCCAGATTCGCCCCCTTGCCGCCGAGCACGTCAATGTCTGCCTCGTCTTGCTCGCCAAGCCAGCGGATCCACGATACATCGCCCATCGGCTTCCCCTTTATACTCCGCCCGGTTGCCGTGCTCGGATGAGTGCCCCGGACCACCGGCATCACTGCTCTGGGCGCAGGCCGCGCAGGAAGATCGCGACGATGGCCTCGACATACACGTCGTCGCTGAGACCTTCGACCTTCAGGACCGGGAGGAAGAGCTTGCCGCCGAGCTGCGGCAGCGTCATGCCGACGAAGGCATGGGCACCGGCCCGTACGTCATGCGGGCGCATCCGCCCCAGCTCCACCTGGCGCGCGAGGTACGTCTCGATGACGGATAGCACCCGGCCGATGACACGCCCGCCCAGCAGCTCGGCCATCTCTGGGCGCCGGAGCACCGCCGGGGCGAGGAGCCGCACGAGCCGCGCGGCACCGGGACGGTCGGCCATCGCCAGGTAGGCGCGAGCCAGCAGTGGCAGCGCCTCCTCGGGCGGGCGCTCCAGCAGGGCCGGATCGCTGACGGCCTGTACGATTGGCAGGTGGCGACCCACCACGGCCTGAAAGAGCGCCTCTTTGTTCGGGAAGTACCAGTAGATCAGCGCCTGTGACGCCAGCTTCGCGCGCTTGGCGATGCGGCTGATGGACGCGCCACCATAGCCCTCGCCAGCGAACTCTTCGAGCGCCGCGTCGAGAATCTGCTCGCGGCGGTTGCCACGCTCGCCCGGATCGGCTGGCGTCCCTCCATCCTGCTGCTCGGCTGACACGTCCGGCTCGTCGCGTTGGCCCATACGGCTCCCTCTCTCCAGCGCCCATCTTGATTGATCGTTCAAGTACGAGCATAGTCGTGATTGAACGTTTAGTCAAGGGTTGGCGAGTGGAGCGCGGGGCAGGTGGTGGAGGGAGCCAGCGCTCAGCTCTCGCGTGCGCGCTTCTGCAGCTCATAGAGCTTGGCGATGGCCTCCAGCGGCGAAAGCTCGTCCACCGGCAGGCTCTTCAGCGCCTCGATCAGGGGATCCGGCTCGCCGGCGAAGAGCGTGAGCTGGAGCGTGGGCGGCATCGCCATCACCATGTCGCGCATGGCCTTGCGGCGGCCTTTGGCGTCGCCTTTGCGCTCCAGCTCGCCCAGCACCTCCTCGGCGCGGCGCACCACCTGGCGTGGGATGCCCGCGAGCTGCGCGACGTGGATGCCGTAGCTCTTGTCGGCGCCCCCAGGGACGATCTTGCGCAGGAAGACCACCGTGCCGCCCTCCTCCGAGACCGCCACGTTGCAGGCGCGCACGCGCGGCAGGATGCGCGCGACCTCCACCAGCTCGTGGTAGTGCGTGGCGAAGAGTGTCTTGGCGCCGCAGCGCTTGTTGTTGTGCAGATACTCGACGATCGCGCGGGCGATGGCCAGGCCGTCGTAGGTGCTGGTGCCACGGCCGATCTCATCCAGGATCACCAGGCTGCGGGGGGTAGCGTGGTGCAAGATGTTGGCAGTCTCGACCATCTCGACCATAAAGGTAGATTGCCCGGTGGCGAGGTCGTCCTGCGCGCCGATGCGCGTGAAGATGCGGTCCACCAGCCCGATACGCGCCGACTCCGCCGGCACGAAGCTGCCGATCTGCGCCATCAGCACGATCAGCGCGACCTGCCGCAGATAGGTGGACTTGCCGGCCATATTGGGGCCGGTCAGCAGGACGATCTGCGCGTCGGAGGTGGAGATATCGGTGTCGTTGGGGACGAAGGGTGTGTCGCGCTGGCTCGCCTCGACCACCGGGTGCCGCCCCGCAACGATGTGGATGGTGGCGCCGTCGTCCAGCGCCGGGCGGCAGTAGCCGTTGCGCGCGGCCACCTCGCCCAGCGCCAGCGCCACGTCCAGCTCGGCCAGCGCGCGGGCGGTGCGC
>DASUBU010000140.1:0-40000 GCA_035763125.1 Ktedonobacterales bacterium
TCGCCTATCTGGATTTCTGCAGCACCCAGCACGTCTGCGTGAACAGCACCGGCTCGGGCAACCCGTTTACCTTTGCCGGCTTCGACCAGTATGCCAGCCACAGCGGCAGCTACACGACGTTTCACCTGCAAGTCGCGACGATTGCCGCGCCAAGCTGCCTGAATGACCCGCAGTACTACTCCGGCACCCCCAAGTACACGCTGTACGAGGATGGCAGCTCGTCCAGCTCGAGCAATCCGACCTATCACTTCCAGATGCCGCCCGGCACACGCGTCAGCACCTTCCAGGGCGGCGGGACGGCCGGCTCGACCTACGTCTACTTCTGCAGCAAGGGCACTCAGGCGAGCGTCGTCGCGTTCCTGAAGCAGGCGATGCAGAACGTCGGCTATACCCTCAGCAACGTCACGTCGAGCGGATTCAGCGCCGCCCTGGGCAGCAACCCGACCTACCACGTGGATGTGAGCGTCGCCAACCCGAACAACTACTACTTGCGGATCTTCGTCCCGATGTAGTTGCTGCCCACACCGCTGTCCAGCGCGCTGAACATACAGAAGGGGACGCATCCCGAAGGATACGTCCCCGCCTGGTTGCACTGGTGGATTAGGCCGCGCGAGCCGGCTCCGGCTGGGCGAGCAGCTTGATCTCGCCCTCAGCCGTCACCTTCACCGCGCCATCCACCACGCTCAGCACCGCCGTCTGGCCAGAGTGCAGCTCGCCCGCCAGGATGGCATCGGCCAGCGCGTCATCCACGTGCGTCTGGATCGCCCGGCGCAGTGGCCGCGCGCCAAACTCCTCGTCGAAGCCCTCCTGCATCAGGAAGTCGCGCAGGTCGTCGCCGTAGCGCAGGGTCATCCCCTGCTCGGTCACGCGCGCCGCGACCTGGCTCATCAGCAGATCCACGATCTGGACGAGCTGCTCGCGGCCCAGCGAGTGGAAGACCACGATCTGGTCAATGCGGTTGAGGAACTCCGGCCGGAAGGCCATCTTCAGCCCCTGCATCGCGCGGTCGTGGCGCTGCGCCTCCTCGCTGTCCTGCGTGGACTCCGCGGCGCCCCAGCGGATCGGCGTGAAGCCGATGCCGTTGCGCTTGATGTCGGGCGTCGCCACGTTGCTGGTCATGATCACCACCGTGTTCTTGAAGTCCACGGTGCGACCCTGGCCGTCCGTGAGGCGGCCGTCATCCAGAATCTGCAGCAGCGCGTTGAAGACCTCCGGATGCGCCTTCTCGATCTCGTCGAAGAGGATCACGCTGTACGGGCGGCGGCGAACCGCCTCCGTGAGCTGCCCACCCTCGTCATGGCCCACGTAGCCCGGAGGGCTGCCGTAGAGCCGCGAGACCGTATGGCCCTCCATGTACTCCGACATGTCGAGCCGGATGATGGCGTCCTCGCCGCCGAAGAGCTCGGCAGCCAGCGCCCTGGCCAGCTCGGTCTTGCCGACGCCGGTCGGCCCCATGAAGAGGAACGACCCAATCGGCCGACGCGGATCCTTCAGGCCCGCGCGCGAGCGCCGGATAGCCCGCGAGACGGCGACGATGGCCTCGTTCTGGCCGATCACGCGCGCCTCGAGCTGCGCCTCCAGGTTGCGCAGGTTGACGCGCTCGGACTCCAGCATCTGGCTGACCGGCACGCCGGTCCAGCCCTCGACCACCTTCGCCACGGCCTCCGGCGTCACCACCAGCGGCGCGGCATGCTCGGCGCTCTGCTTGGCCTCGTCGAGCTGGGTCTGGACTTCAAGCTCCTGCTGGCGCAGCTTGGCCGCTCGCTCGTAGTCCTCGGTCAGCGCCGCGGCTTCCTTCTCCGCCTGAATGTTGGAGAGCTGGACCTCCAGCGCGCCGACCGTCTCGGGACCGAACTCGCCGCGGTCAATCGCGTCAAGCTTGATGGCCGAAGCCGCCTCGTCCATGACGTCAATCGCCTTGTCCGGCAGGAATCGGTCGTTGATGTAGCGGTCGGAGAGCTTCGCCGCCGCCTCGACGGCCTCGTCGGTGATGCGCACGCCGTGGTGGGCCTCGTAGTTCGGGCGGACCATCGCTAGCATGGCGATGGCCTCCTCGACGGAGGGCTCGTCCACCTTGACCGGCTGGAAGCGGCGCTCCAACGCGGCATCTTTCTCGATGTGCTTGCGATATTCATCGAGCGTGGTCGCGCCGATCACGCGCACCTCGCCGCGCGCCAGCGCTGGCTTGAGCAGGTCGGCCGCGCCGACCGCGCCCTCGGCGTTGCCCGCGCCGACGACCGTGTGCAGCTCGTCAATGAAGAGGATGATCTCCGGATTCTGGCGGACCTCCTCTAGAATCGTCTTGATGCGCTCCTCGAACTGGCCGCGGAACATGGCGCCGGCGACCGTCCCTCCGATATTGAGCGAGATGATGCGGGCGTTGCGCAGGGTCGGCGGCACGCTGCCCTCGACGATGCGGCGGGCGATGCCCTCGACGATGGCCGTCTTGCCGACGCCCGGCTCGCCCATCAGGACGGGGTTATTCTTCTGGCGGCGACCCAGCACGGTCAGCACGCGGCGAATCTCACGCTCGCGGCCGGCGGCCGGATCGAGCTTGCCCTCGCGCGCCTCGGCCGTCAGATCACGGCCGAACTGATCGAGCGCGGGCGTCTTGCTGTGCTTATCCGGCTGGCGCTGCTCGGTGGTCTCACCGCGCGGCTCGCGCCCGGAAAAGCCGAAGGGCGAGTTGCCGCCCGCCTGGCCGAAGATGCCCGATGGCCCGCCCAGCTCGCCAGCGCCATTCATGCCGCCGAGCTCGCCGCTCATCAGCTCTTCGGCGCACTCGCGGCAGAAGAAGTGCTGCTCGCGGCGGCCGTTGACCACGGCGTCCATGCGGACGCGGGCGTCATTTTGCTTGCAGCGTTCACACTTGGGCATGTTGGTCTATCTCTTTCGTTGAAAGTTGGGATGGGGCGCGGGCCCCGTAGTGCGAACCTGGCGAGACTTGGAGGGCGTACGCTATGCGCCCCTACAGCTCGACCGGTCCGCGGGTGGCATCACCACGCGGCGACGCCGGGTTCTTCCGGGGCCGGCCCCGCGGCCGGCGCTCCGGTTGTGCCGCATCGAAGGCCCTGAGCACGTCATCCGCATCCACCTGGTCGCCGGCCATCACCAGATAGGCCCGCGTCCAGAGGCTGGGGATGCGCGTCAGCTCTGGGAACTCGTCACGCAGCACCCGCGACGTATACGCCTTCACCTGGCAGACAATCGAGTGCGGGGCGATGCTCGGTGGCGCCTCGGCTGCCAGATACACCCGATCTGGCAGGATCAGCAGCGTCACCGGCTGGAAGGCTTCCTCCCGCGCCTTTTCCTCGATCAGCGCCTGCAGCCGCCGCGCGATCTCGCCGATCAGACACGGCTTGGCGCGCATAGGCCCCCAGACGAAGTGATACGTGATGTGCCACTCGTTGGATTTATCGTGTTGATCCATAGGACACATCTACACCTTATTATGGCGTGTCCTGCTCCGCAATGTCAAGGGGCAGGGGTATCAATTCTGTCGTTTGGTCCGACATACCAACAGGATTATATCACACCGAGTGGGGGAGATGCCAGTCGCGGACGCCGACTTCTTGAAGATCCGGTCAGATGATATACGAGCCGAAGACGCGCGTGGTTCGAGCAGGAATTGCCCCATTATGTCGAACCGTGGACGCTGATTGTACGCCAGGGCAGCGGAATCGGCAAGCTCCGGCGGTCCGTGTTTCCAGATACCTGTCTGCCTATCTCTGCGCGAGGCGCAGGTGCCATACGAGGTCCGTTTAGGTTGCTGTAGTTTGGCGTCGAGCGACGTCCCGTCCAGGCTGGATTTCCGTGACACTTTCTACAACTACCCACGCGGATTTGGTATCACAGGTCTCTCCGCATGATGAAAAGCCCTGGGATACCATCAACGTCTACTTGGCACTTATGCGCCAACAAGGTTAACCGTAGACGTGGGGACTAGCCGCCTTGACACGCCGAATGGCTTTCAATAGAGTCGGGGCCGTGGGAGACAGACAATAGGACCGCGCACAGTCCTGACAGGCAGGAGGACGTGCAGCACGCAAAGGAGCGTCTTTATGAGCGTAGGCGTCGGCGCGTCTCCCGGTGAGAAACAAGCGGGCAATATCTTGCGTTGGTTTGCGGCGCGGCGGAAGGCGCTCAAACGTTTCATCCCCTCCAGCGGTGCCGTGCGTGAGATTGCCGCGGTAGATGGCCTACGAGCGCTGGCCATCGTGCTGGTGGTCTGGCACCATCTCTACACGCGGGCCGCATCGCGTCAGTTGTCCACGGGGCCAAAGCTGCTTGGGGCAATCGCGAATTTTGGCTTTTCGGGTGTGGACCTGTTCTTTGTGCTGTCCGGATTCCTGTTATTTCTGCCGTTTGCCCGCTCCATCCTGTCTGGTGCGCCTTTCCCCTCGACGAAGCAGTTCTATTACCGGAGAGCGCTCCGTATTCTCCCGCTGTACCTCTTCGCCGTGGCTACGCTCCTCATTTTCCAGGGCGCGGACCTGCTGCATGGAGGGCGCGTAGTGCCGCTCCTGTTGACCGTCCTCCTCTTGCAGGACACGACACATGCATCCATGGTCTTGGTGCAGCAGGTGAATATAGTGTTCTGGACGTTAGCCATCGAGTGGCAGTTCTATCTCGTGCTTCCGTGGCTTGCGCGCGGAATCAGGACGTTCGTCGGGCATGCAAGCGGGCGGAGACTCTCTCGGCGCTTTGCGATAGCTCTGGGTGCTTTGATCGTGTTGGGGCTGGGCACGCGCGTCGTATACGCCATCGCGCACTACCAGTTTGGCCTTTATCCGGTAGATGCGCCGCATGGCATTGGCATCGTCCTCGCGATTATCTCAGGCGTTCAGGGCAAGTACATCGAGACGTTCGCGCTTGGCATGGGATTGAGTGTCATCTACATCGTCGCGGTCGAACGGCGACAGCTTTCGCGCGGAATCGCCGGTCTGTACGGCTCTGGCGCGCTCATTGCCGCGCTGGCTGGGCTTGCCGCTTGCGTCTACTGGTATAGTTGGACGCCGAAGGAGTCCGGGCATGATGCGAACAGTTGGATATTTGGCACGCTCGGCCCGTGGTGGTTGGTGCTGGGCGCATGGGTCGTGAGCGTGTGCTTCGCGCTACTGACGTTTGCGGTGCTCATGGGGCCGTGGATATTGCACTGGCTGTTTTCGCTTGCGCCGCTGCGCTATATCGGCATCATTTCCTACAGCATCTATGTTTGGCACCTGCCCATTGTCGGCAGTATCGGCTCGACGGTGCCCTACCAGTTCCCCATGGGCTATCTCTCGCTGGCGACAAAAGTCTGGATCGTCGTGCTGATCTACTGCTCAGCCTCCTACGTCATCATTGAGCGTCCATTCCTCTCGTTGCGCCGCGCGGCCCACTCCCAATCGGAGGTACAGTTGGCAAAACAGGCGACGGTTGACAAGAGAGCGGTCCCCGTGCCCCTACCCGCGTCTGTCCCCGTGTCATAGGCGATTCCGACGTCGCATACCACGTGGGGAAGGCGTGCGCGTCAGCCGAGCCAGACAGGGTTGGACCAGGCGCGGTTGGCTGCGGCGCGACGGCCAAGCTGAGCGGCAACCATTGGGTCCAGCAACCCAGGCATCCATGATCATCTTGAGCGGGCCGCTAGACGCCACGAGACCAGACGCGAGGATGTTCGTGTCGAGGACGGCCATCATGAGACGGACCCATCCTCCGCCTCCCGTCGCGCCTCTTCGCGCATCTCTGCGCGCACTTCCTCGATGACCTTCCCGACCTCCTCCATGATTTCCTCGTCGCTCTTCCCCTGATAGGGAGCGCGCGCGCGTTCGAGCAGGGCCGTCATGCGTTCCTGCGCCTCGCGGTCAAGCCGCTTGTAGCGATCGAGCTCGTCGGCGCTGATCACCGCCGCGACCGGCACGCCGCCTTGCTCGACGATGATGCGCGCGCGCTCCCGCGTCACCTCCTCGACGACCTCGGCCCACTTCTGGCCAACCTCTGCCTCGGACATCGTGCGATCTGGTATCTGTCCCGTTGTCATCCTGCTGCCCCTTCTCGCCAAGTCGTGTGCATCGTAACACTGCGAGCAGCCGTGCGACAAGCCGGCGCGCAAAGGGAAAGAGCGCGCGGCAGGCTGGCTGCCATGCGCTCCGACGTGACGATAGACGTGACGATACACGGCGCTCGATGGACTACTTCTGCTGGTCGCCCTGGCCCCAGCGCGGCGCGCGCTTCTCGGTGAAGGCGGCTACACCCTCGCGGCAGTCGGGCGTCTCGAAGAGCTGGTTCTGCAGGTGCCGCTCGTAGGCGAAGGCCTCGTAGATCGGCAGCTCAAGCCCCTCGGTCAGCGCCAGCTTCATGAAACCGATCGCCTTGCTCGGGCCGTCGGCGCACTTGTGCGCGAACTCCAGCGCCTTGCGCTCGACCTCTTCGCTGGGCACCAGCTCGTCGAAGAGGCCCAACTCGGTCGCCTTCTCTGGCCCGAATGCCTCGCCGGAGACCATATACAGCAGCGCGCGCGACGGCCCCATAATGCGCCCGGCGAGCTGCGTGCCGCCCTCGCCCGGAATCAGGCCCAGGTTGACCTCCGGCAGGCCAACTTTATAGTTGCCGTTGCCGGCGAAGCGCACGTCGCAGGCCAGCGCCAGCTCCAGCCCGCCGCCCATGCAGTGGCCGTTGACCGCTGCGACGTACACCTTGGGCGTCGCGCGCATCTTCATCATCATCTCTTTGCTGGTCTGGCTCAGCAGGCCGATGTACTCGCCCGACTTCTCCTGAATCTCCTTGATGTCGGCGCCCGCGGAGAAGAACTTGGGGTTGGCGCTGCCCAGCACGACCGCCTTGACGCTGGTGTCGTAGCGGATCTCGGTGACGATCTGCTCCATCTCGCGGATCATGGCGAAGTCGTGCGAGTTGGCGGGCGGGCGGTTGAGCCGCAGCACGCAGACACTGCCATCCATCTCGATCGTGAAGTTCTTGGGGTTGAGGTCGGTAACGGACATGTCGGTTTCCTCCCGCCGGCGGACACCCGTGTCCAGCCGGCCGCTAGGCTTGGGCGAAGCGATCTCGCCAACCCCGCGCCGCGCTTGCCCGGTTCGAGGGGAGCGCGCAACGCGCTCCCCGCTTGCCACGGACTGGGCTGAGCGCGGAGTGTCCGACCGCTCGCCGCATGATCGTCGCGGAGTACAAGGCCGTGGATAGTATAGCGTCTGCTGGCGGGATGGCGCAGCCTCCGTTGGCTGTGAGGCCTGGGGAGGCTGCGCTGCTAGGACCTCACGATGCGTCGCTCGCGTCGAAGGGACGCGGGTACGGCGCGGACTCATACTGGATGAAGGCCGGTGGGGCAACGTTGAACGTGGAGCCGAGCGCCGACGCCTCCGTATTCATCACATCAGGATGCGTCGAACCGCCCCATGTTCCGCTATCCAGCCGGTGGATGAGCGTCTGGAAGGCCGTCACCGTCTCGGCGGGTGTGAACGTACAGTGGCCGGCGCGGTGGACGAATACCTCGCGCAACAGGTCGTTGTTGTCAGCCGCGCGCACGACATCCGCGTACGCACGCTCCTGCTGTGTGACGACAAGCCCATCGCCGGTCGTGTGCATGGTCAAGACAGGAATATTCAGGCTCCCGTCGAAGACGATGTACTTCGTCAGGTAGCTCACGGCGCCCGGGTCGGCGGCGATGTGCGGCGCCGTGTCCAGTGCGTCGAGGTCTTTACTCAGGTTGAGGCCCGCCTGCTTATAGAGCGCGGCGACCTCGCTTCTGTCAACCGAGCGCTCGAGCTGGCGGCGATAGTTCACGCCCGTATTCCAGGAGGGGTTGCCGCCCGCCCGCGCTTCGAGCTCGGCGCGCAGCGCGAAGACAAACGGGAAATCCACCCGCGCGTCCCACAGGAACTGGTTCTGCTCGCGTGCCGCGAAGTCGTCGGCCGCCGGCTCTGGCGAGGCGGGATCGAACCAGCCCGGCAGGTCGCCCACTGCCGCGGCCAGCGCCAGCCGGGCACGGCCTTGGGGCGTTGCCTGGGCCGCGGCCAGAATCTGCTCGGCGAGCCCCAGGTTCGCATTGGGATTGGTGATGTTCACGAGTTGCAGCGCGCTGGTGGGCGCCAGCAGCGTGCGGAAGGCGAACTCGCCATCCAGCGCGGCATTCCAGGTGCCCACGCCGCCCGCCACCACACCGCACATCGGCAGTGCGGCATCGAATCGGCCGGGATTGAGCTGGACCAGTCCCGCGGTGATGATGCCGCCGAGCGAGTGGCCCCAGGCAATGGTGCGGGACGGCTGTCCGAATGCCTGATTGAAGACGTCGAGCACCGCGATCTGGTCGTGGAGCGCCTGCTGAACGGCCCACCCAGTCGTGCTATAGGACGAGCCGGCCAGCGCATAGCCATTGGCGAGCAACCACCCGCCGGTGACGGGGTCGCCGACGTCGGTGGCGGGATTGGACGAGCCAGGCGTAACGTAGCCGTGGCTGTAGAGGACGAGCGTGCCGTTCCAGTTACTTGGCACTTCGATCTTGTAGGTTGCGCCGTCGTCAAGCGTGCCAGTGTGGGTCGTGGCCACCGCCGGCGCAGCACGCACGCCGCGGACGGCGTGGGCCGAGAATAACAGTCCGCTGACGAGCGCAAGCGCCGCCAACAGCACAAGTAGACGCGACTTCATGCCTCACCTCACCTGGTTCTCCTCACGCACCTCTCCGCAGAAGCGCGTTTGACTTCGCACACGCACCAGTGACTCGAGCGCAGCGCTGCGCTGGTGTGAGGGAATCGCCACTACACGCGGCTGCTACCACCTCCCCTCCCGCCTCACGCTTCCCATATGGGAGCCAGCCGTGAGAGCGCATACGGGAACCAGCCATTAATGAAGATATACGGGAGCGCGCTACAAGCGAAACGCCTACGATCGAGGACTGCCAACCAGTGTAGTTTCAGGGTGGCGCAGTGCGCAAGTATCATGGCAGGATGTTGTTGCCCGGCAGCCAGGTATCGGCCATCGGATAGGCATTCATTCGGTCTGGGCGAATCGTGGAGGTCAGCGGCGGCCGCCCAGGCGCGCGCGCACGATGCCGCCGACCAGGCGCAGCTCTTCGACGCCGAGCAGCGCAACCAGCGTGAAGTAGACCAACGCGCTCACGCCGCCCGCGACCAGCAGCGTCAGCGCCTGGCCGGAAGTGTGGTCCAGGCTGAAGGCCGCGA
Source organism: Ktedonobacterales bacterium (assembly GCA_035763125.1). Classification (GTDB taxonomy): domain Bacteria; phylum Chloroflexota; class Ktedonobacteria; order Ktedonobacterales; family JADMIN01; genus SMAG-U1939. The sequence continues at coordinate 9,177 of DASUBU010000140.1, forward strand.
CATGCGCCGGCAGCAGCGTTACCGCCAGGCCAGCGACGACCGCCATTGCCAGCGCCGCCAGCACGATGCGCCCAGTGCCGCCCAGCAGATCGCGCATGCCAAGGTTGCCAATGGCCAGCGTCAGCAGCGCGAAGAGGATGAGCGCGTGGCTGGTGTTCTTGGCGGTATCGGCGAAGGCCAGGGCTGGCATGCCGATGCTGCCGCCGAAGGGCAACGCGACGGCTGCATAGAAGAAGATCGAAACGACGCCGATGATGACCGGCGTGAGCGTGTTCTTGCGGGCATAGAAGGCGGCGATCAGCAGCTGGTCGAGCGCGATGAAGGGCAGCTCATAGGCGTAGTTCTGGACGGCGAGCGCGTTGCGGTGGGTGCAGTCCGCCCCGCAGGAGCCGTGCTGAAACAGCAGCTCGACGATGGGGTAGCGCAGCACCAGCAGCCCCACCGCCGCCGGCACCATCAGCAGCAGGCCCAGACGGATGCCCAGCCGCAGCGTGCGCTTGAAGTCCTCAGTGTCGGCGCGATTGGCGGCGGCGGTCAGCGGGGGCAGCACGGCAAAGGAGAGCGCGGCGGCCACCAGCCCGACGGGGAACTGTGTGAGGACGGTGCCGCTCTGCAGCGCGGTCGCGTTCTCGGCGGCGCCGCCCGGCGTGCGGCCGATGAGCGCGACGTCGAGATTCTGGTAGAGCACGCTGATCACGAGTCCGGCGGCAATCGGCGCGTAGAGGCGCAGGATTTGGCGAATGGCGGGCGAGCGCAGGTCGAGCACGGGGCGCCAGACGAGCGCCGCGCGCCGCAGTCCCGGCGCCATCAGCAAGAACTCGCCCAGCGCGCCGGCCGCGAAGCCGACCGCCAGCGCCTTGGCTCCCTGGATCCGCGCGGCTTCAACCGCTGGGGTAGCAGCGCCCGGGCGCAGGACCAGCTCGATGGGCACGTTGAGCTGGCGCGCGGCGACCAGCACCCCCGCCACGCCGAAGGCGATCACGCCGATGTGCTGCAAGCCGGTGGCGAAGGCCGGCAGTGCCGGGCGCTTGAGCGCGTAGAGCAGCGCGGAGGTGGTGGCATAGAGGCCCAGGCCAAAGAGCGCCAGCGCGCCGATGCGCACCAGCAGCACCGTCAGCTCCTTGGCCGCGGGACTGAACTTGAGCGTCTCGAAGGGCAGCAGTGCTGGCGTGATAAAGAAGAGCAGCACGACCGCCAGCGCCATCAGCAACAGCACCAGGTTGACGACCGTGGAGTAGATGCGGCTGAGGTCGCGCCGCTGCTCCGGCGCGCTGTGGTCCACGAACGTCGGGATCAGCGCGCCGCTGACCGAACCGCCGACGAGCAGATCGCTAACCTGCTGGATGGGCCGCAGCGCGGTGACGAAGGCGCCGCTGGCATCCCCATAGAAGATGATATTCAGGATGGTGATGCGGACGAAGCCGAGCACGCTGCTGAGGAGCTGGCCGGCGGCGATGATGCCGGCGGTGGCGAGGATGCGCCGCTTGCCGGCGCCCTCCTGCGCGGCAGCTTCGACGCGAGACTCGACCACTTCCAGGCCGTCGCTCATCGGTTTCCTCACCCTGGCTCCCCGCTGCGCTCAGGTAGGGGGAGATCGCTGCTCACTGTGGGCTTCGCGGCTCTGTAGGGGCGTGTTGCGCACGCCCAAGGTGCTGAACGCTCACCGGCTGGGCGATGCGTGCATCGCCCCTACGTCACGTGACGTGCGCCTACTCGCCCGCTCCGTAACGCTCGACGATGCGCTGGATGAGCTCACTCGTCGAGTGGTCGGGCATGCCCGAGAGCAGGGCAAGCGAGCCGCCGTAATTGGCCACGACGCACGCTTCGGGTAGCCGTTGGGCCAGCCCCGCCAGCTCTGGATACGCGCGGTCATCCCCCGCCAGCACCGCCCGCAGCTCCTCCGGCGCCAGCAGGTAGCTGCCGTCGTTCTTGCGGCCACGCGCGTAGTCTGACCCTTTGACGTAGATCGCGGGGCGCAGCGCACGCACCACCGACTCGGCCGTATTGTCGCCAAAGATGGTCACGTAGTCAACGCAGGCTAGCCCGGCGACCAGCGCGGCGCGCTCGAACTCGGGCACGAGCGGGCGCTTGGGGCCTTTGATGCGACGCACAGATTCGTCGCTGTTGAGGCCGACAATCAAGAAATCGCCCAGCTCGCGAGCGCTCTGGAGGTAGTGCAAGTGGCCGAAGTGGAGCAGATCGAAGACGCCGTTGGTGAACACGGCCCGCTCGCCCGTCGCCTGGCGCCGCGCCACTTCACGCGCCAGCGCTTCGAGTGCATGCAGCGTGCCCATTTCAGGCGTCCACCAGCGCGGTGACCGCCGCCATCAGCTCGTCGGGCGTATTGGTGGCGCAGCCGATGCGCCGTACGACCAGTCCCGCGGCGATGTTGGCAAGGACGGCGGCTTCGGCCATTGGGGCGCCGGCGGCGAGTGCCAGCGTGAAGGTCGCCGCGACGGTATCGCCTGCGCCGGTCGGATCATAGACCTCGGTGAGGTTGGAGGCAGGGATGTGCAGCGGCGGCTGGCCACACTCGAACAGGCTCATCCCTTCGCTGCCGCGGGTGATGAGAACACCGTGCGCGCGGGTCTGCTCTAGCAGGCGCGCACCAGCACGCTCGAGGCTGTCGCGGTCGGAGATGCGCATGCCCAACGTGGCCTCAGCTTCTGGCTGGTTGGGCGTCAGCGCGGTCACGTGCTGAAAGCGCGTGAGGTCACTGTGAGAATCCACGGTGACGATCTTGCCGGCCGAGAGGGCGAGCGGCAGCGCGTCCTCGATGATCGCCTGCGTGATGACGCCTGTCTCGCCCGTCTCATAATCCGAGACGATCAGAGCGTCCACCAGCGGGATGGTTGCGCGCAGATAGGCGATGATCTTGCGCACGCAGTCCTCGCCCAGCACGGAGTGGTCAATGCGATCAATGCGGACGATCTGCTGCTGCTTGAGCTGCGTGCCGCCGGCCAGCACGCGCGTCTTGGTGGAGGTCGGCCTGCCCGGCTCATTGAAGAGGCCCTCCATGTGAATGCCTTGCCCAACTAGCTCGGCGCGTAGGCGCTCGCCGGATTCGTCGTCTCCGACGACGCCGGCCAGGAAGACCTCCGCGCCGAGTGAGCGACAGTTAGCGCCGGGATTAGTTGCCCCGCCGGGAACCGTGAACTGGCCACTGTGGGTCAGGATGAGCACCGGCGCCTCACGCGAGATGCGCTCTGGCGTGCCGGCGATGTACTCGTCGGCGACCATATCACCCACCACCAGCACACGCTTACCTCCAAAGCGGCGCACATGGGCGAGCAGGCGCTCACGCCGCATGCCGCCACCTGCGGGGCCACTGGCACGCTGCGTTTCGGGGGCGGCGACAACGGCCCGGTTACCGCTTTCCTCCTCCGCCTGCGACCTGTTGGTGCTATCCACGGCGCGTCCTCACTCCTCGTCGTCCCGCATGCCGATCCAACGTCGCGCCAGCCGCTCGACGCCAACCGCCAGCACGAAGCGCGGAAGTGCCAGCATGCGGCGCCAGCGCCAGGGCTGCCGCCGCAGCCGATACAGCCATTCGAGCCCGCGGCGACGCATCCAGGCCGGCGCCCGTGGTACCCGCCCCGCCACGAAGTCTAGCCCTCCCCCCACCCCTATCGCAACTGCCGCGCCAAGCGATGGGCGTGCCGCGGCGATCCAATGCTCCTGGGCAGGCGAGCCGAAGGCCACGAACATCGCGTCTGCGTGCGATGCCCGTACGCGCGCCGCGATGCCGTGTAGCTCCTCCGGCGCTGGCGAGCCAGCGTAGGTGCCCACAATCCGCAGGTTCGGATGTCGGGCAGCCAGCCGTCGAGCCGCCTCGTCGGCGACGCGGGGCGCCGCGCCCAACAGGAACAGCCGGTAGCCGCGTGCGGCCGCTCGCTCCGCGAATGCCGTCAGCAGGTCCACGCCGGCCACCCGTTGTCGCAGCCCCGCCGCCCAGACGACACCTGCTCCATCGGGCACCACCAGCGCGGCCGACGCGATAGCCGCGCGCAGGGCGTCATCGCGACGCGCCGCCATCACCATCTCTGGATTGAGGGTGACGACCTGCGCGGTGAGGGAGCGCGCGGCTTCTGGGGTAGCACGGCGTTGCTCGATCTGCGCCGCCATCCAGTCGAGCGCCTGACCCAGTGTCACGGCGTCTACCGCCAGACCAAGGACGGCGCGGCGCGGCTGGAAGGGCATGTCCGGGTTTGTGGGATGGTGAGCGGCGAGCGAGCTTTCCACGGGTGATCTGCCTCGATGGGCGCCGAGCGGCATGGCGGACGCCAGGATCGCCGGGGGGCGCGCTGCGAGTATACCATGCCGTGCCCGGCTCAGCCGTCCGCATTTGCTCCTAACAAGGCGTGGGCCGTACAATGCCAGGCCAGGGCGGCGCGTTGCTGAGCCGAGCCGATCTCGCCCACAGTCGCTGGCGGCGCGATCAGCGCACGCGCGGGGCAGGGTGTTTCGGTATCTTGGTGTAACCGCGTGGCCTGCCTGGCCCGGCACGACGTCTGAGCACCTGTAGCGACGAGGCTCGCCTCGCCTGACGCCGCTGCTCCCGGCAAATGGTAGTGGCGAGGACTGCCTGGCGCCCGCGCGGCGCTTACCAGCCCTCACACACGGCAGCAGACGGCAGCATATTGTGACGAGCACCTGAAGGAAGAACCACGCGACATGGCAGACCCAGCCCACACCCATACACCCGCACATGCGGTCCATCATGACAGCGGCGCGGCAGCGTTTAGCGCCGAGACCGCCGCGGACTACGCGCGGCTGCGAGCCATCGTGCGCGAGCTGGGTTCGGTGCTGGTGGCGTATTCGGGCGGGGTGGATAGCGCGTTGCTGCTCAAGGTGGCCGTGGACGAGCTGGGCGAGCGGGCGGTGGGCGCGCTGGCGGAGTCTGAGGCGTACGACACCGAAGAGACGGCTGAGGCGGCACGTGTGGCGGAGGCGATGGGCGCGCGGCTGGTGCGGCTGCGCACGCGCGAGCTGGAGGATGCGCGCTATGCGGCAAACGGCGCCGATCGCTGCTACTTCTGCAAGGTCGAGCTGTTCGATCAGCTAGAGCCGCTGCGAGCCGAGCTGGGGCTGGCGCACATCGCCTACGGCATGAATCGCGACGACCGCGGCGACTGGCGGCCCGGGCAGCGCGCGGCACGCGAGCGCAGGGTGCGGGCACCGTTGGATGAGGCGGGGTTGGGCAAGGCGACCATCCGCGAGCTGGCGCGCCATCTGGGTCTCTCGGTCTGGGACAAGCCGGCGGAGGCGTGCTATTCGTCGCGCATCCCCTTCGGCACGCCAGTGACGGCCGAGGCGCTGGCGAAGATCGGCCGCGCCGAGCGGGCGCTGCGGCGGCTTGGCTTCCGCCAGGTGCGGGTGCGCCACCACGAGCAGGTGGCACGCATCGAAGTGGACCCGGCCGAGCTCTCGCGACTCCTGGAGCCAGAGTTGCGCGAGCAGGTGGTGGCCGCGGTGCGGGCGGCGGGCTACCTCTACGTGACGCTTGACCTCCAGGGCTACCGTACTGGCTCGCTCAATGCGGCGCTGCTGCGCGGAAATCGGCCATCTGCTGGCGAAGACTAGCGGCAGGTGCGCGCTGCCAAGCGGCCGCCGTCCCTCCTCGGCGAGTGATTGGCATCGCAGGTGCGGTATGCGCAGCGGGCGGCGACGTGATGCCGCCACGGCATCCGAGCCCCGAGGAGGAGCGCCGCCATGCACATCATCGGACACCTGCTCGCGACCGCCTTCCGCACGTTCTGGCACATCGTCGTCACCGCGCTTATCTGCGCGGTAATCTTTGGCAGCGCGGTATTGATCGTCTCGTACACGAGCACCCATCAGTGGCCGCCGAACCGCCTCACGGAGATCCTGGCCGGAGCACTGGCCGTAGTGGCCGCCTATGCGGGTGGATTGACCGTGCTCGCGCATGCCGCGGTCAAGGCGCTGATGGACGCGACCAAGCTGGCCGAGCACGAGGCCCTCGCGCCGATCAAAGCCGCCGCCGAAGAGCTGGAGGGCAGGCATTCGTGAAGCGCAGGTGAGGCATCTCTGGCGCTATTCCGGCTCGGGGCCGTAGTGGCCGCTGGCAAGCAGATCCGTGCCGGACCACATGCGCGCGAAGCTATCCACCGACTCGGCCTGTGACATCGGCCGGGGTTGGCAGCGGTCCTGGTCAATGGTAGGGACAAGACGCACGCCAACCAGCGCGCCGCCGCGCCAGTAGAAGTGGATCAGCATCCCCTCGAGCGTCGGGCGGGACCAATCCTGATCGAAGATGAAGTTGCCGAACGAGTAGATGATGAGCTTGCCCTTGTAGCGTTCGATCCCCTGAATCCAGTGCGGATGGTTGCCGAGCACCATGTCGGCTCCCGCGTCAATCGCCGCGCGGGCGGCCCGCTGCTGATCGCTGGTGGGATCTTTGGTGTACTCGATGCCCCAGTGGAAGTAGGGGATCACGAGGTCGGCGCGCTTGCGCGCGGCAGCGATATCGTGCGGCAGCGTGTCGAGATTCACCGGCGCGATGCCACCGCTGGTGGGCGTGGCGAAGGGTCCCTGCGGCAGCGGCGGGACCATATTGTAGCCGAGGAACGCGAAGCGCACGCCGCGCTTGGCGACGATGGCGGGCTGGCGCGCGGCGTCGAGATCGGAGCCGCCACCGCAGTGCGCGATGCCATTGGCGCGCAGTGTGGCGAGCATGTCGAGCATGGCCGGCACGCCGCCGGGACCATCGGCGTGATTGTTGGCTACCGTCACCGCGTCGAAGCCGGCATACACTATTCCGCTCACCGCCTTCTTGGCCGTGACGAAATAGAACGTGCTGGGATCGCTGGGAATGGGCACGGTGTCGGTGATGGTGCATTCAAGATTGGCGACGCGCAGGTCGGCCGCGTGCAGCTCGTCGTGCATCTTGCGGTAGGGGTACAGGTAGTCGCGATACGCCACCATCTTGGAGTTAACGGTGCGACCGAGCATGATATCGCCAACGGCTGCCATATCTATCACCGATGTGGAGGTGGCCAGCAGCGGCGCCAGCGCGGCCGCCAGCGCATGCACGTTCAGTCCTTGTTTGACCAGCGTAGCATGTGCCGCCAGCGTCAGTGTATACGCGCCGAGCGGATTCTGCGCGAGATTCCCGCGGCCCTGGGCAGGGTAGACGCCGTCTACGCCAAGGTTGCGCGCGGTCCAGTCGGCCAGCTCTAGCGGGGCAAGGGCAACACCTCCGGCGGTCTTGCGCAGCGCGTCGAGCAGGCCGGCGGCCGAGGTGTAGGTTTGCGCGTTGCTCGCCGGGGCGGCCGAGGCATTCGACAGGCCGGCGAGCGCGAGCGGGCGAACGGCCAGACTGTAGGGCGCGCCCATCTCGCGCCAATTGCGGGTCGCGCCAGAGAGCAGCGCGCGCGCCTGCGCGGCGCTGACCCCATCAACCGGAACGCGCAGGTGAGTGAGCACGGTGGCGGGCGATACGCCAACCGCCGCCGCACTGTAGCCACCGGGCGGAGAGCCGAAGGTCAGCACCACATCGGTTTGGGCGGTGAGTGTCTTCGCGGCGGTCACGTTGGATAGCCCGGCGACGTTCTGCAACAAGGCTACGGCACGGTCTGCCAGCGCACGGGGCACGGTGGCGTCGGCGTAGAGCGTCGCGGGACGGCTGAGGGCGAAGGGCGACGCGGGGGCAGACGGCTTACGGGCGGTGGTCACCGCGCCGGGCGCGCAGCCGGCAACGGCGACCGCGGCGGAGGCGGCTGCCGCGGCGGCCAGCAGCTCGCGGCGCGTGAGGCGCGGCGTACGGTCGCTGTGCGTGTCACCATCGTTGGTGGACGATGTGCCGGGGGAATCTGGCGTATCTGTGGAATCCATGGGCGGCCTCGGCGAATGCGGGTGCGGGAGAAGCCATAAGGAGGAGCCTCTCCCCATTATCTCAGCCCGAGCAAGCACTTCGCGTGCCGAGCGCCAAAGATCCTCGACTCTGGACCGGCGAGCGTCCGGTGGATGCCCGCTACGCAATCCGCGTGCGCGGAGGCCGGCCTGCCGCCGCGGACTGGCATGACGGCCGCCAGGTCACGAAGACACGGCGTTGGGGCCCAGCGCGCCCCTATTTTCCGGGCGCCTGCTCGTCAATCTGTCGCTTGAGGTCGGCGCGGAGCCGCCCGTAGCGTTCGAGCCGGTCGCCGAGGTTTCGCTCCATCTCTTGCAGGCCGGCGAGCTTCTCGGAGATCATCTGCATCTGGTGGCGGGCCAGCTCCTCAACGCGGTCCAGCCAGGCCAGCCGCGTCTGGGGATTGGTCTCGCGCAGCCACGCCTCGCGGACGTGCTCGCGCTCTTCCTCGGCCTGGGCGATCTCGCGAATCTGTGCCAGCGAGAACCCGAGCAGGTCGCGCAGCCGCTTGATGCGTTCGAGGTGCTGGATGTCGTCGCGGCTATAGAGCCGGTAGCCGCCCTCCGTGCGCGTCGGCGGCGCCAGCAAGCCGATCTCCTCGTAGTAGCGCAATGTGCGCTTGGTCAGGCCTGTCTGCGCGGCGACCTGCTCGATACGCAGGTATTCCTCGCTAGGAGGAACGCCACCTGCGCCGCCGCCCGCAGTTCGATCCTGCGTCTGAGAGCCGTTCGACACGATCTTCGTACTCCTGGCCGCTGAGAGCAGCCACCTGCACATGCCTCGCGTTCCGCTGCCCTGTTTCGATTATACGCCAAGACCTTCACGTAGGCGTGAGAGTTGGGCTATGGAGGGCCAATCGTGACAGAGCGCCATTTGGGCGGCGCGTTGTGGCGGCGCTCGGCCGTGGGGTAGAATGAAGCTGGGCTGGCCGAATCCTTGGGAAGTGTGGCGAGCGAGACCAGAAAGCAGGTACCCGCGTGCCCGACGGCGCTGTCGCGAACGACGCCCATCCTCAATACCCGCAAGTCGAGCCGACGGAGTGGCTGCCGGATGATCGGCCCGACCGTCCGCGCGAGGCCTGCGGCGTGTTCGGCATCTATGCGCCCGGCCAAGATGTCGCCCGCATCACATACTTTGGCTTGTATGCGCTGCAGCATCGCGGACAAGAGAGCGCCGGCATCGCGGCCGGAGACGGCGAGCGGATCGCCTGCCACCGTCAGATGGGATTGGTGGCGCAAGCCTTCACCGAGGAAGATCTGGCGGGCCTGCGCGGCCACGTCGCCATCGGGCACACGCGCTACTCTACCACCGGCTCGAGCCGCCTGCAGAATGCGCAGCCGTTCGTTGTGGAGGGCGCGCTTGGCCCACTGGCGCTCGGCCACAACGGCAACCTCACCAACGCACTGACGCTGCGTGCTCGCCTCGCACAGCGCGGCCTCCGGTTCGAGACGGGCAGCGACAGCGAGATGATTGCCCGCATGATCGTCGAAGCGCCGGGCGCCGACTACGTCGAAAAGATCAGCGCGGTGATGGGCGAAATCGAAGGCGCCTATAGCCTGGCCATCCTCACGCCTGACGCGGTGATCGCCGTGCGCGATCCACACGGTGTGCGCCCGCTTACCCTCGGCCGCCTGCAGGATCACTGGATCGTCGCATCAGAGAGCTGCGCCATCGAGACGGTGGGCGGCGAGGCGGTGCGCGATATCCGGCCGGGCGAGATCATCGTCATCACTGGCGACGGCGCGGCGGGGCTGGCCAGCTTCCAGGGCGCTGCGCCACGGCGGCCTGCCGCGTGCCTCTTCGAGTACATCTACTTCGCTCGACCCGATACGTCTATCGCGGATCGCTCGCTCTATCTGGCGCGACAGCGCATGGGCGCCGAGCTGGCGCGCGAGTTCCCCGTCGCGGCCGATCTAGTGATCGGCGTGCCCGATTCGGCGACGCCGGCCGCGGCGGGCTACGCTGGCGCGCGCAATTTGCCGTACGCCGATGGATTGATAAAGAATCGCTACATCGGCCGCACCTTCATCCAGCCAGACCAGCGGCTCCGCCAGCTCGGCGTGAAGCTCAAATTCAACGCGCTGGATGCGGTGCTGAAGGGCAAGCGTGTGGTGATGGTGGACGATAGCATCGTGCGCGGCACGACCATTCGCCCGCTGGTGGGTCTGCTGCGAGAGGCAGGGGCGGCCGAGGTGCATCTGGGCGTCACGTCGCCGCCGTTCATGTGGCCGTGCTATTTGGGACTGGATGTCGCCCGGCGCGACGAGCTGATCGCGGCGCGACTGCCGGATACCGAGGCCATCGGGCGCGAGATCGGCGTGGATAGCCTGCACTACCTGAGCCTCGACGGGCTGATCGCCGCCATTGATCTGCCGCGCGAGACGTTCTGCACCGGCTGCTTCACCGGCATCTATCCAATGCCAGTGCAGATTGACGGGCAGGACCGCTTTTCGCTCGAGCTGGAGCTGGAACCGGCTGCACTGCCTTCATAAACGGGAGACGACTACATGCCGGGACTGCGCGATACACTGGCGCGTCTGCTCGCCATCCCAGGGGTACGCGCGGCTGTGCTGGTCGGCCGCGAGGGGCTGCTGATCGAGCTGGCCGGGCGCGGCGACGAGCGGTTCTTAGAATCGCTTGGCGCGCATGGCGCAAGCGCGCTGGGCACGGCGGAGGCGCTGGGCCACGAGCTGGGCGGCGGCCGGCCCATTGCCGCTCTGCTGGAGTTCGAGGACGCATTGGTGAGCGTTGAGCCGCTGGGCGAGTACGCGGCAGTGGTGACGCTGGCCGAAAGCGCCGCCAGCCTGGGCAGCGTGCGGCAGATGATCTACGCGAGCCGCGAGGAGATCCTGCGCGAGCTCGACCTGCGCTGAGATGGGGATGCCTGCCCAACGTCACGTAGGCGGGCGTCTGCAAGACGCTCTTACGAGATGTCTGGCCGAGGGATGGACGCCCGCGCTGGATGCTCTGCCGGCCGGCCAGCCGGAGGCGCGATTGATCCCCGCCGGACCGCAGTCGCTGCTCTCGTTTCCTCAACATGCGTCATCCCTTCACAGGAGGAATCCGATGACCCACGCCGCGGATGCCTACGCGCAGGCCGGAGTGCCGCTCGACGCCGCGGAGCGCGCCAAGCGCGAGATGCGCACCGCCATCGAGGCGACCCACCCGCTAGGCGTGCTGGGCGGCATCGGCCACTTTGGCGGCCTCTTCGATATCAGCGTGCTGGGGCTGCGCCAGCCTGTGCTGGTCTCCTCGATTGACGGCGTTGGCACCAAGCTCAAGCTGGCCTTCGCGCTCGACCGCCATCGCTCGGTCGGCAGCGACCTCGTCGCGCACTGCGTCAACGATATCCTCGTCTGCGGCGCGCGGCCCCTGTTCTTCCTGGACTATCTGGCGCTCGGCAAGATGGACGAGCGGCAGGCGGTGGAGGTGGTGGCGGGCGTGGCCGAAGGCTGCCGCGCGGCGGGCTGCGCGCTGATCGGCGGGGAGACGGCGGCGATGCCCGGCTTCTACGCGCCGGGTGAGTACGATCTGGCCGGCTGCGTCGTCGGCGTCGTCGAGCGCGAGCGGCTGGTGACGGGCGAGGCGATCCGCGCGGGCGATGTCGCGCTGGGTTTCCCTTCCGCCGGGCTGCATACCAACGGCTACTCGCTGGCGCGCAAAGTCTTCGAAGCCGAGGACCTCGCGCGTGTCGTGCCGGAGCTTGGCCGCAGTCTGGGCGACGAGATGCTGCAGCCGCACCGCGGCTACCTCGCCGCGGTCACGCCGCTGCTGGACGCCGGGCTGGTCACCGGCATGGCGCACATCACCGGCGGCGGGCTGGTGGATAATCTGCCGCGCGTGCTGCCGGAGGGGCTGGGGGTCATGCTAGATGCCTCGACGTGGGAAATCCAGCCCATCTTCCGCCTGATCCAGCGGCAGGGCGGTATTGCCTGGAGCGAGATGGCGCGTGTCTTCAATCTGGGCCTGGGCTACGTCGTCTTCTGCCGGCCAGAGCAGGCGGAGGCGGCGCTGGCGCTGGCCAAACCGCACGGCGCGCGGCGCGTCGGCACAGTGCGCACGCTGACCGATGGCGAGCCGCGGGTGACGTTGGAGGGATTGCTGTGAGCGCGCCCGGAGGAACGAACGGCGACGAGGCGGCGCAGCGGGCGAATGAGGATGCGCCGGCGCTGGGCGTGCTCGTCTCGGGGCGCGGCAGCAATCTGGAGGCGCTCTTCGGGGCCATCGAGCGCGGCGAGCTGCACGCGCGTGTCGCGCTGGTCATCTCGAGCCGCGTGGATGCCCCGGCGCTCGAACGGGCGGCGCGGCGCGGGGTGCCTACGCGCGTGATCGCGCCGAAAGACCATCCATCGCGGGCGGCGGAGGGCGTCGCAGTCGTCTCGGCGCTGCGCGCGGCGGAGGTGGATCTGGTGGTGCTGGCGGGCTACGCCCGCATCTTCGATCCGTTCGTCGTGCGGGCCTATCCGAACCGCATCCTCAACATTCACCCCTCGCTGCTGCCGGCATTTGCGGGCGGCATGGCGCCGAAGCCGCAACGAGACGCGCTGGAAGCCGGCGTCAAGATCAGCGGCTGCACGGTCCACCTGGTGACGGAAGCGGTGGACGCTGGGCCGATCGTCGCGCAGGCCGCCGTGCCCGTGCGCGAGGACGACACGGTCGAGACCCTCTCGGCGCGCATCCTGGAGGCCGAGCACGAGCTGCTGCCACACGCGGTGGGGCTGGTGCTGGCCGGCCGCGTGCGCGTCGAAGGAAAGCGCACGGTAATCGCCGAGTAAGATAGCATGACTTGGACGTCGACCGCATGCAACCGGGTTAGTGATTGCCAAACCAGGCCCCAGAAACAACGGCAAAGATTTCGTCTTGGTCATTGCAGTATGTGTCGTGCTGCCCTTCTCTTTTATGGTGTCTGTGGGTTATCCGCGATAGCCAGCTCCTGGGCGCCGATGCTCAAACTCTGGACAGAGATACGTCTCCTGCACGAACTCTGTCATGGTGTCCCAGATTGCGAAGAGGGATTGCTTGCCAGTCACTTGACGGTAAGCCACTTTATTGCCTCGAAAGCAGGCTAGGGAGCCAAATAAGCCATGCCCTACCGGTGAATAATCGGAGAGCGCGCAGGAGATACATGCTTTGAGTTACGCGCCTTCTGGCAAAGCTTGCTGGAGGTCGCGCAACTCATCTTCAAACGAGCCTCCGCTGGTTCCGCTAGACCAGAAGGAGGCTCCACCGAATGAGAGACAGAGGCGAAGGGTTTCCTGATCGATCCCCCGGTTGCCTCCCAAGCGAAGATGGCCCAACTCCAGGTAGACCTGCAACCGCCCGGTGACGATCTCTTGCCCTACGAGTACGGGAAGGGGCAGGACCCACTCCAGGTGGCAGGCGCATAACGATTTCCCATTCAGAGTAAAGGTGGCCAGGCGTGGATCAGCCGGATCAAGAGTCGGTTCCAACCCATCAAAGTCTGTCCCGACAAACTTCACACCCCGTATCAGCATGCGTAACCGTTTGCCATCATTTTCAATGATCGTTTGTTCGTTCCCCTTCGCATCCTGATAGCGCGCTGGGTAAGAGTCGACCATAGCGCGATTCTCCTCTTAACGCTCGTGGATACAGTGTGGCATGCTAGCGCACCGGGGAGCAGCCGTAAAGGTATCGCTGGCGTGCCATCCGCCATTCATCATCGAGCTCCAACAGCACCGCCCCCACTAAGCGAATCACCGATGGAACATTCAGGGCACTTCAGGCGCAACGGATTCCTGGCTGGCCAGTGTGCCTCCTACTGGGGGCGGAAGGCGACCATGGACACCGCGCCGGCCAGCGCGCGCAGCCCCGCCTCCGTGCCGTCGTAGGGATAGCCGAGGAAGCGCATGATGGCGCGAAAGGCGCGCGGGTAGCGCCGCTGATAGCGCCGGAGCGCCGCACGCCGCTCGTCGGGATCGAGCAGGCGATACTGCGGCACATAGCGACTCCCACCCGTCCGCACTTCAAGCGGTGGATGCGCCAGGAGATTGCGGTACCAGTCGGCCCGCTCACCGTAGGCGGAGACGACCACACTTTCATGCGTGGCGGGATCGTAGCGCACGACCTCCAGCACCGTGCGCCGAAGCTTGCCCGTCGTGCGTCCGCGATGTGTGAGCATCAGGAAGCGATGGCCCAGCAGCCATCCCAACCGCGCGCGGAAGAGCACGACGGGCAGCTTGAACCCCCACCTGAGCAGGCCGCGCGGTCTTGCGGGTGGATGGTATGCCGCCATCCTCATATCCTCCTCTGCTTGCGCGCGCCCTGGCCCGCACGTCGGACGCCTCCCCGTCAGTCACCCTCCGCGCCAGCACTGCCCGCGGTGTTGGTTGGTTGGCTGACAGTGGCCTCTCCTGTGGCGCTCGCAGCGCGTGCGAGCCGCTCTGCCCGCCGCTGCATGGTCAGCCAGAGTGTCAGGCCCAGCGCGACGACCACTCCCGCATTGACGCCCAGGATCACCATGTTGCTCTGAAATGCTTCCTGGAAGCCGCCGTCGGTGGGACTGGAGACCGAGAGGCGGGCGCCGACGGCCAGAATCTCGCGGGTGGCCGAGATGATCCCGATAAAGAGGAACGGCTCGATCTTGAGCGCCTCGCCGCTCTTGCGCAGCCGCAGCACTGTCTCCATGACCTCCAGCACGATCAGCGTCAGCAGCAGATCGTCCACTAGCGTGATGATGTTGGAGATCGCGTCGCCGTGATTGAGCAGCGTCGAGGGGTCGAAGCCATTCTGTGTCACTTGCAGATACGTGTCGCGCGCCAGGGTGTAGATGCCCAAGAGCAGAGAATACGCGGCGGCCACGCCAAAGAGCGCGGCCACCAGCAGGTACAGCAGCCCCGCGTACGCGCTGAGCCGGCCGCCCTCACTCGCTACCTCGGCAAAGTCGTCGCCCCCGCTACCACTCTCGCGCTTGAGCGCCTTGGACTGAGACCGCGATCCGAACGCCATGCGTCGCCTCTCCTGCCTGCTCACTGCCAATTCTCTCGTCGTCGGACCCGTCGAAAACGGTCCGCTCGTTACCCTCAACGATCATAGCAGGCGAGAGTCGGCGCCGCCAGTGGCGTGACGGCGAAAGCTATCGTCCACCTGCTACAGCCGAGTGGCGGCGCGTGCGCATGAGGCCGTGTGTGGCGCCGGAGTGTTGAGGAGCGATGGGGCCAGTGGGGGGAGGGATGAACGGTTTGGGGGCCATCAGACATATCAATATGTCGCGCGTGAAATCAACCTTGAAATCTTGCTACCTATTGATTATTATTGACTCTAGTTGATGGCGTGGCTGAGCCACGCACCACACCGCGAAAGGGAAAGACGATGAAGACAATCCCCGATCCTGCTGAGCCGGAGTATTTCCTCGACAGCTTCCCCCGCGATGCCTTTCCGGCCTATGTCTGGACCGAGCGCCCGGCGACCCTGCCGGACGACGTCTGGACCACCGAGACCACGCACCGCGACGGTCAGCAAGGCGGTCTGCCGCTGACCACCGAGCAGAGCCTGCTGATCTACGACCTGCAGTGCCGTTTCACCGGCGACTCCGGCGCCATCCGCCAGGCCGAGTTCTTCGTCTACCGGCCGTCGGACCGTGCGGCGCTGGAGGGCGCGCTGGAGCGCTACCACGGAGGTGCGCCGATCGAGCCAACCACCTGGATTCGCGCCACCTCCAAGGATGTCGAGCTGATCCGCGGCCTGGGCGTGCGCGAGACCGGCATGCTCGCCTCCGCCTCCGATTACCACACATTCCACAAGTTCAGTCCCGGCGGACGCAACCAGGCCGCACAGACCTATCTCGACGCCGTGCGCACCGCGCTCGACGCCGGCATTCGCCCGCGCCTCCACCTGGAGGACGCCACCCGCGCGCCGATGGACTTCCTGAAGCCGTTCATCGAGGCGGCGCTCGAGATCGCGGCGCCCTACGGCCCGGCGCTGCGGCCCAAGTTCCGCATCTGCGACACGATGGGCCTCGGTCTGCCCTATGACGATGTCGCGCTGCCACGCAGTATCCCGCGGCTCTTCGCCGAGCTGCGCGCGCTTGGCCTGCAGCCAGCTGACCTCGAGTTTCATCCGCACAACGACACCTGGCTGGTGGTCGTCAATTGCCTCGCTGCTGTGCGCGCCGGCTGCGGCGCGATCAACGGCACATTGCTTGGCAAGGGCGAGCGGACCGGCAACGCGCCGCTCGAAGCTGTGCTGCTGCACGAGCTCGGCATGGGCTACTTTGCCGAGCGCAAGCCCGACTTCACCGTCCTCAACGAGCTGGCCGCGCTCTACGAGCAGATGGGCGAGCCGATCCCACCAAAATACCCGCTCTATGGCCGCGACGCCCACCGCACCCGCGCCGGCGTGCACGCCGATGGACTCAACAAGTTCTGGTGGATGTACGCGCCTTTCGACGTGCAGGCGCTGCTGGGCCGTCCGCTGGAGGTCTCGCTGACGAAAGACAGCGGCCTGGGCGGACTGGTCTTCGTGCTGCGCCAGCGGCTGGGCATGGAGCTAACCAAGGACGATCCGCGTGTGCGGAAAGTCTACGCCTGGCTCTCCGCCGAGTGGGACAACGGCCGCCAGACCAGCGTCGAATGGGAAGAGTTGGAGCCAATTGTCACGCGAGCCTTCGCACCGGAAGCGGCGAAGTCGGCGTAACGAGAGAGGTTTCACCACGGAGGACACAGAGAGCCCGGAGGAAGTGAGAGCAACGCGCGAGTTGGCAGGAGCGCGGCGAGCACGGTAAAGGATGAGCCGCAGGCTTGGAGACGCAGAGAAGCCGGGGCCTTGTGCCCCGGCTTCCTGTTCGCTTGGCAAGCGATGCGTGTTGGTGTCGGCTAATAGTCGTTGCGCGAGCGGCGCGACTGGCCGTATTCACCGCCATCGTCGTAGCCGCCGCCGTAGTCTCGCCGGCGACCTCCGCCGTTGCCGCCACGGTCATTGCCGCCGCCGCCATAGCCGCCACCGCCGTTGCCACCACGGTCATAGCCGCCACCGCTGTAGCCGCCGCCGTAGCCGCCGCCGCGGTCATAACCACCGCCGCCACGACCACCGCCGTAGCCGCCGCCGCGGTCATAACCACCGCCGCCATAGCCGCCACCGCCGTAGCCGCCGCCACCGCCGTAGCCTCGACCGCCACCGCCACCACCGCGCTCAGGGCGCGGCTGCGCCTCGTTTACGCGGATCGTGCGGTTGCCCATCATCGTGCCGTTGAGGGCCGCGATCGCCTTGCGCGCGTCCTCGTCGTTCGCCATCTCAACAAAGCCAAAGCCCTTGCTCTGGCCCGTGGCGCGGTCCATCACGACCGTCGCCTCAACCACATCGCCAAACGCACTAAACAACTGTACCAACTGCTGGTCGTCAGCGGAGTAGGGCAAGTTCCCTACGTAGATCCGGGTGGCCACTCAGGCTCCTTCGAAACATCAACTCTCTGGCTGCAGTCAGCCAGCACACAACCTACCTACGATCGCTCAATTCGCGTCACTCGTCGGACGCTCCGCGGGCACTCAGTCTCTTGGGCCACCACACGACGCGCGTTCGAGATCACCTACTCCAGTAGCATACCACATGCCGGATGAAGCCGCGTCAAGCACCGCTACACAATTCTTGCGCACCGTAATCGGAAAGACGTGGGTAGACACGGGCGCGACACCACGTGTGACGGGTATAATGGGGGCGCTTTGCCCGCGCGGCGGTGCGTGCTGAGCTCGTGCATCCCATCTCCCTGTCCTCACACCCAGCGCAGCGCGCCGTGCCTTTCGATAGACTCCAAGGAGCGAGACACGACATGGATCCTCTCGACGCGCTCAGCGGCGCGCTGGCGCCCAGCCGCAACTTCATGCATCTCGACGACGAGGATGCCGCCTTCGAGACGGCGCGCGTCGTCGTCGTGCCAGTGCCGTTCGACGCGACCACCTGCTACCAGCCCGGCACGCGTGAAGGTCCACAGGCGATCATTGATGCCTCGCGCAATCTCGAGCTCTACGACCCCGAGCTGCGCCGCTCGCCCTACACCGTGGGCATCCACACGCTGCGCGCCGTCGAGCCCATCATGGGCAACGCCGCGGCGATGGTAGAGCGCACCGAACGGGTCACCGCCCACCTGCTGGAGCGCGGCAAATTCGTCGCCACGCTCGGCGGCGACCATTCGATCGCGATTGGTGTGATCCGCGCCTTCGCCCGGCGTTACCCCAGCCTGAGCGTGCTCCAGATTGACGCCCACGCCGACCTGCGCGACGAGTACGAGGAAAACGCGCTGAGCAGCGCGACGATCATGCGCCGCACGCTCGAAGTGGCGCAGCGCACGGCGCAGGTGGGCATCCGCAGCCTCAGCGAGCCCGAGGCCGCGCTGGTAGAGGAGCGTGGGCTACCCATGTGGCTGGCGAGCGCGATCCGCGAGCAACGCTTTCGCGGCGAGCGCGGCTGGATAGATGAGGTGGTGGCGGCGCTGGGCGATGAGGTCTACGTCACCTTCGACGTGGACGCCTTCGATCCCTCACTCGTCCCCGGCACCGGCACACCTGAGCCGGGCGGTCTGGACTGGTACGAGGTGATGGACCTGCTCTCGGCGGTCGCCGCGCGGCGGCGCATCATCGGCTTCGACGTAGTCGAGCTCTCGCCGCCGGTCGAGGGCCACGTCAGTCCGGTCGTCGCCGCGAAGCTGGTCTACAAGCTGATCGGACTGGCCGCTCCACAGTCCTAGCGCCACCGCTTACCTGGCGGTTACCCCGCATGTGGTCCGCGTTTGGCCGCAGTATATCGGAACAGGACAAGGAGGCTCCGCGAATGGCGAAAGGCGCTTTCAGGCGATGGATGTACCGTGGAGGGCGACCCAACTGGCTGGCGCGCACACTCAATCGAGTGGACGCGGGGCTGGGCGCACTGGGCGTTGGCTCCAAACTTGGGCTGGCGACCTTGGAAGTGAGCGGGCGCACATCAGGACGGACGATCTCGCTGCCGGTGGCGATTGCCGTCGTCGCGGGAGAGCGATACCTGGTCTCGATGCTGGGAGAGAACGTGCAATGGGTCAAGAATGTGCGCGCGGCCGGCGGCAGAGCCGTGATCCACAGCGGCGGCCGTGAGCACGTCCACCTCGAAGAGGTGGCCGTCGACCAGCGCGCGCCCGTCCTGAAAGCCTACCTGCATCGAGCGCCAGGAGCACGCTCGCACATACCTGTGGACATGGATGCGCCGCTGGCGGACTTCGAGAAGATTGCGGGGGCGTATCCGGTCTTCCGCCTCGTCTCCGCTGAGCCGGATCGCGCCAGCTGACGCGAGGCGTGCAGGAGAGCCGAATCTGCCGCCTCAGGTCCGCGTCGCATATTACTCCTCCGTGGCGCGAACGGCCGTTGGCTCCTCTTCCTCAGCCGTCGCCGCCACTGCTGCCGACTGATCATCGGCTAGCGCATTGCCTCTACGCAGATCATCTGCGGTAGGCAGCCCGCGCGCACTCGGCGCCTCGTCGTTCGCTGGGGCGACGCTGGCCGCAGGAGGGCTGGAGACGCGCGGCCCGAAGCGGATCACTGGCAGTGGATCCGTCGTCCGGCGTCGGCGGGCTTCAGGCGCGCCCTGCGCGGTGCGCAGCCGGCGCCGCAGGCGCTGCCGGCGCGTTCCCAGTGGTCCCGCGCCGATGCCGCCGATCCGCGCGCCGACCACCATCGCATCGGCCAGCGCAAGCACCATCAGCAGGTGCCAGAGCCCATCGGAGAGGCCGAGACGCGACTGCACAGCCGCGCCGGCCAGGAGGAAGACGATCGCCGCCACCGCACTGAGCGGCACTCCCGGCACGAGATACAGCCGCCACCAGCGACGCCCACGGATGCCTACGGCGACGACGACCAGCGCGCAGAGCATGATCAGATAGCTTGCGCTCAGCAGACCGAGGCGGCCGGCCAGATCAAGGCGCGTGTAGCCGCTATCGAACTGCCCGAGCTGGTGCGCAACGAGCAAGCGTACGAGATGCCACAGGCCGCTGAGCCAGCCGAGCGTGGCCAGCAGGCCGACGAGCAGCAGGGCGACCGTGGGTGCGTAGATCAGCGTAAGCAACACGCGGCGCAGCCAGCGGCGACCCTGGATGCCAAGCGCACGGCGGACTTCGGCACTCCCTGTCCGCAGTGCGAGAAGGGAGCGCGTGCGCGTGTGCGCCAACCTGCCGTTCGGCATGCTCGCGGAGGCGGCGGAGACGTTGCGCCTCACGCCATCCTGTGCTGATTCAGGGGCGCCTGCTCGGGTACCAACTATGACTGCATCGTCGTCAGCGTCAGCGCGCGGCGGATTCTCCGCGCTTGCGGCGTGCGCGACCTGCGCTGCCTTCTCGACGCTCTCGCGGGTCTCGATCATACCCGCTCACCTTCCCGCCCGCGGCTCCGCGCCGCATTCCCCCGCGCCCCGCACATGCCTCATTGCATGCCCCATACCGTGTCCGCGTTTCGTACAGGCAGTATGTGACTGCGCGATCCAGTTCGTCTGTTAGACGCTTCACAGTGCGCATGTGTTACGCTATGTTTTGGCGCGGGCAATGGGGCCGGCGCGATGGCATGCGCCGCGTGAACACACCGGCGTGCGGGGGCGGAGCCGCGACCCTGATGAATACCACTGATAGAGCAGCCCAATCCACGACCCAGCGCGCGCATCCTGGGCATCGCGCCGCCGCGCGGCATACCGCCGGCCCGAACGGCCACGATGGCGCGGAGCGGCATGCTGCGGCAGAGCGCGACGTGACGGCCGAAGACGAGCACATGGAGCCGACCGCTGAGTCACATCAAGCGGAAGCGGCCCTGGCGCTGCCCGACGTGAGCGATGTCTGGCGCGCGCAAGACGTCATCCGCCACCACGTCCACCATACGCCGCTGATCGCCTCGCGCACCCTGAGCGCGATGAGCGGCGCGCAGGTCTACCTCAAAGCCGAGAATCTCCAGCGCTCAGGGGCGTACAAGATTCGCGGCGCGACATACAAGCTCTCGCGCCTCTCAGACGCCGAGCGCGCACGCGGCGTGATCGCGGCCTCGGCGGGCAACCACGCGCAGGGGGTAGCGATTGCCGCCGCCGCGCTCGGCGTGCCCTGCACCATCGTCATGCCAACTGCTGCCCCGCTCGCCAAAGTCACCGCGACGCAGGGCTACGGCGCGACGGTCGTGCTCTCGGGCGAGACGTACAACGAAGCGTACGAGAAGGCCCGCGAGCTGCAGGCCGCGAGCGGCATGACGTACATCCACGCCTATGACGATCCCGACACGATCGCCGGACAAGGCACGCTCGGCCTTGAGATTCTGGCCGATCTGCCAGAGGTCGAGGCGATTCTGGTGGGCGTGGGCGGCGGCGGCCTGATCTCAGGCATCGCCACCGCCGTCAAGGCGCTCAAGCCCGACGTGCGCATCATCGGCGTGCAGGCCAGCGGCGCGGCCTCGATGCGCGCCGCGCTCGACGCCGGTCACCTCGTCACGCTGCCCAGCCTCGCCACCGTCGCCGACGGCATCGCCACCAAGACCGCCGGCCGCTACACCTTCGAGATTGTGCGCCGGCTGGTAGACGACGTGGTGACGGTGGACGACGAGGAGATCATTCGCGCCGTGCTGCTGCTGCTGGAGCGCTGCAAGCTGCTGGTCGAGGGCGCCGGCGCGGCGAGCGTCGCGGCGCTGCTCGGCGGCAAATTGGGTCTGACTGGCAAGCGCGTGGTGGCGCTGCTCAGCGGCGGCAACATTGATATCAACATGGTCGGCAAGTTCATTCAGCACGGGCTGGCGGTGCAGGGCCGCTATCTGGTCGTTCACGTGCTGGTGCCGGATCGCCCCGGCGAGCTGATGCGGCTGCTTGGCCTGATCGCGGAGCAGAACGTCAACGTGCTGGATATCGAGCACCACCGCGCCGTCCCGCGCCTGCCGATCCAGCAGGTGGATGTCGTGCTGACGCTGGAGACGCGCGACCGCGCCCACTGCGACGCGCTGCTGGAGCTGCTGCGCGGCAAGGGTTACCACGTTGCCGAGAGCGGACCCGAGTTCATCAGTGATCCAGCCCAAGCGCGCCATTGACGCGGGCCGCGACTACTACGAGGGCTCAGCGGGGACGGATCATGGCTGCAGGGCCAGCACGGCGTCGAGCGCCTGTCGTAGCGTCCAGGCGTATTCGTCCGCCGCGGCGGCATCCAGCGTGAAGATCGGCGGGTCAATCTCTGCCACCTGTCGCAGCAGCCCCAGCGCACGAGCGTAATGCGGGAAGCCGCGCATGGCTGGGGCGAACACGAGCGTCTGGATGGTGGCCCAATAGGCCAGGCAGCAGCCAACCGCGTCTCCGTCGTTGTAGCGCGGCGCACCCAGGTTGATCGCCGTGGCGGTGGCGAGCTGCATCTCCTCCAGGCTCTGCAGTACCATCAGCTCCGGCAGATCGAGCAGCGCGGAGGCGCGCAGCTGCAAGGTCTCCAGCCGCGAGGGGGCCAGCGTGTCCAGCACCTGGCGCGTGCGCAGGTCGGTTGCCAGCATCGCGGCCTTCTGCCAGCCGTGCCGATACGGCTCGACCTGCAACATATTCCAGATCGTCAGGTGAAACGCGGTGTAACAACCTTCGATCGCGTCGGCTCGCCCTTCCGCCTGCATGCCCGCCGCGTACGTGCCGGCGTCGAGCACGGCGGCTTTGATCGCGGCCAGGCGCGATCCCTCGGCGGGCGCCGAGGAATTGATCTCTCTCGGCAGCCTCGTGTTTCCGTCCATCCCCGTCTCTGCCTCGCCCTCTGGCCGCTGCCCGCGCAGCTCAGCATGCCGCGGGTGGGCCATCTCATCTCGCGCCTACCTACTATTGCGCTCTTCTCGCGCCTACCTACTATTGTGCAGCGACGCCGCCTACTATAACGAGCGAGAGGCACAAGAATATCTCGTAGCCCGACCTTCCCATAGTCTCTGGCCCAGATGGGCACGAGAAAGCGGCTCCCAAGATGAGAGCCGCCTCGCTTTGGTCGGGGCGAGAGGATTTGAACCTCCGACCCCCACAACCCCATTGTGGTGCGCTACCAGGCTGCGCTACGCCCCGACGTGCCTCCACCATACCATACCGGCGCGCGGAGCGTCAAGCGGCGCTGTGCCCAGCTATTTCTTGCTGCCGCTGGAGAACTGCGCGCGAATGAGGGTGTAGAACACGCCGATCACGACCGCGCCGAGCAGTGCCGCGATGATGCGCACGCCCTCCAGCGCGAAATCGAACGGTAGAATTACGAACCGGGTCGCGAGGTACGAGCCGATCAGGGTGACGAGCACCGCCGCGCCCAGCCCGCCGATCTTCTTCGAGGTGAGACGCTCGGCGATGGCGTTCACCGCGATGGCGATGATCAGGATGATGATGAGCTGGATCAGGTTGATGAAGAACGGCGGGTGGAACAGCCCGAGAATCTGGATGGTGATACTAGTTTGGTGGAACAGTTGATCCAGGAAGCCGGTGTGGGGAATGAAGTTGAGTTCCGGGATGCCAGCGAGTACCATGGTAGGGGTTCTCCTTCTGCGAGGCAGCGCCTCGCGCGCGCCATGGAGAGCCGCAGCCATCCCCAGGCGCCATACTCGGCCACGATTACCGTGGTGCAGGCTATCCGGCTGACCGCTGTCGCCGGCACATGCACCGGACCACTGTACCCCTGCTGAGGTTCCACGCGACCAGGCAGCCACTAGCCGCGCCACCAATCCCTCGCAGTGCTCTCGTCCAAGCAAATGTCATGCCAAAAAGCGAGGGAACGCTCAGCAGTACCGCCTGGTTCACATGACGAAGATCCTCCCGTCGCTTGCCATTCTAAAACACATGTTCTATACTTGAGGGCACCACTATCTCGGTAAGCCCGAAGACGGCGCCAGGTCGTTCCCCCCATTCCGGCGGAGCGGCGGGCGCCGTCTGTTGTTTTTGGGTGCCACAGGCCAGATGAAGGACGCGCTCGGCAAATGGCGAAGCGGGTGCCAGGATACTCCTCGCCGCGATCATTCACATGCTGTCGGAGCCAGCAACAGGAAGGAGCTACCCAATGACCGCCAGACGCAATGCCGGCGAAACTACCAAGCGAGCGCCCCGTGCGCGCACGCGTCGCGGAGAAGCAGACGCCACATCCGCACCCATCATACAGGATGCAGGCAACGCGGGCGCGGACAACCGGCCAGGCTCGATGCTGCTCGCCGGCTGGACGCTCAACTCCGCACAGGCCGCCTTCGTCGCCTCTTCCGCGCGCTTCAGCTTCTACGTCGGTGGCATCGGCGCCGGCAAGACCACGGCCGGCGCGCTGCGCGCGCTGGCCTACGCGCTCGACCACCCTGGCGCGCTTGGTCTGATCGGCGCGCCCACCTATCCCATGCTGCGCGATGCCACCCAGCGCACCGTCTTCGATCTGCTGGAGACGCTCTCAGCACACGACGAGGTCGAGGACGCGCACGCGGCTCGCTACACCTATCGCAAAGCCGAGAACCACCTCACGCTGCCCAACGGCGCCGAAATCCTCTTCCGCTCACTTGATGAGCCGGACCGCGTGCGCGGCCTCAATCTCGCCTGGTTCTGGCTCGACGAGGCGCCGATGTGTGGCTACTATGCCTGGCAGGTGCTCAAGGGGCGGCTGCGGCAGCGTGGCTATCCCACCGCCGCCTGGGCCACCGGCACCCCACGTGGGCGCGACGGCTTCTGGCGCGATTTCGAGCATACGCCGCGCCCGCATCACGCGCTCTACCGCGCCTCGACGCTCGAGAACGGCCACAATCTGCCGCCTGATTACGTCGCCGACCTCGGTCTCTCCGGTCCGCTGTACGATCAGGAGGTGCTGGGCCTCTTTACGGCCTTCGAGGGGCTGGTCTATCCCTTCTCGGCCGACGCCCAGAACGGCCACCTGCGCCAGTCGGCGACGGATGCGCACTTTGCCCAGGTGATCGGCGGCGTGGACTGGGGCTACACCAATCCGACCGCAGCGGTGGTCTTCGGCCTGGATGGTGACGAGCGCGCCTGGCAGCTCGACGAGCTGTATCAGCGCCGCGCCCCACTCGACGCGATGATCGTGCCGGCCCTGATCGAGCTGACGCGCCGCTACAGCATCCGCGCGTGGTACTGCGGCCCCGACGAGCCGGAACACATCGCCGTGCTGCAAGCCGCCCTGGCGCGCGAAGGATTGCCCACTCGTGCGCTGCCCGCCGAGAACGCCATCCGTCCCGGCATCCAGACGGTGCTGCGCATGCTCGCGCCGCGCGGCGACGGCACCCGCGGACTCTACGTGGCGCCGCGCTGCGTCCACACGATTGCGGAGTACGGCAGCTACCAATATCCGACCACGCCGCTGGCCGCCGGTCTCGCCTCAGCCGCCGGACAGAGCGATTCCCCACCTGCCGCCTATTCGCGTGCGAGCGCCGATCTGCCCGAGCTGCCCGTCAAAGCAAACGACCATTTGATGGATGCTACACGCTATGCCCTGCACTCCGCCCTCGCGCGCACGCGCGCCACCGAGGCATGGCTCGATCTGCATCTGCGCGGACGGCTTACGGGTCGAGAGGCGCAGCCACTGCGCCACGAGGAGACCTAGCCGCGCGTCGCCTTCGTATCCCCTCTCCTCGCACTGAGAAGGGGTCCCCACTGGCGGCTTGGGCCTGGGGTGAGGACTCCCCACAACATTCCGGGCGTGCGCAACACGCCCCCACGCAACCGTCGTCCTCGCGCTTCCGCCACCCCTTTCCGCGCACGGAGAGGGGGCTGGGGGAGCGAGGATCCTCATCCGATCTTCGTCAGCTTCGCGAAGGCCATGTCCAGCGTCTTCTTGCCCGCCGTCTTGAAGAGCACGTCCACCGTCGTCGAGGCGCTGCCCTCCGCGACCTTCAGCACCGTGCCCTCGCCAAAGAGCCGGTGCATCACGCGATCGCCTGGTGCCAGCGGCTCATCGCTCACGGCCGGCGCGCCGACGGCGCTCGTCTCGTCACCATCGGTTGGCGCCACCGACGAGGAGCGGGCGGCATCGGCGTCTAGTGAGGCGCGACCGCCTGCTGTGTGGCGTGTCGCGGGCGTGGGAGAACTCCACCCACCGCCACTGCCCGGTCGGCTGCCCCACAGTCCGCCACCGGTTCGAGGGGATGGACGCCACTCCGTGGGCGTGCGCTGGCTGCCCTGCTGGCGTGTCGCCTCGACCAGCACCTCTGGAATCTCGGTCAGGAAGCGCGAGGCCTCCTGGAAGAGGCTGTTGCCGCCGTAGAACGACCGCCGGATGGCACGCGTGAGGTAGAGCAGCCGCATCGCCCGCGTGATGCCGACGTACGCCAGCCGCCGCTCCTCCTCCAATTCCTGCTGACTTTCCAGCGAGCGCGCGTGCGGCAGCACGCCCTCCTCCAGCCCGACGATGAAGACGGCCGGGAACTCCAGCCCCTTCGCCGCGTGCAGGGTGATCAGCGTCACCGCGTCCACGTCCTCGGTCACCAGCGTGCCGTTCTCGCCAGATTGCGTCGTGTCTGCGCCGCCCACCAGCGCTACGTTCTCCAGGAAGAGCGATAGCGCCGTCTCGGGATCAATCTCCGAGAAGTCTTCGGCCACCCGCCGTAGCTCCAGCACGTTGTTCCAGCGCTCGTCGCCTTCCTCGGTGCCGTCGCGTAGGTCCGCCGCGTAGCCACTGCGTTCCAGCAGACGATCCACCAGCTGCGGCAGCGGCAGCTCGAGCGCGGCATGCCGCAGGTCGGTCATCAGCGTGCCGAAGCTCGCCAGCGCGCGCTTGCCGCCGGTCGCCAGGGTGGGGTGCTCTTCGATCCTGGCCAGCGCGTCGAGCGGCGCGAAGCCCTCTTTCTGCGCCCAGCCCAGGAACTCGGCAGTGGTCTTCGGCCCGATCTTGCGATTGGGCACGTTTATGATGCGCCCCAGCGAGACGCTATCGCGCGGGTTAGCGATCAAGCGCAGATAGGCCAGCACGTCCTTGATCTCTTTGCGCTCGTAGAACTTCTTGCTGCCCACCACAACGTAGGGCGTGCCGGCGCGGATGAGCTGCTCCTCCAGCGCGCGGGATTGCGCGTTGGTGCGATACATCACGGCACAGTCCCGCAGCTTCGCCTCGCCGCGCGCGACGAGCTGGCGGATCTGGTTGACGACGTAGGTGGCCTCTTCCTCTTCATTGTAGGCCTCGTGGAGCGTGATCTTCTCGCCGCCCTCCTGCTGCGTCCAGAGCTGTTTGTCTTTGCGCAGCCGGTTCTGACGCACCACGCCATGCGCGGCATCCAGAATCACCTGCGTCGAGCGGTAGTTCTGGTCGAGGACGACGATTTGCGTGGCGGGGAAGTCTTGCTCGAAGTTCAAGAGGACACGCGGGTTGGCGCCGCGCCAGCTGTATATGGATTGGTCGTCGTCGGCAACGGCACAGACGTTCTGGTGGCCGGGCGATTCTGGGGTCCCCGCGCCGAGCAGACGCACTAGCTCGTACTGCGCCTTGTTCGTGTCCTGGAACTCGTCCACGTGGATGTAGCGGTAGCGGCTCTGGTACTGTTGCAGCACGTCTGGATGCTTGCGCCAGAGCTGGTAGGTCAGCAGGATCAGATCGTCAAAGTCGGCGGCGTTGTTGGCGCGCAGCAGCTCTTCGTAGCGCGTATAGACACGCGCCGCCACCTCCTCGAAGTACTTGTTGACGCGCTCGGCAAACTCGCGCGGACTGAGCAGGTCGTTCTTGGCGCGCGAGATGATGGCGTGGATCGTGCTCGGCTTGAACTGCTTCTCGTCGAGGTTCATCTCGCGCAGCACTTGCTTGGTGAGGCCGAGCTGGTCGTCGTCGTCATAGATGGCGAAGTTGCTGCCGAGGCCCAGGCCCGCGCGCTCGCCCTCGCGCCGCAGGATGCGCGAGCAGATCGCATGGAACGTCCCCACCGCCAGGTCGCGCGCCGCCGCGCCCACCAGCTTCTCCAGGCGCTCCTTCATCTCGCGCGCGGCCTTGTTGGTGAAGGTCACCGCCAGCACATTCCACGGCGAGACGCCCCGCTCCTCCAGGATGTAGCCGATGCGATGGGTAATCACGCGGGTCTTGCCGGAGCCTGGCCCGGCGAGCACCAGCAGCGGCCCCTCGGTCGTGATCACCGCCTCGCGCTGGCGCGGATTCAGCCCCCGCAGCAGGGCGGGCTCGGAGGAAGACGAGGAGTCGGCGGGCGTCTTGGGCATGGCAGGCGCATCCTTATGGCAGAGCGTGACGCGATATTGGGTTGTAGCGCCCTCAGGGGCGCACCGGGGCAGGGGGATATCGTGTGGCAACCCCGTCATTGTACATCATCACGAGCATACGAGCGAACGCCGTGGCCCGGAAGCGCGCCTGCGCCGCGAACCAATGCTTCACCTTTGACAGCATCGGCTGTGCATCCCTATACTTCATGCATGCGGGCCGCTGGCCGTCCCTCATCGGAGGGCGGAGCGAGGCCGCGCGGGGAGGCTTGCTCGTGCTCGTAGATTCCCACGCCCACGTTCAGGTGCACCAGTTCGACGCCGACCGCGAGCACGTGCTCGCCGCCGCCTTCGCCGAGGGCGTCGGCCGCGTGATCGTGCCGGGGATCGCGCTGGAGAGCAGCCGCGCGGCGGTCGCGCTGGCCGCGCGACATCCTGGCCGCGTCTTCGCGGGTGTGGGCACCCATCCCCACGACGCCGACACACTGACGCCCGAGGCGCTGGCCGCGCAGCGCGAGCTGGCTCACGCGCCAGGCGTGGTGGCGATCGGCGAGATTGGCCTTGATTTCTACCGCAACCTCTCCCCGCGCGAGACGCAGGTTTCGGCGCTGATAGCGCAGCTCGCGCTCGCCCGCGAGCTGGATCTGCCCGTGATCCTGCACAATCGCGAATCGCACCCTGAGATGGTGGAGCTGCTGCGCGCGCACGGCCAGGGTGTGCGCGGCGTCTTCCACTGCTTCATCGGCGACCGGGCGATGGCTCGCGACGCGCTCGACCTTGGCTTCTATCTCTCGTTCGCCGGGCCGGTCACCTTCCCCAAGAACGCCGAGCTGCTGGCGGTCGCGGCCTGGGCGCCGCTGGAGCGTATCCTCGTCGAGACCGACAGCCCGTATCTCGCGCCGCCGCCCTTCCGGGGCAAGCGCAACGAGCCGAGCCATGTCGCCCTCGTCGCCCGTCAGATCGCCGAGGCGCGCGAAATGCCGCTCGCGGACTTCGCCGCCACCACCACTCGTAACGCCACGACGCTATTCCGATTGCCCACTCTGGAGCCAGAGGAGGAGACCCCTTCGCATGCGACTCTTTAACACGCTGACCCAGCAGATCGAGCCGCTGGCTCCTCGCGACAACCGCGTCACCCTTTACGTCTGCGGCATCACGCCCTACGATACGACCCACCTCGGCCACGCTTTCATCAACGCCATCTACGACACGCTGGTGCGCTATCTGCGCTGGCGCGGACTGGACGTCACCTACGTGCAGAACGTGACCGATATTGACGACGACATCCTGCGCAAGGCGCGCGAGCTCGAGATGCCGTGGGACGCGCTGGGCAAGCGCGAGACCGAGCGATATCTGACCGATCTGCGCGCGCTCAATGTCGAGATGCCCACCTACTACGTCGCGGCAACCGATACGATCCCCGAGATGATCGCGCTGGTCCAGGCGCTGGTCGAGAAAGGCCTGGCCTACGAGCGCGACGGCTGGGTGTACTACGCCGTCGAGCGCGACCCGCAGTTCGGCCAGCTCGCCGAGGCCGCCGGCTACCACGGCTACACGGCCTGGCTGGAGACCGCCAACGAGCGCGGCAACAATCCCAACGACGCGCGCAAGCAGAACCCGCTGGACTTCGTGCTCTGGCAGGCGCGGCAAGAGGAAGACGAGCCTGCCTGGCCCAGCCCGTGGGGTCCGGGGCGCCCTGGTTGGCACATCGAGTGTAGCGCCATGTCCACCAAGTACCTCGGCAACCAGATTGACATCCACGGCGGCGGCGCGGACCTGATGTTTCCACACCACACCTGCGAGATCGCCCAGAGCGAGAACGCGACCGGTGTGCGGCCGTTCGTGCGGCGGTGGATGCACGGCGCGATGGTCCGCATGGACGGCGAGAAGATGAGCAAGTCGCTGGGCAATCTAGTCCTCGTGCGCAACCTGCTGGCCGAGGGCTACTCGCCGGACGCCATTCGCGCGCTGCTACTCTCGCATCACTACCGCGAAGAGTGGGAGTACAGCGAGGAGGAGATGCGGGCGAACGCGGCGCTGGTGGCGCGGCTGTCCGCGGCGGCACGGCTGGCGGAGGGCGATATGTCCGGCGCGGCGGAGGCGGAGCTGGGGTTGCGGCAGGCGCGGCTGGAGTTCACCGCGGCGCTGGAGGACGACTTCCACACCGAGCGCGCGCTTGCGGTACTCGACCGACTGGCGCAGACCGTGCTGGTTGACCATTCGGCCCCGTGCGCCGCGGGACTGAAGGAGCTGGCGCAGCAGGTGATGGGCTTCACGCTTTCCGCGACGCCCGTGCAGCAAGGCTCCGAGGCGGCTGAAGCGACGCAGCCGGCGGGGTAAGCATCCTCACCCCGCAGCCTCCTCTCCGCGCACGGAGAGGGGGCGCCAGGAGCACGGGCAGCGGCGAGCCAACGGCAGGCGCTATTCGCCGCAGTGGCGAGGCCAGCCTCGCCTATGCCGCCGCCTGCCTGTAGTGGCGAGGCAGGCCTCGCCCAGCGCGATGATTCGCAGCAGAAGCGCCCGGACCGTTGCTGCACCTGGCAAGGGATTCGCCCCGGCACTTCAGGCCGGGAGCCTGCCATACAACTTTGATTAGAAACTGTACGAGAAGGCTTCCCGCAGCGCTTTAGGCCAAGCGGGCGAGAAACAAGCGGATGCAGGTGAGATAGATGAGCGCCTCACTGCTGCCGGGAAGGCGCTCGTGGTCGCGACTGAGCCGCCGGGAGCGGCCGAGCCAGGACAGCGTGCGTTCCACCACCCAGCGCCGTGGGATCACATTGAAGCCTGGTCGGTAACCGAGTTCATCCAGCAAATCGGGGAGACAGCGCTTGAGCTGGCGCCACCA
>DASUBU010000141.1:0-18212 GCA_035763125.1 Ktedonobacterales bacterium
AGGGTTGGCCCTCTCGCTCTGGCTCAGTGTCATCCACGATGAATGCTGCGAGATAGATGGTGGATGCTAGGCAGTCACACCTGCCTGCAGGCGGATGCCCGCTTGAGTCAGGTAAGGTGCCCATTTGTCGAACTTCGACACCGCAAACGTGTACTCGGTCCCGTCGACCGCCTTGAGCTGAATGACGTTCTGATTCAGCCCGAACTTGGTCCGGGAGAACGAGGCGACCTGCGTGGGAGAGAGACTGGCCGTCACCTTGCCCCCAAGCAGAGGGCCAAGAATCAGCATGCCTATGAGGCCAAATGACGAGGCGATGATGGATCGCTGCTCGAATGCCAACCGCTGGTTCGTCAAGGTGAGCGTGCCAGGAGCGGCGTTGAGCTTTCCCTTGATGTAGCGCGCGGAGCGATCTTGGAAGACGATCTGCTCACCGGGTTGCAGTTTCAAGTTGCCTCCTGCCAGTGGTCACTATGTAGGCGGTCGCCGCGCAGAGATGCAGGGACCGTGCGGCAAATTGTATACCCGGTCGCAGACAATGTCACTACCCTATTTCAATATTGGACTGGCAGCGGCATTTTCGCGCATGAGGTGGATGACTTCGCGGCAGCCGTTCAGGCAGCAACGGCCAATAGCAGAGGCCAGAGTCAGCGCCGATCCGTCGCACGCTCCATCCGTGCCCGCGTGCTCAGCGTCACAGCGCCCACACCGCCAGGGTGATGAGTCCCAGGACAACCCAGTGCGTGATCGCCGAGTAGGCGAAGCTGCCGGTGCGCCAGCGCACTAGCGCGAACACCACACCCGCGACGAAGACCGTGGCAAGCGAGCCGACGTACGCGCCGACAAGGAGCACGGGCGAGGCCGCGAAGTTGGTCGCAAGGACGGTGCGCGCGGTGACGACCAGATGCCACAGCGTGAAGATGCCGGCGTTGCTCAGCACCATAGCCGTCGCGCCTCTGCGGGCGAAGACGCGAAACGCGTACTGGCGGAATATCAGCTCCTCGAACAATGCCGTCAGCAGGGGGATCTCGACCAGCAAGCGCACGAGCAGCGCTGGAACCGGCAGCGCTGGAATCGCCGCGTAGCCGACGCCACCGTGTGCCGATGCGACGGCGAAGAAGAGCACGGAAGGCAGCGCCAGCACGAGGCCGGCGCCAACTGCGAGCGCAGTGGGGCGCCAGCGCGGGCGCCAGGCGAGCACGGCCGCCGGCCGCGAACGGCACCACTCGCTCCAGCCAAGCGTGGCGTACAGGCCGAGCGCCAGCGCGACCGAGAACACGCCAGTATTGATGGGCACACCGAAGCGCCACGAGAGCGCGTTGGCGACATTGGCGGCAAGCAGAATCGCCGTCAGCGCGATCCAGCGGCGCGACCCACGACGCTCGGATGCGGGCGAGGTCTCTACCGCCGGATGTGTGCTGGTCAGCGTGCTAACGGTGATTGCGCTCTGGGGAAGGTCCGAAATATGGTCAGTGGTGGGAGAGGCGATGATCGTCCTCGTTTCGATATCTCACAAAAGGTGCTTTTCAGCGGTTTCTACAGCCCACCACTCTTGCTGCTCGCGGGCGGGGCGGGGCATGCGTTGAACGGGCACAGTCCTTCCATGGTGCCGAGAGCGTAAGTATACGGTGCAGATCATCGGTCCCACAAGCAAAAGACGTGTGTTAGTAGATGGCTACCTCTCACAGTGTGGTTGATCGTTGCCATGCGGAGGGGATGCGGCCTGAAGAGATCAGCGCTCGAAAGAGGAACAGCAGGCGCCCGCTGTCAAATGGCGGGCACATCTGGCTCCCCGTAACCGAATCGTGACGGGATTGGCGTGCTCCGTGAGAGGACTGTGTCGGTGCGGCGATAGGGTGGGTACAAGGATGGCATTGTGGCCGAGGTTAGTCGGAGGGATGAGCCCAGGAAAGGGGGCAGACTATGCCTCGCCTGCTCGCTGACGAGCCGCGTGCGCCACACGCTCCCGTGCCCGCCCAACAGCCGCAACACCGCTCTCATGAGCTCGACTGGCTGCGTGCTTTCATCATCCTGGCGCTGGTCCCGGGCCACGCCATAGGATTCTTCACCGCCAACACCGCGAAGTACCTCGGCACTCAATACGCCAGCCCGATCGGCCTGTCCACGCTGATGATTGTGGGCACCTGGGGTATGGCGCTCCTGTTTCTGGTCGCGGGGGCGGCGGCGTACCACATGCTCGTCCGCCGGTCGCCGCGCCGGTTCATCGGCGACCGCAGTGTCCGGCTGCTCATTCCCTTTCTGTTCGCCTGCCTGACGCTCATCCCGCTGCAAGACTATCTGATTGTCCATGCCTTTCCGGACGTGCTCGACCGGATACCCGCGCCGCCCGGTTTGGATCCACATCTCACCGCGTCTCCCCTCACCTTCTACCGCTGGTTCGTCGCCGGCTACGTCTCGTTTCTCATGCACTACACACCGCAATATGAGTTCATCTTCTGGAGCCATCTCTGGTTCATTCCGCGCCTGCTTGCCATCTCGCTGCTCACGCTACCCCTGCTGCTCTGGCTGCGGGGTGCGCGCGGCACGCGGCTCATCGCGTGGCTGGCGACCCTCTGCGAGCGCCAGCGCGGGGCGGTATTCTTGCTTGCCCTGCCGCTTGCCCTCATACTCGCCGTATTCGGCTGGCAGTGGCAAGGATGGCAGGTCGTTGGCGCGCCCGATGGCGCGAACGTGCTGTCGCAATTTCTGTATTACACTCTTGTCTACGTATACGGCTTCGTGCTCTATAGCGACGTGCGCCTGCGACAGGCCGTGCGACGCGATGGCGGCATGATCTCCCTGGTGGTGGCCATCGTCGCCTTCATCATCACGCAGATCCCCGGCTTCGGAGTCGGCAATCAGGCGCTCGCTCACGACCTCTCGGCCGGCGGCATCATGGCTGCCATGCTCCGCGCGACAGCGGCCTGGCTGTGCATCGTCAGCATTCTCGGCCTCAGCATGCGCTTCCTGGCCTTCACCAAT
This sequence comes from Ktedonobacterales bacterium, assembly GCA_035763125.1. Taxonomy (GTDB): domain Bacteria; phylum Chloroflexota; class Ktedonobacteria; order Ktedonobacterales; family JADMIN01; genus SMAG-U1939. Next base: position 2,980 of record DASUBU010000141.1, read on the forward strand.
CGGTTCGGGCAGTATCTCACCGAGGCCTCGTACCCGTTTTATGTGCTCCATCTGGCGGTGCTCTATCTTATTGGGCTTCCGCTCCTCGCCAGTGGCGCACCGGTTGTCGTGGACTTTCTGGCGATGGTCATCCTCACCTACGGCATCACGCTGGCCGTCTACGAGCTGTTCGTTCGCCGTGTCCGGCCGGTGCGCGCGCTCTTTGGCATGAGCAAGAAGTCTGCTATGGGCAGGAAATCCACTCCAGCATCTGCATAGGCCGCACGCAGCCGCTATCGGCTATCCTCGCCTATATCCAGTTACGCCACGGTTGATGGCGAAGTGGGCTCCGCGTTGTCGGGTGCCCTCGGCATGCGGATCGTCACCGTCGTTCCCTCACCTGGCGTGCTACGCACGGTCAGGGCGCCGCCCACCAGCGCCACCAGTGCGCCGTGCGTCAGCAGCCCGGTCCGCGTGCCGCCACTGGCCAGAACTGGCACGCGCGCCGTAGTGTCACCTGGCGCCTCCTGCCGCGCGGCGCTGGCCCCCGATCCCTCGCCTGGGGCAGCACTCGCGCCGACACCTGTCCCGGCGCCCACTTGCACGCCCACGCCGTCGTCGGCCACCATCACCGTCACCGACCGCTCGTCGGCGCTGATCGCTACGCGCAACTCCAGCTTGCGGTGCAGCTCGCCGCCACGCCCGTGCCGCCCGGCATTGCGAATCGCCTCCAGCGCCGCCCCCAGCAGCAGATCGGCCACGGTCGCCGGCAGCGCGTCGGCCGCCAGGGCAGCATCGGCCGGCACATCCCACTCCAGGCCATCGAAGGTGCCGCGGAATTCGCCATCCAGCGACGAGCGCAGCGCGCCCACCAGCCCGTGCTCGACTCGTCGCGGATTGGCCGCCGGCGCCGCACGCATCAACGCCGCCAGATCGCGGTGCGCTCGCCCTAGCTCAGCCACCACATCGCCCAGCTCACGCCCTGTATCGGGCGTATCGCCCACCTCTGCGGTGATGCCCGGCACAAGTCCGTCTCTACCCGCGCCCACACCTGTACGTGCTGGTATCGCCATCCGGCTGCGCAGCGCCTCGAGCCGAAGCATCGCCAGATGCAGCCGCGGCAGCACCTCGTCGTGCAGCACACGCCGTGGCAGCGCCGCGCTCAGCTCGGCCTCCAGCCCGCGCCGCCGCGCCAGGCTCGCGACGGCCTGCGTCGCCGCGTACTCGCCCACCGCGTCTAGAATGCGCTGGCCGCAGGTCCGCGCAATCTCAAGGTCGGCCGCCGTGTAGCCCGCGCCGTCCACACGCGGCCCCAGCACCAGCCGCGCCACCACGCCGTGCTCGTCCATCACCGGCAGCGACCACTCACGTCCCTGCACCTCGGCATGATGCGCAGAGACCGGCGCGCTGTAGGCAAACGTGCGGTGCAGCCGGCCAGCCGAGAGCGAGAGCCGCCCCCACGCAGCCCCCAGCACATCGCGGCAGAGGCTAGCGAACAGCGCCTCGACGCTGCGCTCTACCTCATCGGCATCCGAGGCCAGCCAGCCTGCGTGCCCGACCGAGAGACTCGCCGCGAACGGCCGAAGCTGCCGCAACAGCCGGTCGTGCTCGCCATAGGTCTGCCAAGTGAAGAGCGCATAGGTGCCGGTGAAGAGGGTCACCAGCACCAGCAGATAGGGCAGCGCCTCTGGGGCCACGTACGCCATCCACGAGACTACCCCCGCCAGCACCAACGCCACCGCCGCCGTCCCGCGCCATTGGCGGAAGAAACCGCGCTGCGGCAGTTGCCGCTCGACCAGCACACCCTGGCGCACGACGGCCCAGCCCAGCATCAGCCCCAGCCCCGCCAGCGCCACCTGGACGATCAGATCGGCCGCCACCAACACCAGCGGCACATGTCCCGGCGGACTAGACGGCACGAGGATCGGGCCTACCTGCGACGCTCCCTCCCGCGCCGCACGCTCCTGTCCGACCGAGGCGGCAACGCCCACCACCGCCGCGACCGCGCCCGCCACGATCATGCAGAGCGAGGCGCCCAGCAGGGCAGGCCGTGCCCGGCTCCAGGCGTCAGCCGCATCCCACAGCTCAGCGCCAGACTGCCCGCCTGGGCCCATGCCGGAGGTGGCGGTAGCCGGGGAGGTCGCAGGCACGGGACGCAGGCGCCGTACAGCCAGCGAGGCCCACGGCAGCGAGGCGCAGGCAATCATGTACGTGATGAAAGCCAGCGCAAGCACTGGCAGCAGCGGCGAGGCTGGCGCCGACAAGGCCGGCGCTCCGCCCAGCCGTAGCGACGCCCCCAGCAGCCAAATGAAGTCGCCGTAGTGGCCAATCGCCGGCAAGCTCAACAGCGCCAGCAGCAGCGCCACGCCGCCGAGCACGCCGACGGCGATCAGCGCTGGCCGCCGCAGTCGCCGTGTCAGTGGCCCGCTCTCGGTCAGCCCAACGTAGTGCATGCCGGTCGCCGCCCATAGGATCGGCGCGGCGAAAGCGGGCACCCATGCCAGCCGCCACCAGACGTCAACCGGCGACGGTCCCTGCGGCACGCCCGCGCCCACCAGCGCCCCATGGCACAGGAAAAAGAGCGCCGCCGTCAGCAGCCCGATCCCGCTGAGCCACGTCACCCGGCTGCCACGGTTGCCGATCAGCAGCACCGTCACGCCCAGCCAGAGATAGGTGATCAGGCTGAAGACCGAGAAGGCAATCGCCAGCTGCGCCACAGCCGGCTGGAGCAGATGATCCATCAGGTGTGGCCCTCTGGCTCGTCGTAGAGCGGCACCCAGCCATGCTTGCGGTCCGGCACCAGCGCGCGGCCTTGCTCGTCCCAGATCACGGGACGGTCCAGCACGTAGATCAGCGTCGCCCGTGCGCGCGCCACCTTCTCGTCGGTCGTGCTCTCACTCAGCCGCCAGGCATCGTAGATGCGCCCATTGGTGCGGCTGACGGCTCGCGCATCCCGCAGGCCCAGCCGCGCCGCAATCTGCTCGTTGGTCATGCCCTGCGCCACCAGCTCCGCCACGCGCAGCTCATTGGGCTCCAGCAACGCCCGCGGTGAGGTCGCGTCGCGCTCGCGCACCTCGTCCACGCGGTCCTCGATCTCTGGATCAATGAAGCTGCGCCCGGCCGCAGCGTCGCGCAGCAGCGGCACCAGCATCGAAGGCAACAGATAGTTGCTCTTGCGCACGTAGGCGTAGTGGCTGAGGATGCCGGCTGCCCGGAACTCGCGGAAGTACGAGTCGTCGTCCTGGATCGAATAGAAGACGACCGGGAAGCGCGGGCGCTCGCGCCGAATCGCCACCGCCGCGCCCACGCCGCTGAGCGCCGCCGCCCCTAGCTCCGGATCGCGCAACTCGACATCCATCAGCGCCACTTCCGGGCCATTGGCATCAGAGGCACTCGCTTCGGCTGCCGCGATCGCCTCGCGCGCTGTGGCCGCCTCCGCCACCACCCGCACCTCGCCAGCGGCCTCCAGCCCCTCTCGCAGCGCCTCGCGCACCGGACGGTGGTCCTCTACCAGCAGCAGCCGGATCATCGCCTTCCCTCCTCCGCGCCGGGCGCTCTTGCCGTTCCGCCGTGCGCTCGCCCCTATTGTGTCACCGGCCCTCGCCCTCGTCCAGCGGCACCGCATTCTGTTGCGCCGGCGCCGCATGGGACTCTTGGCGGACGACCGAGCCGTGGGACGTGATATGATAACAGGGAGTGTGCTGGACCAGGGCGCCGCACGAAAGCGGGCGTCACGCAGCCCACGCGAGCAGCGAATATCCAAGCCGAGATAGCCGTATCTCAGGAGGCATTGAGGACATGGCGGAAGTCTGGCCGGTGCTGGTGGTTGTTGCGATTTGGGCACTTGTCTTTGTACTCTCGTTCGGGGCCTATGCGCGGTGGTTGAAGGTGCCGACCGAGATGGAGATCGAGGCCGAGCACGAGGCGCGCGCCGCGGAGGCCGCGGCACCCATCACTCACTAGCAGTCTGCGCTCCCCGCGTTTCATACTAGTGGGGTATCAGGCGCGAGATATAGCGGCCCACGCGCGCTCGTCGTGGGCCGTTTGCGTTTCGTCTCGACACTCACATATGCCGGAGTGCCAGCCGGGAAGAGAGCAGAGTCGCCATGGCCGTGACCAGGAAGACGCCGCAGCAGATCGCCATCATGCGTGATGCTGGCCGCCTCGTCGCCGAAACCTACGAACACCTCGCCCCACATATCGTGCCCGGCGTCTCGACCAAAGACCTCGACCGGATGGCCGAAGAGTTCATCCGCGGCCATGGTGCGCTGCCAATGTACAAGGGATACGGCGCGATGACCGACCGCCGCGGCCGCATCGTGCGTCCGCCCTTCCCGGCGACCATCTGTGTCGCCGTCAACGACGTGATCTGTCACGGCATCCCCAGCACAAAGCAAGTCCTGCAAGAAGGCGACATCATCGGCATTGATATCGGCGTACTGTACAAAGGCTGGATCGGCGACTCCTGCCGCACCTACGCCGTCGGCCGCATTGACCCCGCCTCGCAGAAGCTGCTCGAAGTGGCCCAGCGCTGCCTCGACCTCGGCATCGAGCAGGCCCGCCCCGGCAAGCGACTCGGCGACATTGGCGCCGCCGTGCAGCGCGAGGCCGAGGCCAACGGCTTCTCGTCGGTGCGCGAGCTCGCCGGCCACGGCGTTGGGCGCCAGCTCTGGGAGGAGCCGTCCGTCCTGCACTTCGGCACGCCCGGCACTGGCATGGAGATCGCGGCGGGCATGGTCTTCACCATCGAGCCAATGATCAACGCCGGCCGGCCAGAGGTGCGCACGCTCCCCGATCACTGGACCATCGCCACCGCGGACGGCTCGCGCTCCGCCCAGTTCGAGCATACGATGGCGATCACCGAGAACGGCGCCGAGCTGCTGACCGTGCTGTGAGCACGTTTGAGTGCGTTAGCAGTCGCTGTCTAGTCAGCGGTCAGTCTCTTCCAGGCTGTATCTTGTTTCGTACTGGCTGTGGCGTGCTGCTGCGCGACTCAGTGGGAGCGGGACAATGCAAGAAGGTGAGCTCTAGCCCGGCATCGTCTCGGATCCAGCTATTCTGGGCGGCAAACCGATCATCAATCAGACGATCATCACCACCGATCTCGGTCTCGCCAATGTCATCGCTTTCCCACCGCCGCACGGCGGCATAATCGCCTTGCGGCTGCCGACCGGCGTCCAAACCTCCGACCGCATTCAGCGACTACTCGATGCACTTGCATCGCTCTCCGGCCACGACCTCTCAAGCGTCGTCATGGTGGTGGAACAACGGCGGGTGCGTGTCCGCCGATAATGGCGCGACAGACGACCTCGCAGGTGGGGCATCTGCGAGATCGGATGCGCTTGTCGCAGGGGCTATGAGTGTACGCACTTGATGGTTGCATCGTCATACAACAACGAGGAGTGGCAGCCTGAACACGTTCGGCCGCGATACCAGGGTACGTCCAGATCCACGTTGGCAGACTACATGTCTCGCGGGCAGGCATTTCTCATCTTGGAGACACTCGTTCTTCCCCGTACAGCAGTCCCGGCGCTCTCCGCACTGAAACGCGCACAGCGCGCTCGCCGCCGCTCACCAGAGAGGAGGTAGACGGCAATGCCCCAGCGTCGCAGCGAGACTCCCTACTCAGAGGCACAGGCTGACTTTGGGCTGTTGAGCGTGGCAGTGGATGAACGCACACGGAGCGAGCGCTTCCGGCGCGCCGTCAACACGTTTGTCGCGCGCCACCAGCTCGCCTGGGACCTTAGTATGGCGGCGCTGGCGCTGGTCTTCCTGGCCCTGGGCTACTTCGAGGATCATCCCGCGGGCGCCCTCAACGAGACCTCGCTCGTGCCCGTCGAGCTGACGATCACTTTGCTCTTCGTGGGGGAATTCGCGCTGCGCTGCTACGCCGCCGAGTCGCGCGCCGCCTATCTCAGGCGCCACTGGCTTGATCTGCTGGCTCTGCTGCCGACCCTGCGCGCGCTGCGCTTCCTGCGCCTGGGCCGCCTCGCCTATCTCTTCAACCTCGCACGCGCCCTGCGCCTGGGCATCCTGGTGCGCTTTCTCGCCGAGCTGGATCGGGCCGCGCGTGACCTGCACGGCATCGCCAAGCGCAACGGCGTCTGGATCTTCTTGCTGGCGGCGGTCGGCCTGGTGGTGGTGGGCGGCTCGCTGGTGTGGGAGCTGGAGCACGCGACCAATCCCGAGTTCCGCCAGCTTGGCGATGCGCTCTGGTGGGCGTTCGCGACGATGAGCACGGTGGGCTACGGCGCGGGACCCGCGACCTTCGGCGGGCGCGTCCTGGCCGCCGTCATCATGGTCGTCGGCATCGCCTGTTTCGGCGTGATGACCGCCACCGTGAGCGCGTTCTTCCTCCACCGGATGGAGCGCCAGGAAGCACAGGAGGTGGCCGAGATGGAGGTCACGCTGCACGATGTGATGGCGGCCCTGCGCGACATCTCCGCCCGCCTTGACCGCCTGGAGGCGCGCTCGCCCGATAGTGGTGATGGCGACTGAGCGAGGGCCGACCAACCCTCCGCCTGGTATGATGGGCATGATACACTGCACGTAAGACGTTCGGGATCCGCTGCCCATCTCGGCCAAACCGCGTACAGGAGGTCCCCCCGATGGATGCCAAAGCCGCCGCCCGCGAGACGATGGATGCGCGCCGCGATGAGCTGATCGCTATCAGCCATCGCATCCACTCCCACCCTGAGCTCGGCTGGGAGGAAGAGCAGGCGAGCATATGGCTTGCCGACGCGCTGAGCGACGCCGGTTTCGCCGTCGAGCGCGGCATCTGTGAGCTGCCGACCGCCTTCCGCGCCCGCGCCGGCTCCGGCCCGCTGCACATCGCCATCTGCGCGGAATACGACGCGTTGCCTGGCATCGGTCACGCCTGCGGTCACAATATTATCGCGGCCATGGCGCTTGGCGCGGGAATGGCGGCCGCGCGTGTCGCCGACGACGTCGGCTTGACCGTCACCGTGATGGGCACGCCAGCAGAGGAGGTCGGCAATGCCGGCGGCAAGATCCTGCTGCTGGAGCGCGGCGCCTTCGACGGCGTCCATGCCTCGATGATGGTACATCCCGCGCCCGCCGACCAGGCCCAGCCCAGGATGATCGCCGCCGCCAGCTTTGACGTGAAATATACCGGCAAGTCCGCCCATGCCGCCGCCTGGCCGCAAGAGGGCATCAACGCCGCCGACGCGTTGACCATCGCGCAGGTTGCCATCGGTCTGCTGCGCCAGCAAATGCGCACCAGCGACCGCGTTCATGGCATCGTCAACGACGGCGGCGACGCTCCCAACATCATCCCCGCACACACAGGCGCCCGCTATATGGTCCGCTCCGACACATTCACCGAGCTGAATCAGCTCACGCCGCGCGTTTTCCGCTGCTTCGAGGCGGGCGCGCATGCCACCGGCGCGCAGCTTCAGATCAGCGGCGGCGACAAGCCCTACGCCCACGTCGCCCACGACCCCCAGATCGCCGCGCTTTACGAGGCCAACGCCCAGGCGCTCGGCCGCGTCTTCGTCGAGGCGCTCTCGTCAGCATCCACCGATATGGGCAACGTTTCGCTTGCTATGCCCGCCATTCACCCGTCCATTGGCATTGGTTCGCTGCCGGCCGTCAACCACCAGCCAGAGTTTACCGCCCACTGTGCCACCGCGTCGGCCGACAAGGCGCTGCTGGACGGCGCGCTGGCGATGGCCTGGACGGCGATTGACCTCGCCTCCAACGCCGAGGTTCGTGATCGGCTGCTCGCGGGACCAGCCAGACGCGCCTGAGCCTAACGCCTCCACCCAATCCCACCGTCACCGCCCCAGTATGCCGTCCGGGTGACAAGCCCGCGCGTGCAAGCTGGGGCGCGATGTCGTGCGCACCCTCCGGAGCGATCGCGTCCGCCCGCATGCTGCTGTACTTTGTTTGCACGCCAGAATTCCACCCATAGTTTGGCGGTGTGATATACTCTCAGTCAACACTGTTTTGCGTATGTAGCTGGCGGCTGCTAATCAGACCGGGCACAGATCGGTCGCCAGACATTGCCTGAGGAGGCACCTATGTCTTCGTTCCCTCCGCCGCACGATCCGTCACAGCAGGGCCTGCGAGTTGTCCGCAGTGCATCGCCGCAGCCGGGCGCGCCGGCCCAACCGCCGACCGTGCCCTATGCACCACCCACTACGCCGCCGAGCCAACCGTTCTATGCGCCGCCCAGTCCCGCAGCATATGCGGCGCCGACCCTGCCTCCGCTGGCGCCATTGCCGCCGGTGCGCTATCGCAAGGCTGGTGGCAGCGCGGTAGCAGCGGTGTTCGGCGGCATTGCCGTGCTGTCGTTCTTTGCCCTGCCCTACATCAATCTTGGCATCTTCGGCAGCCTTACCGGTGCGCAAGTGACGAATACCATCAGCAACCTCTACTCGTTGTCAACCGCATTCTCACAGAGCTCGCAGTTCTCGACCAGTGGCGCCGCGACACCGAGCGGCCCAGACATTGATCCATCGCTCTTCCTCTGGCTCGAGATGCTCTCCCTGGCTGTGGCGGCCAGTGTGGGCGCGTGGCAGTGGTTCCGAGCGCGCAACGGTGGAACATCGCCCTCCAATGGCGCCGCCGTCGTGGTGCTACTCTGCGGCCTCATCGGCGCAGCAATCCTCCTCCTGCAGCTCATTGGCTTGCAGTCGTCGGAGACCGGGCGGCTCATCGCATCGGCCTTGGGGATCGGCTTCTGGCTGATGCTCGTCTCGGCGATCGCTGTCGCCGGCGGCGCGATCGCTCAGCTGCGTGCATAGGGGCCATGCTGAGGTATACTCCGTATCATCAGTCAACGACCCCACCTGTGACGAGAGATTGGGAGGATAGCGCGCGTGGCAGCCCGGCAGCGTACTGTGTATCCGAACAATCGCCTGCTTCTGGAGGCGCCTGAGTGGTTCCAGACTAGCGTAGCTGGCTGGATGGACGGTTCGCCGCGCTACGCCGCGTTCATCGAGCTGCACCGCGACAAGATTCGCAAGAAGATCCGGGGCCTGCGCGATGACGAAGGCCTGCGCGACCTGGCCTGCGAGCTGCTCGTCGCCTGGCGTCTGCTGGCCGACCGCCGCTGCACGCTGGCCTACGAGCCGCTGCTGGCCGGCAAGACACGCGGCCCCGACTTCGCCCTCACCTTCAAGGGTCACCTCGCCGTCAACGTTGAGGTAAAACGCCTGCGCGCCAGCGTCACTGCCGCTCGGCTCGCCGATGCGGTCTGCGACAAGCTCGGCCAGCTCCCGCCTGGCGCGCCCAACGCGCTGGTGGTCTGCGCCTCAATGGTAGAAGCCAGCGCCAATGGTGGCAATCACTCGTTCGAGCTGGGCGCCGCGCTGGCCGCATTGCGCGCCGCCGCCGAACGCAGCGATCCCGCACTCTTCGCCCGCCACGGCTACCGCGCGCCCGCCGACTTCTTTCGCGGCTTCCTGCGCCTGAGCGCCGTGCGGCTGCGCGTTCCGTGGGAGGCCGATGCGCCAGAGACAGCCTCGGCGCTATGGGGCAATCCGCAGGCGCGGCACCCGCTGCCAGCCGCGCTCCAGACGGCGCTCGGCGTGTTATAGTGGTGGCGAGCGGCACCATGCGCTGGAATCACGGGATGGGCGCGGCATGCCATGGTAATTCAGATCACCACCACCTCTGGTCAAGCCACTCAAGACCAACAATCAGCAGTTGGAGATTGGCTTTCGCAACGTGCTGCGGCAAACTTCTGACGTTGTGCTTGTACCGATCATACAGACTGTATTGGAGCCGGCAGCGCGACTCCGCGCGACAATCAACCGCAAGACACCAGATGCCATTCATGCCGCGACCGCGCTTGATGGGGAATGCGACCTCTTCGTGACGAACGACTCGACGTTCAAGCGGGCGCCGAGTCTGCCGGCCAAAGTATTGAGCGGCTTGATTCCACCGACTTCTCTAGCTTCGATGCCGTACGTTAGCTTGCGTTGCGCTCAATCATCGCCACGGCGTAGCAGGCAATGCCCTCGCCACGACCGGTGAAGCCGAGGCCGTCGGTGGTCTTCGATTTGACGCTCACGGCATCCAGCGGCAGGCCCAGCAGCTCAGCCAGCCGCGCCCGCATCGCGGGAACATGGGGCGAGAGCCGCGGGCGCTCGGCCACCACTGTCACATCCACATTGGCGATGCGCCAGCCGCGCTGACGCAGCATATCCACGCTATAGCTCAGGAAATCGGCGCTGGCGGCGCCTTGCCAACGGGAATCGCTGGAGGGGAAGTGTGTGCCGAGGTCACCCAGCGCCGCAGCCCCCAGCAGCGCATCCACCAGCGCATGCAGCAGCACGTCGGCGTCAGAGTGGCCCGCCAGCCCACGCTCGAATGGAATCGCGACTCCGCCGAGCATCAGCGCCCGGCCCGCCTCAGCAGGAGCAAAGGCATGCACATCGTAGCCCATCCCCACGCGCATCGTCGTCATCGCGATTCCTGTCTCCCGCAACAACTGGTACGACTCAGCCTACAGGTCCCTGGGGACCGAGAGAAAAGGGGCCTGACTTTCAGGCATTGTCTTGTCTGAAGCATAGCCGGCGTGGGATCACGTGCCATAACGCAGGCGCCAGCCATCCTACCATATCACCGTCGCTCGCTGGACGCTCAGGCCGATGCGGCGCGTAGGAACGCGAGGAGCCGCTGATTGAACACCTCGCCAATCATCTGGACACCATGGCCGGCCCCTGTGATAACGGTGCGCTCGGCAGGCAGGCGCTTTTCGAGCACGCCGCAGACGGCATCCAGCGCGGGACTCCAGCCACCAGAGACAACCAGCTTGGGGAAAGGGGCCGCCGCGAGCGTGTCCAGAGGAATCTCTGCCTCCCACTGGGGCTGTTCCCGCATAGTGGCTACCACCCCCCCGCGGCCCATCTCCGATGACAGGTGAGCACGATCCTGCTCGGTGAGCGCGAGCGGGACGTCAGCGGGCAGACCCCGCAGCGCGCGACGGAACGCGAGCAGAAACGCTTCCGGCGCCAGTTGCGGCGGTGGAGGGAGAATCGGCCGCAGACGTGCGATGAGTGCCTCCACCGCTGGATGGCCACGGCCGACAGACAAGGCTGAGGGTTCGATCAGCGTCAACGACCGGATTGCCTCAGGTCCTTGCGCGGCCATGAGGAGAGCGAGAAAGCCGCCGTACGAGAAGCCGACGAGGTGAGCGCCCTCGCCGAGCAGCTCGGCCAATTCCGCCGATTCCTCAACGTAGCCAAATCCAGGCGGCCGTGAGGGGCTCTGGCTGTAGCCGCGGCGCGCTGGCATGCGCAACTGGAAGTGATCGGCCAGTGGACGCTGCTCGTGCCAATCGTCGTCGGCTGGATTGCCGTAGGTGAGACTGCCATGGACGAGCAGCACCGGCTCGCCCGCACCCCAGACGGTCACGTGGAGATCGGTTGGAGACACCAAGGGCATCCGACAACACCCCTCACTTTCTGTCGCACATCGCAGCGGCCGCTCGCCCGTCACCGCCGGCATCCGCTCACCGCGTCGCCGATAGAAGCTCCTGGGCAAACGACTCAACCGCGGCAGCGAATTCGGCTGGCTTCTCGAAATAGGTGACATGGCCAGAGCCTTGCAGCTCGACGAAGTGCGCGCCTGGGATGGTCTCGGCCAAGATGCCAGCTATGGTGCGCAATCCTGGGTCACTGTCGCTGCCGCGTATGATCAGGCATGGCACGCGTATCTGGGCGAGGTCGGCGCGTGAGATCTGATACGCTGGCATTGCCAGATCAGCCAGGACCTCCGCGGCATTGGCACGGTAGGGAACGTCACGCCGCGATTCGGGCAATGCATGCCACAGTCCCGGGCATATGATCTCGAAGAAAGCATCAACCGCGGCGCGGGCGCCGCCACGGGCAATCGCGGCCTCGACGGCCGGCTTGATGCGCCCCACAAATGCGCTGCCCACCTCTGGGTCCAGCGCCGTGAGTGGCGGCTCCGAGAGCACCGCGCCCGTCACCAGGCGTGGGTAGCGGCGGACGACGTCGAGCGCGACGCGCGCTCCCCCACTCGACCCAACCAGGATGCACGGCGCGAGCCCAAGCTCCATGATGAGCTGCGCGGCGTCGTCGGCATGCAGCTCGACGGTGCGTTGGGCAACCTGGCCGAGCGGGCTGCGCGAGTGGCCCCGCCGGTCGTACGCGACACAGCGGAAATGAGGCGAGAGCCGCTGCATCTGGTCGTCCCACACACTGGCATCGCCAGCCATTCCGTGGATGAAGAGCATGGGCTGGCCGTTCCCTGCCTCTTCATAGAAGAGCTGCGTTCCGGTGACGTTGACCATTCCATTAGTAGCCACGTGCGACCTCCCTCAATGAATTCCGCAATGTGTACGACATTGCCTCGTTGGGGTCAAGGGTAGCCGCATGGCGGGCAAACTACATCGGGCGAATGCCCTATTCAGCGGAGCCGTACGGGTCGGCCAGCAAATCATGTTGCAGGGCGAAGAGGGTGGCCGCTGCGCGAGTCGAGACGCCAATCTTGTTGTAGATGTGCTGAATGTGATGTCCGACGGTCTTCTCGGCGATGCTGAGGCGCTGTGCCATCTCGCGGTTCGCCAGGCCACGCGCGACCAGCCGCAGCACCTCCACCTCGCGCTCGCTCAGCCCGCCAGGCCACTCGCGCCGGGCTGCTCGGCCCCCGTGGCCGGCCGCCGCCAGCACGGCACTGGCCGCATCGGGATCGAGCCGGCCAGCACGCGCTTCCGCACGCAGCTGCGCGGCGGCCGCTTCGGCAGCATGAGCCGGGCGATGGGGCCGGTGCTCCGTCATGGCATGGTAGACGTCCGCAGCCGCCAGCACCCGTGCAGGCAGCGCGAGCATAGCCGACGGAACCCCCCGATAGTAGCCAGAGCCATCCAGCCGCTCATGATGCAGCGCGGCAACGGCGGCAAGCTGGGCCAGTGCTGGCGGCCGGGCCAGGACACGCTCAGTGTAGTATGGGTGAAGGCGCACGCGCTCCCATTCGCTCGCCGTGAGCCGGCCAGGCTTATCCCAGATGGCCGCGGAGACGCCCACGCGCCCCAGATCATGAACGTAACCCGCCTGACGCAGCGCGGCAACCTCCGACACGCTCAGCCCAAGTCTCTCGGCCGCGGCGGCCGCGAGCCGCGCGACGCCACTGGAATGCCCACTGGTGAAGGGCGATTTGAGATCAACGAAGTCGGCGATGGCACGCATCGCCGCCTCGCGCGCTGTTTCTGACATGAGCAGCGGGCGCGGACCTGGCTCGGCGGCCAGCACAGCATCCCAGGTGTCGTCGGTGTCCAGCGCGCTCATGAGACTGCTTGCGCGCCGGCAGAAGTGCTCGGCGACGGCTGGATCATAGATGGTTCCCGACCGCTGGCGAACGATGCGCGTCGCTCCCTCTACGCCCGCCAGACGGTGGAACAACTCGGCATCGCGGGCGAGGATCACAATACGTGCCGCGCGTACGATCGCTTCGCCCCGCACCCGCCCCGGCGAGCCTTTGCCGTCCCAGCGCTCGTAGACCTGGGTGACGCCGACGGCGACCTCATCGCGCATCCCCAGGCGCTGGGCCAGCCGCTCTGCCACCTCGCAGTGCGCGGCGATGATCTCGTTCCGCTCACCTGGCCCAGCGGCAAGCGCCGCCATGACCATCCGCGCGCGCCGCAGCGCTGGCTGGCCCTCCCCCACATGATGCAATAGCAGGTCGAGCACTTCGGTCGGCTGTGCGGTGTCAATGAGGGAGATCTGGGCATTCGCGAGTAATTCGTCGCCAAAGCGCGCCGCGACCCGATGGGCATCCGAGACACAGCCAATTGCCCGCAGCAGTGCCACGTAATAGACATCGCAGCGCTCCTGCTCGTCCATCCCCAGCGCGCCGCTCAGCTCGCTAGCCAGCAGACATACGCGCAGGGCATGCTCCATCGGCTGGCCTGTACCCAGGTCGGTTGTCAGCGAGAGCCCGGCGACAAGCTCGGCCAAGCGCAAGGGCGCAGGCCATGACCCTGCGGACATGATGCCTCCTGGTCCTTGGGTCGCTCGCCGAGGTATGGAGCTCCGGCAGGCGCCGCTACAGCACCGATGAGCTGCGGCTGTGGCATTGTAGCACTCAGTGATAGTGGTCAAGATGGGGATGATGGGATACAGTACCAAAACCACCTTGTTCAGAAAGAGGTTGTATGGTCACCATTACGCTCCAGTGCCTGCATTGTCAAAGTGAGAAACTCGTGCGAAATGGACGGCCGCCCAACGGAAAACAGAAATATCTCTGCCGAGCCTGTCAGAGGCAAAGCCGGGACAATCCCACTCCCCATGCCTATCCAGAGGAACGCCGAGAAGAGGTTCTCCGCGCGTATGAAGAACGCAGCAGTTTACGTGGGCTGGAGCGGACGTTTGGCGTGTCCCGTCAGACAGTGAGTGTCGGGATAAAAAAAGGCCGCCGCGCTCCCAGCGTTGCACGAAACGTTGATTGAGCCCGATGGCAGGGAGGAGGAGGCAACCGTACTGGAATTGGATGAGTTGTGGTCCTTTGTGCACAAGAAGGTGAATCAGCGTGGATCTGGATCGCTCTCTGCCGCAGAACGCGACAAGTGGTGGCATACGCAATAGGAGATCGCAGCGAAGTAACCTGTTCTCGTTTGTGGAAGGCCATTCCTCTGCTCTATCGTGCAGGTCACTGCTTTACCGATTTTTGGAAAGCCTATCAAACGGTGATCCCAGAAGAGCAGCACTGCGCTGTTGGCAAAGAAACGGGCGAGACGGCCCACGTGGAACGCTGGAACAATACACTTCGGCAACGTTTAGCCCGATTTGTACGCAAAACACTGTCATTTTCCAAATCGCCAGTGATGCATGAGACTTGCCTACGACTCCTTCTCCATCGATATAACTGCGAGCAGATCATCTTGCCTTCCTGAGCCACTACCCCTGCTTTCTTTGGCTGGCGAAGGGGAATGATAACGCAAACGCGAGGGGAGCGTGCGAGCGAAAGGTTGTCACAAAGGCAATGCGTATTTCGTCTCGTGTATGAATCTTGATACGAGGTCAGCTCCCTCGACACCACGCCGCTTGCGGGCCCGGCGCCGCTCAGCTCATCTCTATCAAAAGATCGGAGAAGAACATCATGACGCTTGCGCTCTGGATCGTCCAAATCGTGCTGGCCGTGGGTTTCACCCTGTCCGGCCTGGTGAAAGTCTCCCAGCCAGTCGCCAAGCTTCGTGCTTGGGGGAACTGGCCCAGGCACGTTGCCCCTCCCGTCATCCGTCTGATCGGCAGCCTGGAGATCTT
>DASUBU010000142.1:0-30093 GCA_035763125.1 Ktedonobacterales bacterium
TCGCCGCCCCCATCGTTGGCCATCTAGAATCGGCGCCCTTCAAGCCTCACCGCGAAAGGCGGTGATGGGTATATCGCAAACCGCATACTACGCGCCGAGGCCAACGGCGCCATGTCGTGTTAGACGCAGGTCGTACCATACCGCAGCGGCAGCGAACGGCGCCACGGCCGAAAGGACAGCTCCCTCTACGGGGCTATGGCGATGGCAAGTGCCTGCCCGCTATGCGCGCGGATGCGATGGGGCGGGCGTACGGCGCAGGTGGCCCACGGTCTCTATTGGGGCGGCGTCTTCCGCCTGGGGTGGCAGCGCAGCCTCTTGCGAGGGGGCCGCCAGGGGCAGAGTGAGGGCGAAGGTGGAGCCCTCCCCTTCGATGCCGGTGCTTTCGACCCAGATGCGGCCGCCCATCGCCTCTACCAGCACACGGCAGAGGTAGAGGCCGACGCCGGTGCCGCGAACGGAGCCAGCGATGTCGCGCTCCAGGCGCACGAAGCGCTGGAACAGCTTGCCAGCGTCGCGAGGGGGAACACCAAGGCCGCGGTCGCGCACGGCGATGCGCACCATCGGCGCCGGTCCGGCAATCGCGGGGCTGCGCCGTCCGCGCATGCGGAGGGGGCGCCGCCGCGTGCGATCAGGCGGGGAGAGAGGCTGGGCGGTGATGATGATGGGCGTGCCAGGCGCCGAGTATTTGAGCGCGTTGGTGAGCAGATTGACGAGCACCTGGCGCAGCCGGCTCGCATCGGCCAGCGCCGTCAGCCCCGGCGAGACA
Source organism: Ktedonobacterales bacterium (assembly GCA_035763125.1). Classification (GTDB taxonomy): domain Bacteria; phylum Chloroflexota; class Ktedonobacteria; order Ktedonobacterales; family JADMIN01; genus SMAG-U1939. Next base: position 767 of record DASUBU010000142.1, read on the forward strand.
TCGAGTGTGACGCGCGGCGCCTCATAGGTGATCTCCTCCAGCCCCGGCTCGCCGATCTGGCGCGGGTCGAAGGTGGCCAGCACGTCGCGTATCAGCGGCTCCAGCACGACCAGTTCGATGCGCAGGCGCGGCGGACCAGCGCCCAGCGCGCCGGCATCCAGCAGGCTATTGAGCAGACGCAGCACGGCGTCTCCGGAGGCCAGCGCGCGGGCGAGCATCCGCTCGCGCTGCTCAGGTGTAGCATGCGTCCCAAGCTGCGCCAGCAGCTCCGTGTTGCCGTACCACGACATCATCGGCGTGCGCAGCTCGTGGTTGGCGTCAATGAGGAACTGGTCCTTGAGGGCGGTCAGCTCGCGCACGCGATCGAGCGCCACACTAGCAGCCTGAGCGCCCGCGGCGGCGCTGCGCGCGGCAATCCAGCTGAGGACCGTGACCAGCACCTCGAACGCCACCAGCAGCGCCAGCGCCGCGGAGTCGCGCGGGCGTGTGCCCACGCCGCTGAGACCGAGCACTGTAGCCGCCAGGACGAGCGCCGCCGTGGGCCAGACGAAGCCCGGCGGCAGCAGAATGCCGGCCATCAGCACGAGCAGCGACATGAGCGCGTAGACCAGCGGGACGACGATGGTCTGCACTTGCGGTCCAGCCTGGACGTAGCAGACACCCACCGCGATTGCGCCGAGGATGAAGAAGCTGGCGGCGAGGGTGCTTTGGCCGAGCCGATTGAATGCCAGGCAGGTGAGCGAGAGGATCACAGCGGCCGCGGCCACAGCGATTAGCAGACCGGATGCGCGGCCAAGCGCGGCAGCGGGAATGCACATGCCGGCCACCAGCACGACAACGCTGAGCAGGACAAGCCGCAGCAGCGCCGCCTGGCGGTCGCGCAGCCGCTCGACGGGCGAGCGCGAGAGCAGCGCTTCGGGGTCGGCGCTGAAGGGGGCGGCAGCGAGGTCACGCACGTACGCGCTCGCGGCGTGCAGCTGCTGTGCGGTCTGCGAACCAGCGGCCGGGCGCCAGCGGGAAAACCTACCTGATCGCATAGGACTACCCATAAGATGTCGGGCGGAGGCGATTCGGTTGGGACGGGGGCAGATGAGGGCACAGGCGAGCCGTGCGCCCCAGGTGGAGGCGAACGGCTGCCTTTCTAATTTGACGTGACCTGCCGGAAGCGGCTGACGAGTCGCACGTGGGTAGCGAGCTGGTCGGCATCCACGGGCTTGACGAGGAAGTCGTCGGCGCCGGCCTGGAAGGCGGCGATCTTATCGCGCACCGTTGCGCGGTGGGTGAGGACCATGAGCAACACACGACGTGTGGCCGCGGCACCGTGGATGCGGGCCAGCAACTGGACGCCGTTGCCATCGGGCAGATCAATCTCGGAGACGACGAGGTCGGGCACCCGCACGGCGATGGCGCTGAGCGCGGCCTGCGCCGTGGGCACCACCGCAAATGCGCTCAGGTTAGGCAGTGCGCGGGCCAACCGCTCGGCACCCTCCATATCAGGGTCAACGAAGAGCACGGCCATTGGAGAGGTCGGCGCAAAGGTAGGCCCCCGGCCTCCGGTATTTCGACTGGCGCTCATAGGATCCTCATTTCGCGCGGGGATCGCCGAGCAGCGTGCGGCGGCGCTCGGTGCGTTGTGGAGGGGTCAGACTGACAGCGTCGGAGACGGTGGCCAGCAGGTCGGCCATCTTGACCGGCTTGGAGAGGTAGGCGTCGGCTCCGGCCAACAGCCCCGCGATCTGCTCGCGCTCCTGCGCCAGGGCGCTGAGCACGACGATTGCCACGTCCGCAGTGGCAGGGTCACCGCGCAGCGCTCGCACGAACTGGTAGCCGTTGAGTCCCGGCATGCGCACGTCCACGATCACACAGGCCGGCAGCGTCGTGGTGCAGGAGTCTAGCCCTGAAGCGCCGTCGGCTGCCACCGCCACGTCGTAGCCGCCGACAAGCTGCAGCCCGTCGGAGAGCAGCGCGATCAGGGCTGGATCGTCATCCACGATCAGCACACGTCGGGAGCCGCGGCCGTCCATGGGCACACTACCTCCATCGAACAGACGGAAACCATCGAAAAGTGCGAGGTCCGCGCGAGAGGGAGAAAGCTGGCCGCGGCGAGCGTGTGGTGTGCCGGTGTGCTGGGGCGGCAAGCCGGCCCGGCGCGGCGAGAGGATGACGCGGAAATCGTGGCTCCCACTGTAGCATAGCGCGGCGGGGCAGGCAACGGGCGTAGGTAGATACGCCTGCCTGCGCGGGCGTGATATACTACGTGTTGGTGTGCCTGGAAGGCTGGCAGGGCTGGGGATGCTCCTTTTCCTCTACCTCATCATGGGCGTGAGTACTGCGGCGCACGGCGTAAACGAAAGAATTGTTCAAGACGATATGCAGACAGCGACTGACACGGAGCGGCAGCAGGGCCGGCGCGTGCGCGAGGACCTGCGCAACGTGGCGATCATCGCGCACGTGGACCACGGCAAGACGACACTGGTGGATGGGTTGCTCAAGCAGGGCAAGGTCTTCCGCGAGCACCAGCAGGTGGGCGAGCTGATCCTCGACTCCAACGAGCTGGAGCGCGAGCGCGGTATCACCATTCTCTCCAAGAACACCGCCATCACCTTTAAAGGCGTCAAGATCAACATCATTGATACTCCCGGCCATGCCGACTTCGGCGGTGAGGTCGAGCGCGTGCTGAATATGGCAGACGGTTGCCTGCTGCTGGTGGATGCCGTCGAGGGGCCGATGCCGCAGACGCGCTTCGTGCTGAAGAAGGCGTTCGAGCTGGGCCTACAGCCGATTCTGGTCATCAACAAGATTGATCGCCGTGACGCCCGGCCTGAGCAGGTGCTCTCATGGACGCAGGATCTCTTTCTGGAGCTGGCGACCGATGAGTCGCAGCTTGACTTCCCCGTGCTCTACGCCATCGCCCGTGATGGCATCGCGCGCTACGCGCCGGAGGACACCAACAGCGATCTGGTGCCGCTCTTCGAGACGATTCTAACGACGGTGCCGGCGCCAGTGGTGGAAGAGGACGCGCCGTTTCAACTGCTGGTGACGGCGCTGGACTACGACGATTACAAGGGCAAGTACGCCATCGGCCGCATCACGCGTGGGCGTGTGCGGCCGGGGATGAGCGTGGCGCGCATCAGCCGCGAGGGCGAGGTGAGCCGCGGACGAGTGGGCCTGGTCTACACGTTCCAGAATCTGGGGCGGCTGGAGACGGCCGAGGCGACGGCGGGCGACATCGTGGCGCTAACGGGCATCGCGGAGGCCAACATCGGTGAGACGCTGGCCGACGCCGAGACGCCCGAGGCGCTGCCGACGATTGCGATTGACGAGCCGACGCTGAAGATGACCTTCGGCGTTAACACGAGCCCTTTCGCTGGGCGCGAGGGCAAGTGGAGCACGTCGCGCCAGCTCCGCGCGCGGCTCTACCGCGAGCTAGAGACCAACGTCAGCCTGCGTGTCGAGGATGGCCGCACGCCTGACGAGTTTGTGGTGTCGGGGCGTGGCGAGCTGCATCTGGCCGTGTTGATCGAGACGATGCGCCGCGAGGGCTACGAGCTGCAGGTGTCGCGGCCGGAGGTCATCACGCGCGACGTGGATGGCGCGGTGGTCGAGCCGGTGGAGCGGCTGGTGATTGACACGCGCGACCAGTATATCGGCGCGATCAGCGAGACGCTGGCGATCCGCAAGGCGCGCATGGTGAACATGCACAACGACGGTAGCGGCAACGTGCGGCTGGAGTACGACATCCCCACGCGTGGGCTCATCGGCTTCCGCAACGCCTTCCTGACGCTGACGCAGGGCAACGGAGCAATGGCGAGCCTGCTGCAGGGCTACGAGCCGTGGCTGGGGCCGATCGGCACCGCGCGCAACGGCGCGCTGATCGCCTCGGAAGGCGGCGTGGCCGTCACCTACGGCCTGAACAACGCCCAGGCGCGCGGCCAGACGTTCATCGAGCCGGGTACGCCGGTCTACGAGGGGATGATCGTGGGGTTGCAGGTGCGGCCGGACGATATGGCAGTCAACGTCTGCAAAGAGAAGAAGATGACTAACGTGCGCTCCTCGACGTCGGATATCGCGGTGCGGCTCTCGCCGGCGGTGAAGCTGAGCCTCGAGCAGTCGCTGGACTTCATCAACAGCGATGAGCTGGTGGAGGTGACGCCGCAGACGATCCGCCTGCGCAAGCGCCTGTTGACACAGCACGAGCGCCAGCGCGCGCGGGAGTAGGATTGATTGCCGCCTACGGCGGGGGAAGGGCACCCGCCGAGGGGGTGTCCGTGGACGCCCCTACAAGTCAGGGCGCGGGTGTAGGGGCGATGCACGCATCGCCCAGCGCCGTTCAAGGATGTTCTCATCCCTACCGCTCTTCGTAGTGCGGAGAGAGGAGCGCATGGAAACTTGAGCCGCGGATGCATCTGACGCTGCTGCCGGGGCGGCTGGCGATTTGCCGTTTGCCCGCTGATGCGCCCGTTCCTGGATGGACGCCGACGGCTGGCTCGCTCCTCTCGATCACGCGCACCGCCGACGAGCTTTCGGTGGTCTGCGACGAGGCGCGTGTGCCCGTGGAGGTGGTTGCCGAGCGCGGCTGGCGGGCGCTGCGGGTGACGGGGCCGCTCGACTTCGCACTGACGGGCGTGCTGGCGGCGCTTGCCGCGCCACTGGCCGCAGCCGGCGTCAGCATCTTCGCGCTTTCGACGTATGACACGGACTATGTGCTGGTGCGCGAGGCGGATGTGGAGCGGGCGGTAGCAGCACTGGCGCACGCCGGGCACGATCTTGTCACCAAGACGACAATGTGATATGACGACAATGTGATAGTATGAGTAAGGAATCTCGCCTGTCGGAGGACATTTCTCATGGCGACGCAAGCAAACACACAACCCGGCGCGAGCAAGCGTCCTCGCCTGACAATTGACATCTCGCCTCAGATGCGACGGCGTATCAAGGCAGCGGCGGCGATGCGCGACATGACCGTGCGCGAGTACGTCGAGCGCATCCTCGAAGAGGCAGTGCCTGAGGAGCCTGCTCTTGAGCAAACTGCCCGGCATCGAATTTCCCCTGAGGCGGTGGAGCGACTATTCCGCACACGAGACCGTATCATGCGGGGCCGGGTATTCACCGACGACTCGACTGACTTGCTGCGCGAGGCACGCGAGGAGCGTACGGAGGAGCTATGAGCGATTCGCTCGTGGTAGACGCCAGCATCGCGCTGAAGTGGCAGGTTTCCGAGATCTGGTCCGATGTTGCTTCGCAATTGCTTGCTGATTGGGTCAGCCAGGGTGTGAATATCATGGCACCCTCGCTGCTCACCAGCGAGATCGCCAATGCGCTCTACAAGCGCGTGCGCCGTGGCGAGATCACCATTGGCGACGCGGTAGCGAGCATGAACGACTTCCTGGCATTCGATATCGAATACGTCCCTCTGCCCATCTTGAGCGTTCGCGCGCTCGAAGTCGCGGATCAATTCGGCCTCAAAGCGGTCTACGATGCCCACTATCTCGCACTCGCCGAGCGCGAAGGCTGTGAGCTGTGGACTGCCGACGAGCGCCTGTGGAACACAGTGAAGGATCGCCTTGCATGGGTGAAGTGGATTGGCAACGTCCGGCCGCCGCAACCCTAATCGTCACCCCGGCCTCCCTTCTGCTTCGCAGCAGCGAGGATCTTGGCGGTGGTATGGAAGAAGCGCGTCGTGGTCTTCTTGCCCAAGATGTCTTCGAAGCCATAGGCCGCGGGTGGGCGGCCATCGGTCAGGCGCCAGATGACGTACGCTTCACGCTCGGTCGTGTGGATGACCTCCATGTCGCGCTTGGGCGAGTAGAGTGGCAGCGCGAGGCCGCCGGGGATGGCAGTGGCGGTGAACATGACGCAGAGCCGCATGTCGGGCGTGACGGTCAGATGGCGGAACGGGTCGGCGGCGACGATCTGCTCAAGCTCTGGGATAGTGCGCAAGAACACTGGAACGGCGTAGCCCAGCGCCGTGCCCAGGTGGCGCTCGATCATCTCCGTCAAGGCGCCACGATCGGCCTGGTCAGACGCGAAGAAGACGTTGCCGCTCTGGATGTACGTGCGGACGTTGGCGAGGTCAAGCTCCGCGAAGAGCCGCCGCAGCTCGTCCATCTTCACCGTGTGGCCGCCGACGTTGATGCCGCGCAATAAGGCAATGTAGTCCACTGGTCCTCCCAACTGCTCCGCAATACCAGGCCGTTCAGCCGTGCAGGCGAGAATACGGCGCGCTGATCGCGCTCCTATTCTGTGCATGGCCGGCGAGTCTGGTCGTGCGCCGCGGGACGTAGCCCTGCGGGTTCTCATGGCGATTGGCGGGGCGTACAATTCATGGTATGGGTGCAGGCATCTTCTTTGGGTTGGCGGCGGCGCTCTGCTGGGGCGTCGCCGATTTCTGTGCGCGGTACGCGGCGCGGTCCGGCGGGACGTTGCGCACACTGCTGTGGATGCAAATGGTAGGCGCGGCAGGACTGCTGGCTGTGGGGCTGCCGCTGGGACTGGTGCGGCTCAACGGACTGCCGCTCGGAACCGCGCTCGCCGCGATGGCGCTTGGTCTGGTGATTCTGGTAGGCGCGGGCCTGCTCTACCGTGCCTTCGCGATCGGCACGCTGGCGGTGGTCTCGCCGATTGCTGCGAGCTATGCGGCAGTCGCCGCTCTGTTGGCGCTGCTGATCAGCCACGAGGCGCCGCGGCCGACGCAGCTCGCCGGCATCGGCCTGACGCTGATGGGGGCGGTGCTGACCAGCAGTGTACGGCGGAGGAAGGATTCAGCGCGACGTTCGCCACTACAGAGTTCACGGAGTGTCACAGTGGACGGAGAGAGAGACTTACAAGGAGGACACAGAGGACACAGAGAAGACGCTGAGGCGGAGCGCGGAGAGAGTGGCGGGAGTGGCGAGAGCGAGCGATGCCAGACAGAGGCGCCGGAGCAGAGACGTCCGGGGCGCAGAGGAGGTGAGGCGAGCGCGAGCGGGTTGTCGCGGCACAAGCGGCTGGCGCCGGGAGTGCCCGAGGCGGTGGGTGCGACGCTGATCTTCGGCGTGGCGTACTGGGCGCTGCGGTTCGTGACGCCTGTGCTGGGCGGCGCGACGTCGGCGCTGCTGGCTAAGATTGCCGATCTGGTGGCGATGGCGATGGTGACGGTGGGATTGGCGCTCTTGGGGCGCGGCAGCTGGTTATGCGGAGCGCGAGCACCCGTACCTTCCCGCAGCGCCGTGAGCATGGCCCCTGCCCCTCCGGAGGGACCAGGCGGGCCGCTCACGTCAGCATTCTTCGGCTGGGTGGTGGCGCTGGGGCTGCTGGATACAGCGGCCAACACGTTCTACAACGTGGGGGTGACGCAGGCGCTGACCTCGATAGTGGCGATACTGTCGTCGCTCTTCAGCGCGGTAACGGTGCTGCTGGCGTGGATCTTCCTGCACGAGCGGCTGGCGAGGTGGCAATGGGCGGGCGTAGCGGCGATCTTGGCCGGCGTGGCGCTGGTGAGCGTGTGATCGGGTGGAGGCAGGATCGTTCGCAGGCCGCGTCAGGCGTGGGCGATGTCTGCTCGATTGGCAACCTGCCGCCATTCTCGCGCGTAGATGGGGCGAAACGGTGGGAGGCGCTACGGTCCGAGGTTACAGTTCACTTGTAGTGTGTTAGAGTGGTGGGGCTGCTGGCGCGGCGGGGGAGGGAGAGGGCGAGAAAAGCGGTAGCGGCAACTGACGAAGGGAGCGGGCGATGCGAGTACAGGCGCAAGCGGGCCAAGCCGTCCAGACGGGTCAGGTTATAGTGCCGCGCCGGAGGCGGTCGCTGGTTGGCGATGTGTGGGCGGGCGCGATGCGAGGCGACTTCGCGCGTGATCTAGGTGCGGCGGGCGCGCTGACGCAGATCGTGATCGGCTTTCTGCCGGTGTTCGGGACGCTGGCGGCGCTGCGCGACATGCTGGCCGATCTGAAATACAACGACCGCGCCGGCTGTCTCTTCAACGCGCTGGCACTGGTGCCGATCTTTGGCGGCTTCTCCAAGACTATGGATGTGTTGCGCGCGCTGCATCATGCCGGCCACGCCGTCCACGTCACGCATCGCGCCTGGCACCACGATGCGTCGCCCGTGCCGGTTGCCGCCCCGCCACCAACCTGGCCCTATCCACCGCCGGAGGCGCTGCGCTGAGGGGGGGGTGGATGGGCCCCAGCCGTGCCGCGGCGCGACGGCAGACATGGCTAGCGTGAGCTCCGCTGATAGGTGCCTTCGAGCTGGGCCTGCTCGATGATATGGCCCTGAAGTGCGCGAAGCACCTCCCCTTTGCTTGCGCCGACTGGCAGATTCAGCGCAATACCGGCGGCGAAGAGGGAGAAGCGGTAGCGGTGCGCCGGGCTGCCGCGCGGTGGGCAGGGTGCGCCGTAGCCGGTGTGGCCGAACGAGTTCTTGCCTTGCATTGTGCCATCGGAGAGCTGGCCGGTGCGTGGCACGTCCGCGGGAAGATGGCTGACATTTGCCGGTATGTTGAAGAGCACCCAGTGGGTGAAGGCGCCGCTGGGCGCGTCAGGATCGGTAACCATGAGGGCGAGGGTGGTCGTATCGGGCGGCGCTCCGTTCCAGTCCAGCGGCGGAGAAACACCGCTGCCATCGCAGGTGTACTCCACGGGGATTGCCCCGTCGGAGGAGAAGGCCTCGCTCGTCAATTGCACGGCGATCGGCTCCTTCCAATCCGTGTTGCCACTGCCGCGCGACCAGCCCAGTTAATGCCAGGCTGGCTCGCGGCGATCACGGTAGTCATCGAGCGCCTGCATCGCGCCGCCGAGCACCTCGGCCAGCGTCTCGAAGAGCGCCTGCGCCTTGGGGTCGCCGGCCTGGCGCGAGCCGACGCGCAGCTCGGATTGCAGATCGCGCATTCGCCCGGCGAGCTCCGCGGCGCGCTGGCGAGGATTGCCGGCGGTGTTCGCGGTGTTGCTCTGTGCCATAAGAGCCTCCTTGCATTGCTGGAGAATCATGTGGGACGTGGCCTGGGTGGAGTCGCGGATGCCTCGGTCGAGGCGCTGGTGACGTCGAGGTACCGGCGGAACCAGCTGGCGGCAAGCCGCGCGACCTCTTCCAGCGCGCCCGGCTCCTCGAAGAGGTGTGTCGCGCCGGGGATGATGTCGAGCCGCTTCTCGCAGCGCATCTGCGCGAACGCCTGGCGGTTGAGCTCGATTACCTGTAGGTCGTTGCCGCCGACGATCAGCAGTGTCGGCGCTCGCACGTCGGGCAGCGCTGAGCCGGCCAGATCTGGGCGGCCCCCGCGCGAGACGACGGCGTGGATGGCGGCGGGGCGTATGGCCGCGGCGACGAGCGCCGCCGCGGCGCCGGTGCTGGCGCCGAAGAGGCCGATGCGCAGCTGTTTCGTTTCAGGAGTAACAATTAGCCAGTCTATGGCGTGGACTAGCCGCTCGGCGAGCAGATCAATGTCGAAACGCCGCATCCCGCCTTGCATCTCGATGGTCTCCTCCTCAGGCGTGAGGAGGTCCATCAGGAGCGTTGCCAGGCCGGCTGACTGTAGAACTCGTGCGACGGCCTGATTGCGCGGGCTGTGGCGGCTGCTGCCCGAGCCATGCGCGAAGAGCACGACACCGCGCGCATCCGAGGGCGTGCTGAGGTCGCCGCTCAGCGTCACCCAGCCGGCGGGAATCTCGACAAAGCGGGCGCCGCCACCCACGTTCGCATGATCTATTCTCATGGCATGGCACTCCTTCCGCGTCCGCGTCCGCGTCTTCGGTCTGTGGCGCGCCCCGCCCGTGTCAGGTCGGCCCATGCCGGCGAGCGCAACCAACGTGTGAGATGGACGACGCTAGTGGACCGGCGGGTTCGCTCCGGCGCCGGTACCTGTGGCCGCGCCCCGCTGCTGACCGCCGATCACGTCCTGCCGGGTGATGCGCCTGCCGTGGGCGGTGGTCTTGCCGGTCTCCATCAGCGACTTAAAGCGTACCATGGCCTCATTCAGCTCGTCTTTGAGGCTGGAATCGAGGAAGCCAGCCAGTGTATCAGCGATGACGCCGGCGGGCGGCGTGTACCACATGCGGATGTTGATGCGCGTGCCCTCAGTTTCCCCGCCCAGGGCAACCGATTTGAAGCGCACAATGCCGGTGTTGCCGAGCTCCGCGCCCGGCACGCTCTGCCAGGCGATCACCTGATCGGGTATGAGCTGCGTGGTGACGGCGTCGTACTCCCACCGCGCGCCCGCTGGTCCGCTCACCACCCAATGGGTGCGGCCAGGACCGATCTCGCGCACCTCATCAATGTGCGGGAAGATCAGTGAGAAGCTCTCGAAGCGCCGCCAGAACTCGTATACCTCGCCGATCGGCGCCTGGATGTCAAGCTCCTTCTGCTGGTAGACGGCTTGACGGCCCGCGCCAAGGCCAGTGAGCTGGCTGATGGGCTTATCAGTCAGGCTGCGCAGCAGCAGGAGCGCCCCCGGCACGCCAGCGACGAGCCCGCCGAGGCCGCCGCGTGCGAGGCCGTAGATGGTCAGGCCCGCGCCCACAATGCCGCCGCTGAATCGCGCTGTCGGGTTCCAGTGGGCGCGCAAAAACTCCGGCTCATTGCCGGTGCGTTTGCGGCCGCCCTGCAAGGCGGGCACGTCGGCGGCGTTCTTGCTCGCGTGCAGACGGTTGGTGACGCTTTGTACGCCGCGCACTGCGCCAACGCGGGCCACCACGACTTCTGCCTCGTCGGCGAGCACATCACCGCTGAGTGTCACGCGGCCACCTTGTGCCGTAACCTCGATGGCGCCGGGATGCGCGCAGACACGGCCAAGCTGGGACCGCACCCGCGCGACGATGACGTCATCAGACGCGGAGCCATCGCGACCAAGCGACTGGAACTCAGCGGCAGCTCCCTGCAAGCGATTGGCAAGGTCGTCGCTGACTTTGTTGAGGGCGCGATCCGAGACGTTGGCGAGGCGCGTCAGCTTGTCACGCAGCAGCGCACGGCGGCGCTCGCCGCGCTCGGGATCGAAGAGATACATCGCGGCGGCGCCGAGGCCGGCAGTGGTCACAACGTTGCGCATGGTGCCCATGTTCGGTTCCTTTGTGCTGGTTGCCTGGTCACTTGGACCTGTGCCTGATCCTTTGCCAGGTCGCGGGACGTTGCTCGTATCCCATGTCGGCTCCGTGTGGATGTCGGCCAATCATGGGGGAAAGCACTCGCGGTGGACGGACACATGTAATGGCCACTGGTGCGGTAGTGGCGGAAGAGCGCGGATCCTGGCATCCTCTGCCCCTGAGCCGCGTGACCCTACGGGGTATGGCTCCCTAGCCAAACGGCTGGGGCGGCTGGCTGGGCGCCTCGGCCCGGCCGGACTGCCGCGCGAGCAGCTCGCGCACCTCGGCGTCTGTGGTCTGGTTGAAGTCTTGGTACCACCAGCCGACGCCGTAGAACGGCTCCGGCGTGGCAGAACAGACAACCTCCACCCCTTCGCCGCGCAGCAGTGCCACCGCCTCACGCGAGGCAACCGGCACGGCCACGATGATCCGCTGGGGATGCTCCTCGCGCAAGGCGCGGACCGCCGCCAGCATCGTCGAGCCAGTGGCCAGACCGTCGTCCACCAGGATCACCAGCTTGCGGGCGATCTGTGGCGGGGGGCGGCTGTCGCGGTACTCGCGGTCACGGCGAGCCAATTCCAGGCGCTCGCGACCGATCGCGGCGTCAAGGTCCTCGCGCGAGATGCGCAGCATGCTGAGCACCTCGCGATTGAGGACGACGATGTCGCCGGTGGCGATAGCGCCCATCGCTAGCTCTTCGTGCCCCGGCACGCCGAGCTTACGAACCACGAAAACATCAAGCGGCGCACGCAGCAGTTGCGCGATCTCGTAGGCGACGGGAACGCCACCGCGCGGAAGGGCAAGCACAAGCACATCGGGCCGGCCGGCAAAGGCCAGCAGGTCGGCCGCCAGTGCGCGGCCGGCGTCGGCGCGGTCACGGTACGGCAGCGGCATGAGAGGCCCCCTTTCGCGCGCAAGTTCCGATCTATTACCGGGCCGCAGTATGCGTGCCAGGCGAGATAAACACTGGTGCGCGATGGCTGCCTTAGAACGGCAGCCGGGTGATCGTATCTGACCACTCATCGTGGCGACTGGCACCCCAGACGAGCAGCAATGCATCTATCGCCTGACCTATGGAAACCTTCCGGGAGATGAGGAGGACACCAGGACTATGATGTCCAGCAGCCAGTTAATCCGCGAAGTGGCCGGGGAGGGTCCGCTTGTCGTGACTGACCAGGATACGATTCTCCTCGGCGGCAAAGGCGATTACTGTGGAGTCTGTCTTGCCAAGATTGCCAGCCTCGACGGCTGTCATGAGGTCAAGCTGCGGTTGCCGGCGTCGCAGACCCTTGATGATAGCCGGCTCGAAATCCTCGTCCGCCAGAAATCGTGGTCGGCCCGTTGCGTCCGGCGCGCTCATGTCGCGGACGACTCCAGGCCAAGGGTTCGGCGCGCCTCGGCAAAGCGGCGGCGCATCTCGGCGTAGAATTCGGGCCGAGCAGCCTCATCGGCCGTTTGGCGCGCCACATCGAGTTCCTCCGTCTCACGGAAGAAGGCGTCCACCTGATCGCGATGTTCGAGATAATAGGCGACCGTGCCGTAGATTGCGTAAAGGGGCACTGTCGGGAAGTCTGTCTGAATCTGCTCAGGAGTCTGGCCGGACTGCCAGTGGTGGATTACGGCTTCTACCGTCACGCGGGACGGCTCGACGTAGAGATTGTCGTCGCGCACGTCGACATAGCAGTTGCCCATGACAATCACCCCGCTTTCGATGCCTGCCTGGGGATAGTCTATCACGCTGGGCGGCCGCGCCGCGGCTTGATCGCACCGGGATGGAGCGTTTCGAGCGAGTCGTCGCGCATGATATGCTTGCGCCAGAGGCGACACACGACGAGCGCGTGGACGCGGCGACATGACGAGGAGCGAGCGGCAATGGAAGAAGTGATGGCGCATGGCGGGCTGCTGGTGGCTGAGATGCTCAAGCGGGCGGGAGTCGAGGTGGTCTTCACGCTGAGCGGCGGCCACGTCGCGGCGATCTACGATGGCTGCCTACGGCGCGGCATCCGCGTGCTGGATACGCGCCACGAGCAGGTGGCCGTGCACGCCGCGGAAGGGTGGGCCAAGGTGACGCGCCAGCCTGGCGTGGCGCTGCTGACGGCTGGCCCAGGCGTCACCGACGGCATCACTGGCATCGCCAACGCCTCGCTGGCCGGCAGCCCCATCGTGGTCTTCGGCGGCGCGGCGCCGCTCGCCAACTGGGACCAGGGTGCGCTGCAGGAGCTGCACCACCTCGAGCTCGTGCGGCCGATCACCAAGTGGGCGCGCACCGTCACGCAGACGGCGCGGCTGGCCGAGTACACGGCAGCGGCACTGCGCGAGGCGACCAGCGGCCGCCCTGGTCCGGCGTTCCTGGAATGCCCGATGGATGTGCTGAACGGGCTGGTGGCGACGGCGGACGCGACGCTGCCAGGGCCAGGCTACCGCACGACGAGCAAGCCGCAGGGCGACCCCGAGGCGGTGGCGCGGGCGGCGGCGCTGCTGGAGCAGGCCGAGCGCCCGGTGATCTTCGCCGGGACGACTGTCTGGTGGGACGACGGAGCCGAAGCGCTGCGGGCGCTGGCGGAAAAGCTGCAGGCGCCGGTCTTCCTCAACGGTGGCGGGCGAGGCAGTCTGCCGCCGGATCATCCGCTGCTCTTCTCGCTGGCGCGGCGCACGGCGCTGGGCGGCGCGGACCTCGTGCTGCTGGTCGGCACCAAGCTCGACTTCCGGCTGAACTACGGTCAGCCGCCATTGATCGGCGCGGATGCGAAGATCGTCTGGCTGGATACGCTGGCCGAGGAGATTGGCGTGAATCGCGGCGCGGACGTGGGCATCCCTGGCGATGTGGCGGCGGCAATGCGCCAGCTCGAAGCGGGACTAGGGCGGCCGGCGAGCCATAGCGGCTGGCTGGCGGAGGTGCGCGCCGCGGAGGAGAAGGCGCGCGAGGGCGAGGAGGCGCTGATGGCCTCGGACGCCGTGCCGATCCACCCGCTGCGGCTCTGCCGCGAGCTGCGCGACGCGCTGGACCGCGACGCCTATGTGATCGGCGACGGCGGCGATATCGTCAGCTTCGGCGCGCGGGTGATCCAGGCGTGGGAGCCGGGACACTGGCTGGATGCTGGCCCAATGGGCACGCTCGGCGCCGGAACGGGCTATGCAATCGCCGCCAAGGTGGCGCGCCCCAATCAGCAGGTGGCGGTGCTCTTCGGTGATGGAGCGTTCGGCCTGAACGGCATGGAGTTCGAGACGATGGCGCGCCACAATCTGCCGGTGGTGGGAGTGATCGGAAACGACGGGCAGTGGGCGCAGATCAAGCATCCGCAGACGGCCATGCTCGGCCACAGCACCGCCGCCGATCTCGCCCCCGGCATCCGCTATGATCGGATGGTGGAGGCGTTGGGCGGTTACGGCGAGCTGGTCGAGCGGCCCGAAGACATCCGCCCGGCGCTGGAGCGCGCGTTTGCCAGCGGCAAGCCGGCCTGCGTGAACGTGCTGACCGATCCGCGCGTCGTCTACAGCCGCAGCACGCAGGTGGCGGTCTAGCCGCCCGCTACTTTGTCGCCAGCAGCCCGAACGCCTCCGGACGGGGAGTGACGCGGCGGAAGCCGGCGGCGCGCAGACGTCTGGTGGCGCCGGATGCTACGCGCTTGCCAAGGCCACTCTCCAGGTCGCCGATGTAGTGGAAGAGGCGGCCGCGCGGGGCAAGCACGCGATGCAGCTCGCGATAGAACGCCTCGGAATAGAGCTCGCCGGCCAGGCTGAGGGTGGGCGGGTCGTGCAGAACCACACTGAACGCACCGCCCGGCAGCTTCGCGGTCTCCTCGAAGGCATCGCCGACGATCTGGGTGATCTTGAGGTTGTCGAACAGCTCGTGCGACCAGGGATTCTGGCGGGTGACCTCCAGGCCGGCCGGGTCAAGCTCGATGGTGGTGACGGCCTCGGCGGTGCGGGCGGCGGCGATTGCCGTGTAGCCCAGGCCGGTGGCGGTATCCAGCACGTGGCCGGTGATGGGACCGGCCGCGGCGATCTTCTTCAATGTATCGGCCCACGGCTCGGTGCCCTTGATGCGGTGCATTGGGAAGCCGGCTACCAGCATCGTCGGTGCGCCGGCCGTCGGCATCAGGCTGCGCAGCCAGTTGGTCGTCTCGGAGAAGACGCGGATTGGCCGCACGACCGCGCCGTCCTCGCCAGATTCCACCACGACCGCGCCGTCCTCGCCAGATTCCACAGCGAAGCACTGGTTCTCGGCCTTGCGGATGCGCTCCAGCGCCTCCCAACCCACCATCTCGCCTGATGGGAAGCGTATGCCGTCATCGGCCAGCGCGACCTCGACGCTGCTCAGCCCAAGGTCCGCTGAGGTGGTGGCGGTGGCCGCGCCCGCGGCGTGGGCGGCTAATAGCGGCGCGGCCTGATAGTGCGAGAGGATGACCGGCGCGGGCGGGGGAGGCGGCGCGGGCCGAAGGAGCGACATCGCTAGTGGCCGCTCCAGGTTGGCGCGCGCTTCTCCAGGAAGGCGCACATGCCCTCCTGGCCGTCGGCGGCGGTCGCGTTCATGGACATAATCTCTTTGGTGTGGCGGTAGGCCTGATCCTGGTCAAGCTCGATCTGCGTGTAGAATGTCTGCTTGCCGAGGGCGACGGTGAACGGGCTGTACTGCGCGATGGAGAGGGCCAGCGCGCGGGTGGCGGACTCTAGCTCGGCCTCGGGGACGACCTGGTTGACCAGGCCCCAGTCGGCGGCGGTGGCCGCGTCAATCGGCTGGCCGGTCAATAGCATCTGCATGGCGCGCTTGCGGCCGATGTTGCGGCTGAGGGCGACCATCGGCGTGGAGCAGAAGAGGCCGATCTTGACGCCCGGTGTGGCGAACCTGGCGCCCTCGGCGGCGACGGCCAGATCGCAGGTGGCGACGAGCTGGCAGCCGGCAGCGGTGGCAAGCGTGCGCACCATGGCGATCACCGGCTGCGGGATGGATTGAACGGCCTGCATCAGCTCGGTGCAGACGTCGAAGACTTCGCGATAGGTGTTGAGGTCGCCGCCCACCAACTCGCGCAGGTCGTGTCCGGCCGAGAAGGCGGGGCCGTTGGCGGCCAGGATGATGACCTGGATCTCTTTCTCGCTGCCGAGCGCCTTGAAGGCGCCGGTCAGCTCGCGCATCATCGGCATGCTGAGCGCATTGCGGCGCTCGGGCTGGTTCATGGTGATGGTGGCGAGCGGTGCGGCGCGCTCGACGAGGATGCGCTCGTAGGTGACGGCTGCGGCCATGATACTGCCCCCCTCGATCGTTTCAGCTAGTAGAACGGTTCTCTCTGGCGGATTCTACCACCGACGGATGGCCAGCATCCCCTTCACCGCCGCCTCGCCATGCCCTTGACCTGCTTCTGCCGAGCGTGGCATACTTATATCCGAGTGATGCGGTCGGAATTGGCTGCGCTAACCCTGGAGGGATATATGAGCACGGAGACCGAAATCGGCACCGAGCTGGGTGAATACAAGTGGGGTTTCAGCAAGCCCGAGAACTACGTCTTCAAGGCCAAGAGGGGTCTCTCGCATGAGATTGTGGACGAGATCTCGGTGATGAAAGGCGAGCCGCAGTGGATGCGGGAATTCCGCCACAAGAGCCTCGACATCTTCCTCAGCAAGCCCATGCCCACCTGGGGCGGTGACCTCAGCGAGATT
This sequence comes from Ktedonobacterales bacterium, assembly GCA_035763125.1. Lineage (GTDB taxonomy): Bacteria > Chloroflexota > Ktedonobacteria > Ktedonobacterales > JADMIN01 > SMAG-U1939. The sequence goes on from DASUBU010000142.1 coordinate 17,473, forward strand.
GACTTCGAGAACATCTTCTACTACATCAAGCCCACGCAGCAGGCTGGCGCCACCTGGGACGACCTGCCCGCCGAGATCAAGGACACCTTCGAGCAGCTTGGCATTCCGGAGGCTGAGCGCAAGTACCTCGCCGGCGTTGGCGCGCAATATGAATCTGAGGTCATTTACCATAAGGTGCGCGAAGACCTCGAGAAGCAGGGCGTGATCTTCGTGGACCCGAATACGGGGCTGCGCGAGCACGAGGAGCTCTTCCGCAAGTACTGGGCGACGATCATTCCCCCCAACGACAACAAGTTCGCCGCGCTCAATAGCGCGGTGTGGAGCGGCGGCAGCTTCATCTACGTCCCCAAGGGCGTGAGGGTCGAGATCCCGCTCCAGGCGTACTTCCGCATCAACGCCCAGAACATGGGCCAGTTCGAGCGTACGATGATCATCGCCGACGAAGACTCCTACGTACACTACGTGGAGGGCTGCACAGCACCGACCTACACGTCGGATAGCCTGCATAGCGCAGTGGTCGAGATCATCGTTCACAAGAACGCGCGCGTGCGCTACACGACGATCCAGAACTGGTCGAAGAACGTCTACAACCTCGTCACCAAGCGCGCCGTAGCGTATGAGAACGCGACGATGGAATGGGTCGACGGCAATCTCGGAAGCAAGCTGACGATGAAGTATCCGGCGGTCTGGCTGATGGAGCCGCAGGCGCGTGGCGAGGTGCTCTCGGTGGCCTTCGCCTCCGACGGCCAGCACCAGGACGCCGGCGGCAAGGTCGTCCACCTCGCGCCGCATACCTCCTCGCAGATCGTCTCGAAATCCATCTCGAAGGGGGCCGGGCGCTCGTCCTACCGCGGCCTGCTCAAGGTCCACAAGGGCGCGCACCACGTCAAGTCAAACGTGCGCTGCGACGCGCTGCTGCTGGACGAGAAGAGCCGCACCGACACCTACCCCTACATCGAGATCGAGGAGGAGGATGTCGAGGTCGGCCACGAGGCGACGGTCTCGAAGGTCGGCGAGGAGCAGCTCTTCTACCTGATGAGCCGCGGTCTCTCGGAGAGCGAGGCCTACTCGATGATCGTCAGCGGCTTCATCGAGCCGATCGCCAAGGAGCTGCCGCTGGAGTACGCCGTCGAGCTGAACCGCTTGATCCAGCTTGAGATGGCCGGCTCCGTCGGCTGATCGCGCGGGCGCTCCCCTACTATCTATGCGGGGGCGGCGCTCACAACAGCGATTGGCCTGGCGCGGCGCCCTTGCGAGTAGACGCCTTCGTGGGCGGAGCGGCCGTGCGCTGCTCCGCCCCTTTTCTTCAGTCAGATGCATGTGATGGAGGATCGGACGATATGACTGCCCCCGCCGCCCGGCGCGGCTTCAGCGACGAGGCCGTGGCCGAGCTTCTCGCGCGACGTGATGAGCCGGAGTGGATGCGCCAGCGCCGTCTTGACGCCTGGCAGGCCTACCAGGCACTGCCGATGCCCGCGCGCACCGACGAAGAGTGGCGCCGCACCGATCTGCGCACGCTCAAGCTGGACGAGGTACTGCCCTTTGGCGAAGCGCGCGCTCCCGAAGGCACGCTGCTGCCTGAAGCGGAGCGTGATGAGCGCCTGGCCGGCTTTCTCGGGCTCTACGAGGGCCAGCGCGTCGAGCACCGGCTGGACGAGTCCACGCCGCGTGGCGTCGTCTTCACCGATCTCGCCAGCGCGGTTCGCGAGCACCCGGCGCTGATCGAGCGCTACTTCATGACCGACACCGTGAAGGCGTCAGATGGCAAATTCGCGGCGCTGCACGGCGCGTTCTGGGATAACGGCACCTTTCTCTACGTCCCACGCGGTGTGGTGGTGGAGTTACCGTTCCGTACCGTTGTGTCCGGCGAGCTGGATGGCACGGCGAGCCTGGCGCACACTCTGATCGTGCTGGAAGAGGGCGCGCAGGCGATCTATGCCGAGGACTTCACCTCGCCCACCGCTGCGCATCCCGGCTTTAGCAGCCGTGTAGCTGAGCTGGTCGTAGGACAGGGCGCCACGCTGCACTATGTCGGCGTCCAGCGTTGGGGCCGCTCGGTCAACGACTTCCACGCCGAGCGCGTGCGGCTGGGGCGCGACGCGCAGGTTGTGCTGCAGACGGTCGAGTTCGGCAGCCAGCTCTCGAAGGGGCGCGTAGAGGCTGTGCTGCAGGGCGACGGCGCGAGCGTGAAGCTGCTCGGACTCTACCTCGAGGACGGCCGCCAGCACTTCGACCGCTATACCTTGCAGGATCACATCGGCCAATCCGGTACCAGCGACTTGCTCTTCAAAGGGGTGCTGACGGATCGCGCGCGCTCGGTCTTCTCGGGGCTGATTCGCGTCGGTCCGACGGGCAAGCAGACGGCCGCCTACCAGCAGAATCGCAATCTGCTGCTCAGCCGGCACGCGCGCGCCGACTCGATCCCCAATCTGGAGATCGGCTGCCATGACATTATCGGCTGCACGCACGGTGCGACGGTCGGCAAAGTGGACGAGGAGGAGCTGTTCTACCTCCAGACACGCGGGCTAGACCGCGCGACGGCGACCGAGTTGATCGTGGAGGGCTTCGTCGAGCCGCTGATCGAGGCGGTGCCGATTGTGCCGCTGCGCGAGGCGTTGCGTGCCGAGGTGCGCGACCGCGTGCGCGGCAAGGCTGCCGAGTAGGCCGCGGCGAGCATGCGCTCCTGCCGTGCTGTCGTGGAGTAGGCGAATGGTATGCATTCAATTCATGGGCTGTCTGGATGGACGCCCGTTCGGGCAGGGAGTCGAGCATCCATGGCTGAGGTAGCGGTGGGACGTGAGAGCGACGTGGCGGAAGGAGTGCCGCTACGCGTGGTGGTGGAGGGCACGCCGATCGCGATCTTCAAGGTCCACGACGAGCTCTTCGCCATCGGGGATACCTGCACCCATGAGGAATTCTCACTCACAGACGGCGAGATGGTGGACGAGTTCACGGTCGAGTGCGCCCTGCATGGCGCGCGATTCGACCTGCGCAGCGGGCGGGCACTCTGCCTACCCGCTGTGCTGCCGACGCCGAGCTATCCCGTCTGGGTGGAGGACGGCGTGATCAAGCTGGACTACGAGGAAGAGTAGCTCAGGCTCGTTCAGTTAGCTGGTGACGAAGCTGATCTCCTGCGAGATCGGGCTGCCCGGCACTTTGGCGTTGGCGGTGATGAACACCGGGGTGTTCCCTCCGACGCTATACCTCAGCGTGAACTTGGCGAGGCCTGAGGAGTTCGTCTTGACAGGCCCATAGTTGCGGCCGCCCGACCCAAACTGGACGAGGATGGTGACAGGGATGCCAGGGGCCGGCATGAGGTCGTGCGAGACGCGGACGAAGACCTCCACCGAGCCGGAGCCAGGGGGCGAGGTGTTCGAGACCCAGACGCCGATGGTGTAGGCTGGTGCGACGGGGGTGGGAGTCTGTTCTGTGCCGCCCGCCTGGATGATGACCGGATTGCCCTGGCTAGTGGTGGTCGAGGAAGCCAACGGCGATGAGACGTGCACACTGGCCTGGCCGACGCCGCGGACGGCGAGTTCGTAGATGCCGCCGAGCACGAGGGCGAGCAGTAGCAGGCCGGCCAGCAGCGCTGGCAGCAGACGTATGCGCCGCAGCCAGGGGTTCTCGCGCCAATCGCGCTCGCGCCAACTAAAGCGTTCGCGCTCGTGTGGCCGGCGAGGAGGCCGGGGCGGGCGCGGCGGGCGCGGCGGCTGGGACGGCCCGCCGACTCTGAGAACGCCGGAGGAGCCGCGATCGAGTGTGGTGCGTTCCGGAGTACGAGGGGTGGGGTGATCGGGCGGCGCGGCGGGGCCAGCGGTCATGGTCGCGGCCAGGGGAGGCACGCCCGCGCGGTGGGTCTGCTCGACGGCATCCGGCGCCAGGGACGTGCGGGTAGTGGCAGATCGTGCGCCTGCGCTGTCGAGCAGGGTACGGACGTCGTCGCGGGCCGTGCCGAGGTGGCTGCGCGCCCAGTTGCTAGACGCCTGCCAGAGGGGAGCCACCGGCGGTAGCAGGCGCCGCCCAGATGCGCCGGGCTTGCTGGCATTTGAGCCTGCCGAGGTGGGATAGGCCAAGCCGAGATCCGGCGTCAGGCGTATCTTGCGACGGGCCGCGGCCCGTCGTCTGCGTGCGGCCATGCTGCGCCTGGACACGTATCATGCCTCCGGATGTTCACAAATGGGGGAGCGATGAAAGGCCCTGGCACGAGTGGACCCGTGTCAGGAGTGTTGGGCGTAGAGGACGAGAGCTGAGGGCGTGCGGGATGCGGGAAGCGGCCGGTCGCTCAGCGTGGCGTGCGCCGACGTATCCCTCTCCTCTCAACTAACGTTCAGGAGTCGTGCCCGGTGTCGTCACGGAACTGACGTAGCCATTCTTCGACGTCCTTGACGGCCTCCTCTGGCGTGGGAAGCTCGCCGCCTGGCGGGATTCCGCGGACGCCAGAGACGTCTCCCGCAAGCGGCATGCCTGATGACTCATCCTCGGGCGTGCGCTCTTCAAGCTGGCGCACGTAGGCTGAGACGGCGGGGTCGGCGGCGACGAGGGTGGAGACGCGCTGCGTGAAGCGGCGGGCGGCGCGCGTGAGATCGCTGAGCTTGAGGTCGAGGCGATAGAGGGTGTTGAGCTTGTCGAGCAGGGCCTGGGCAACGGGCAGATTGGGGGTGGCGGAGACGTAGTGCGGCGCCATGCCCCATAGGCTGCTGGTGGCGATCCCGGCGTGGCGGGCGGCATCATGTACGACGGTCAGGATGCCGGTGGGACCTTCATAGGTGGCGCGCTCGACACCGGCGCGGTCCATCCGGCGGAGGACAGCTTGCTCGCTGGAGGTGCCGAGGATCTTGACGGGGCTGGTGTGGGCGACCTCACCGACGAGCGCGCCCAGCAGCGCAAGCTCGGTGACGTTGCAGCGGGCACTGACCTCCATCAGCGCACGAGTAAAAGACTTCCAGCGCAGTTGGGGCTCGTCGGCGCTGAGCAGCACGACGTCGCGCGGCTGGCGCTCCGGCCCGATGGGGGCCTTGCCGGCATGGAGGACGATGCTGGGCCAGGTGACGCGGCGGATGCTGCCGTTGGTGATGCGCACACGCGGTCGCGACTCGGTGTAGTCGAAGAACGGCTCGGCATCTATGGTGGCAAGCTCCTCGGTCTTCCACTGGTTCATGAGGAAGCGGATGGCCCACGTGCCCGCGGTGGCGGCGTCATTCCAGCCGGCAAATGAGCCGATCAGGAGGGCGTCTTCGAGCTCGGGAACGTGCGAGAAGTCGACGTATTCCATGGTATCCTGCCGTCTTTCCCTGCTTTCGCGTGCCCGGCCGAGGGTGCGCCGCGACGGTGGCGACTCTCGCGCTCTGTTCTGCCCAGTATACCATCAGCGGGCGAGGCGCTGCCCGCCTGCTGGGGCTATTGGGGGCGCGCGCGGGGACGGCCGCGACTGTTGGGCGCGGCACGCGATGCGGCGACTCCGCGGGAGCCCGAAGTGGCATCGCGGCGAGCGTCTTTAGATCGGGCACCATTCGTCGCCGCGTCATTGGATCGCCCACGGTTGGTAGGGGCGCGCTCGGGTCGTCGCTCGTTGGCGCTGGTGTGGCCATTGGCGCTGGCACGTTTGGCGGCAGGCGCTGGCAGTGCGAGGGGGCGCAGCAGATCGAGGCTCTCGGCGTCTTCGATAGTGTAGCGATAGCCTTGCTCGGTGAGGAAGAGCTGCCGGTTGGCCGAGAAATCCTGGTCGCGGGTATCGCGGGTGACGATGGTGTAGAAGTGGGCCGGGCGACCGTCAGATTTGGGACGCAGGATGCGGCCGAGGCGCTGGGCTTCTTCCTGGCGCGAGCCGAAGGTGCCGGAGACCTGGATGGCGACGTTGGCGTCGGGCAGATCAATGGCGAAGTTGGCGACTTTGCTGACCACCAGGCGGGTGATCTCGCCGCGGCGGAAGGCATCGTAGAGCTTCTCGCGCTGGGTGTTGGTGGTGCGGCCAGTGAGCAGCGGCGCGTCGAGCAGGTCGGCGAGGTATTTGAGCTGGTCGAGGTACTGGCCGATGACGAGTACCTGGTCGTCGGGGTGACGGGCGAGCAGGCCCTGCACGACGTGTGTCTTGAGCGGATTCTCGGCGGCCAGGCGGTATTTCTCGCGATCCTCGGCCAGGGCGTAGGTCATGCGCTGGTCTTCGGGCAGCGGCACGCGGATTTCATGGCACTCGGCGGTGGCGATCCAGCCCTGGCGCTCCAGCTCGCGCCAGGGCACGTCGAAGCGCTTGGGGCCGATCAGACCGAAGACCTCGGCCTCGCGGCCGTCTTCGCGCACGAGCGTGGCCGTCAACCCGAGGCGGCGGCGCGCCTGGATCTCGGCGGTCAGCCGGAAGACGGGGGCCGGCAGCAGGTGGACCTCGTCGTAGATGATGAGGCCCCAGTCGTGGCCGGTGACGAGGTCGAAGTGGGGGAAGTCGGCGTTCTCGCTGGGCCGGTAGGTGAGGATCTGATAGGTGGTAACGGTGACGGGGCGCACGTCTTTGCGGTCGCCGGTGTACTCGCCGACCTGGTCGGGCGTGAGGGTGGTCTTGTCGAGCAGCTCGGCGATCCACTGGCGGACGGCGACGGTGTTGGGCGAGAGGATGAGGGTGGAGCGGCCGGCGGCGGCCATCGCGCCGATGCCGACGATCGTCTTGCCGGCACCGCAGGGCAGCACGACCACGCCGCTGCCGCCGCGGGCGGTGCCGTCGGCCCAGAAGGCGGCGACGGCGTCTTCTTGATAGTGGCGCAGGGCGAAGGGCTTGCCGGAGCGCGCCTCGTCCAGCACGCCGATGGGCAGCGCGGTGCCGTCGGTGTAGCCGGCGAGGTCTTCGGCGGGGTAGCCGATGCCGACGAGCGCCTGCTTGACGTGGCCGCGGCGGGCGGGATCGAGGATGAGCGAGCGGTCGTCACGCTGGCGTAGGATGTAGGGCTGGAGGGTCTTCTTGCGCGCGACCTCGGCGATCAGGATGGGGTCGTCGGAGGTGAGCAGCAGCTCGCCGTTGGCGCGCAGCAGCTTGAGCTTGCCGTAGCGGCTGATGTAGTCGCGGATGTCGCTGGTGACGTTGGGGGGCAGGTCGTACTTGCTGAAGCGGGCGAGGGCGTCGAGCACGGCGGGGGCGTCCAGGCCGCCGGCCGCGGCATTCCACAGCGAGAGGGGTGTCAGGCGATAAGTGTGGACGTGCTCGGGCGATTTCTCCAATTCGGCGAACTGGGCGAGGGCGTCGCGCGCTTCGGTGTAGAGGGGATGATCCACCTCCAGCAGAAGTGTGCGGTCGCTCTGGATGACGAGTGGATTGGATGGCTGTATCGGCACGGGTCTTCACCCCACTGGCGGCTGGACGAACGAGACGGAACGAACGGGAGCGGCTGCATGCTCAGACGCCGGGAGTGGCGGCCCAACGGGTGAGGTAGCGGACGGCGGTGGCGGCGGCGACCTCCTCGTAGCCGCGCATGAGATGGCGCGCGCCGGTGATGATCTGGAGCGCGCGGTTGGGCAGGCCTTCAAGCCAGGTTTCGAGCTTGTGGCGCGGGGCAACCTCGTCGAATTCGCCGGTGAGCACGAGCTTGGGACGAGCGTAGCTGCCGGTGGCGGCGTCGAGGCGGTAGATCGGCGGGCTGACGGCGACGACGGTGGCGATGCGAGGGTCGTGCTCGGCGTAGGCGAGGGCCATAATGGCGCCGAAGGCGTGGCCGACGATGGCGAGCTTCCGCGGGTTCGCGCCGGGCTGGGCGAGCATGAACTCGGCGGCGCCGGCGATATCGAGCGGCTCCAGGCGGCCATCGGTCTGCTGGCCCTCGCTGCGGCCGACGCCGCGGAAGTTGAAGCGCAGGGCGAGGAAGCCGACGGCGGCGAGCTGCTCGGCGAGCAGGCGGCAAAGTGGATCGTCCATCGAGCTGGTGGCTGGCTGGGGATGGCAGATCAGGACGCAGGGATAGAGCGTGCCAGTGGCGGGAGCTGGCAAGGGGGAGTGGAGCACGCCTTCGAGCGCGAGCGGTGGCCGGCCGGCGCTGGGGAAGGTGGCGGCGGTCTGGGCGGTGCCAGCCATGGCGTGCTGCTCCTTCTCTTGTGTGGTTCGGGTGATTCCGGGCTGCATCCGCGGGCGTACCAACCACGCGGGAGGCGGCTCGCGGCGGGCCGCCAACGGGTCTGCGCGTGGCGCGGCTACCGGGCATGCGCCCCTCACTATATCCCGCTCAGCGGCGGGGCGTCAATCGGCAAACGAGCGGGCAGCCACCAGCGCGGCTACGACGCGGTGGGCAACGTCACCAACGTCAAGACCATCGAGCGTGGTGGCCCGCACGGCAACGAGGATCCGGGCGCCAAGAAGCTCTCCGGGCGCAAACGCCACCTGCTCGTTGACACCCTCGGCTTGGTGCTGCGTGTCGTGGTCCTTCCCGCCGACGTGCAGGACCGCGCCGGTGCCCCAGCCCCATGGCTCCTGCTGCCGCTTGTAGACGCGTTGCCGCGCCTGGAACTGATCTGGGCCGACAGCGCCTACCTCGGGCCATTGCAGCCCTGGGTGTGAGAGACGCTCGGCTGGCGCCTGCAGCTCGTCGAGCGACAGGGCGGGCGCGGCCAATGGCTGCGGGCCAACCAAGAACCACCGCTGCGGCAGCCGGGGTTCCAGGTGCTCCCACGCCGCTGGATTGTTGAGCGGACGATCGCCTGGGTCGGCCGGAACCGCCGGATGAGCCGCGACTATGAATTTCTGCCTGCCGCCAGCGAGGCGTGGGTGTATCTGAGCATGGTGCGGCTGATGCTGAAGCGGCTGGTGCACGAGCAGGTCCAGCCACCCTTCCATTACCGCCATGTTGCCTGAGCCCTGATAGGAAGCCTTTGCGTACAGCCTTTAATCCTCATGCGCGGCAGATCACGCGGAGTCGGTCATGCCAGCCCGAAACGCGGCCCAGTCGCGGCGCACTCGGTCCTCCAGCGCCGCCGGATACTCAAAGCCGTACTGCTCGGCAAGACGTCGCCCAAGTGGAGACGCGACGTCTCGGTGGCGCTCGATCAGCGCGCAAATCTCGTCGCGATTGCGTGCTGGCATGCCACACAGCGCCAGCGGCTCCGCGCCGTACGCCCCTTCCACGGCTCGCACCAGCTCAGTGAGTCCGTGGATGCCGGAGAAGTGATATGGGCGGGCAGCGCGGCCAGTCGCGGCGATAAACCACATGCACATCAGCATCTGCCAGTTCGCATAGACGGCGGCCGGGAACATGAGGTCGAGATTACGGTGCAACACCTTGCGGTGCTTGTGACTATTGATCCAGAAATTGACGACCAGCTCGCGCACGGCCTCCGCGGTCACATCGGTACTCTCAGTCGCAGGTGTTTGATTGCTAGAGGCAAGCCGCCGAGCAAACATCTCCTCCCGGCAGCCAAGCACCACTATTGGCTCGATGCCGGGCGCGACCTCGCTACTCTGCACGAGCAGGTCTATGATGTCGCCATTCGGCACGATCAGGTGGTGCAGGAATGAGCCTTCTCCGAGCCGCACGAAGTGCCTGGCCAGCGGCAGACCGCCGAGCAGCGCGGGGAGATCGGGCTCCTCCCAGCCGGCGAGATCGGCGGGTGCGACGGCCAGGCGCAGATCAATATCGCTATAGGGGTCGCCGGTGCCAGCAGCGAGGCTGCCGCCAAGCCACACCGCCTCGACATGCTCGTCCTGCCATATCCTGGGCACGAGCGCCCGAATCGTGTCCGATTGCGGGAGCGGTGGGAGCATCTCCAGGCGCAGATCGGCGGGCATGTCGGGACTCTGATCGCGCATAGATGCTCCCGCTCCTTCTCGCACATGGCGACTAACAGCCATGGGCATTATACCGTGCTACTAAACAGCCAGGCGGCCGACCTCGCAGACCCAAATCGAGCACGCCAATGAGCGCGGCGCCCGAGGCCCAGAATCTGGGCGGACTCCAGGCTGCGTTGTGCCTTCTATTGCGGGGTCTCGCTGTGCTCCACGGGGCGGGAGCACTTATTGCCCGGCAATACTTCTCGCCAGATCCTCGATCTTGACCACCACCACCGGCTCGCCCTTCTTCAAGTCGTGCCCGAACGCGATCTCCTGCGCGACGAGGTACTCTACGAGAGAGTTGAGCCGCTGCACCAAAGTGACCGTCTCCAGCTCACTAATGGGCCGGGCCTTGTGCAACTCATGTTCGATGCTCTCCACCGTGTCCAGCATCGTCTGGTAGATTCCCGCGAGCGTATCGGCACGACGCTTGACGTATCCTCTGCCCCTATGCTTTGGGTCAGGGAAGACGAGCTTCGGCGCCAACGCTGCGATCTCCATTGCGTTGGAGGGTGGCGCGGCGGGCGCGGGCGAAGTGCCGGCGGGCGCGGCCGTTGCGGCTGGCGAGCCAGGCGTGCTGCCGGTGCGTTGCGGCACCATGAAGTTGAACTGAGCAAGATTGGGGCGTTGAAGCTCCTCCGCATAGGAGATGACGTAGCGTCGCAATTCCTCGGTGAGCGTGAAGATACGTGTGTAGGAAATCCCGAGCGTATCGAGATTCCGAAATCGCCGCCGTCGCAACGTCGCGATCTGCTCGCGGCAGATGGTCGTAATGGCCTCCAGATCGCGCTGCATCCGGCTGACGAGCAGCCTGAGCGCGGCCTGGGCCAACACCTCGCGTGCCATGGCCTGGCCAGTCCGTCGAAGAATTACGGTGGCTTGCTTGGCGGAGTCTTCGAAGGTCTCACCAACCCATGCGCCCGCGCGCTTGAAGAGCCCTGACCCCTTAGGCTGCTTCGGGGGCTGAGTGGATCCCAGTGTGGGGTTAGAACTCGATGTCTGCGAGGCACTCTTGTTCCCAAAGGGCCACAATCTGATCCAAATGGCCATCAACATCCTCCTGCAAACCGCAATGCAGCGTCGTGCTCCGCGCTGAGAGGCATGCCCCTCGTAGGTCTCCTGCGTGCTATCCTGCCGATATTCACCGAGTCTTCTGGGCACACCAAGCGCTGACGCTCATTTCCACTACAGAAGTGGGCCAGTGTATGCAAGTTATACCACATTCAGAGAAGAGAGCAAGGAGCAAGTCGCGCCATCACGCGACGCACACAAAGAGAGGGCGCGGCCGGAGTTGGCCGTGCCCTCGTGCTGACGGTGTATTCGCTTAGCGCGTGCCGGCGGGCTGCTCCTCGGCCGCTGGCGCGTAGTGCCCATTGCGCGCGGCTGGCTCGCCCTCGGGTAGCCCCGTGATAGTCGTCGTGGATGTCTCGTCGGCGCCGGTGCCCGCAGTGCCGTGGGTGTGCGAGCGGCGCAGCGCGGCGCCCACGAAGTCGCGGAAGAGCGGGTGCGGGCGCGTCGGCCGGCTCTTGAACTCCGGATGGAACTGCGTCGCCACGAACCACGGATGATCGCGCAGCTCGATGATCTCGACCAGATTGCCGTCGGCGGTCTTGCCGGCCAGCACCATCCCGGCCTTCTCCATTGGCTTGCGATAGGCGTTGTTGAACTCGTAGCGGTGGCGGTGGCGCTCGAAGATGATCGGCCCGCCGTAGGCCGCCTCGGTCTTGGTGCCGGGCGTCAGGCAGCAGACCCATTGGCCCAGCCGCATCGTGCCGCCCTTGTCGGCGATGTTGCGCTGGTTGAGCATCAGGTCAATCACCTTGTCGTCGGCCTCGGCGTCGAACTCGCCGCTGTTGGCTTTCTTGATCTCCAGCACGTGGCGCGCGAACTCGATCACCGCCACCTGCAAGCCCAGGCACAGCCCCAGATAGGGGATGCCCTTCGTGCGCGCCAGCTCGGCCGCGCGAATCTTGCCCTCGATGCCCCGGTGCCCAAAGCCACCTGGCACGATGATGCCGTCCGCCCCAGCAAGCAGCGGCTCGTACGCGTCCCAATCGCTCTCCAGCGTCTCGGAGTTGACCCACTCGATCTCGACATCCACGCCGTTGGCCCAGCCGGCGTGCCGCAGCGCCTCCCCCACCGAGAGATATGCGTCGTGCAGCGCGACGTACTTGCCCACCAGCGCGATCCGCACGCTCGGCTTCTCCGCGCCGATGCGCCCGACCAGCGCGCGCCACTCGGCCAGATCCGGCGCGGTCGCCTCCTCCAGCCGCAGCGTCTCGACCACATAGTCGCCCAGCCCCGCCTCCTCCAGCATCAGCGGCACCTCATAGATCGTGCCGGCGGTGACGAGCGGGATCACGGCGCGCTGGGGGATGTTGCAGAAGAGGGCGATCTTCTCGCGGATCTCGTCGCTCACAGGGTAATCCGAGCGGCACAGGATCACGTCGGGCTGGATGCCAGCGCGCAGCAGCTCTTTGACGCTATGCTGCGTGGGCTTGGTCTTCAGCTCTTTGGTCGCGCCGATGTAGGGCAGCAGGGTGACGTGGAGGTAGAGCACGTCGTCGCGGCCTACCTCTTTGCGCATCTGGCGGATCGCCTCCAGGAACGGCTCGCCCTCGATGTCGCCGACCGTGCCGCCGACCTCGCAGATCACCACGTCGGCGCCGCTGGCCCGCGCGTGGGCATGGATGCGCGCCTTGATCTCGTTGGTGATGTGGGGGATGACCTGGATCGTGCCGCCCAGGTATTCGCCGCGCCGCTCTTTGCCGATCACGGCGGCGTAGACCTGGCCGGTGGTGACGTTGCTGGCCTGGGTCATGGCC
>DASUBU010000143.1:0-16881 GCA_035763125.1 Ktedonobacterales bacterium
TGGGCGGCGCGGATCGAGTTGGCGCAGAGGCGGATCGCTGAGCGCGACTTGGGCAGCGCACGCTCACGCGCGGCATGCTTCGCGGCAAGATGCTCCTGCGCCGCGCGTCCAAGAGTCTGCAAATCTGGCACAGTCGTATCCTCTGCTCGGTGAGCCTCAGCGGCTCGCTCAATACCGCCGGCCGCATGTCCGTGCCTCTGCGCAACACCAGCAAGCTTCCGTGCGCCGGCGGCTAGCGCCGCCTCATCTCGTCGCCGTTAGTGTACCGCTCGCCATACCGCCGTGTCAAACAGGGTGCCGCCGCTCGCGCCACCGCTTTGGGGGCCTTTGACCGCTCGCCGCGCGCGTGCTAGCATGCCCGTGCGGTCGCGCTGCGTGCACTATTCTTCCACCCGCTCGCCGACGACTCGGCTCTAGAGAAGGCAGGCCCACATGCCCGACCGGCCCGGCATCGTCGTCGTGCTCGCCAGCTTCATCCTCGATATGGTCGTCCGTGCGCCGCGCCGGCCGCTACCCGGCGAGTCGCTGCTGGGCACTGATTTTGGCATGTTCGTAGGCGGCAAAGGCTGCAATCAAGCTATCGCCGCCGCCCGCTCGGGCGCGCAGGTGCGCGCGATTGGCCGCCTCGGCGACGACGTCTTCGGCGCACCCTTTGGCGAAGCGCTGGCGCGCGAAGGGATTGATACGACGTGGGTCACACGCGACGCCGAGGCCGGAACGGGAATAGCGTTCCCAGTCATCGAGCCAAACGGCCAGAATAGCATCATCGTGCTGCCGCGCGCCAATGCCCGCCTCACACCCGCCGACATCGAGGCGGCGGTGGCCGCCGGGGCGTTCAATGAAGGGGCCGTGCTGCTCGCGCAATTCGAGGTAGCCGTCGAGACCGTCGATGCGACTGTCGAGCTGGCCCATGCGCGCGGCCTGCGCGTCATCCTCAATCCTGCGCCCGCGCCCGAGCCGCCCGCGCCGCTGCCATCGTCCCTCATGCGGCACGTGGACCTGCTGATTCCCAACGAGCACGAAGCCGCGGCGCTGAGCGGCATCCCCGTCGCCTCAATAGAGGATGCCGAGCGAGCCGGCCGCGCACTGCTCGCGCAGGGCTGCCGCTCGGTCGTCGTGACGCTGGGCGAGCGCGGCGCGCTCTGGCTGGCCGATCGTGATGCCGCCGCGGTCGTGTGTCCGCCGCTCGCCGTTATGCAGGTGGACGCGACCGCCGCCGGCGACGCGTTCTGCGGTGCGCTGGCGGCCGGGCTAGCGGCAGGGAGCGAGACGCCCACCGCCCTCCGGCGCGCCTGCACGGCGGGCGCGCTGGCGACAACACGGCTGGGCGCCGAGCCGTCGCTGCCGACCGCCGCCGAGATTGATGCGCTGCTTGCCGCACAGCCGAGACAGTGATGATGAGCGACGGGCGCGAGCGGCACACATCGCGTCACACAGCCGTCACGTACGCCGCGTCAGCCGCGGTAGCCCAGGTAACGCGCGTGCGCTGCGTCCTCCGCGGCGCGCTGCTGCTCGCCGAGCTGCTGGTAGACATTCGCACGTGCCGCGAAGGCTTCCGCCGCCTCGGGGTTCAGCCGCAGCGACCGTTCGAGCGCATGCAACGCCTCGCGCAGGCGGCCCAGCGCCGCCAGTCCCACGCCCACCGCCAGCGGGCCGCGGTAATCATCCGGCACGCGCAGCTCCATGTACTCGCCGATCTCCACCGCCGCCAGCGGCTGCCCTGCCGTCAGCCGCAGCCGCGCCTGCAACAGCAGCGCCCCGCACTCGTCTGGATCGGCCGCCAAGACCCGCTCGATGATCTGCTCCGCCCTGGAACGGTCCCCCTGCTGAGCCCGCCGCGCGGCCTCGGCCAGCGCCGTGCGCGCCAGCATCTGCGCTGCTCTCTCACTGTCGCTCGCCTGCCCCGGCAGGAGACTTTCGACCAGCCGCAGACGGCCGTAGGGCGCCTGGTGATCCAGGTCGGTCGGCGCCGCCACCGCCATCGCCGTGCCGGCATCGCCCAGGTCTAGCTCGCCGCCAGCTGCCAGCAAGGCGCCGGCGGCAAGGCTGACCGCCACGTCGCAGAGCAGCGCACGTCCCTCGGGCTCTAGCGTGAGCGGTACCCCCACCAGATCTAGCTCCGGCCGGCCGAATTTCTGCATGCCGTGGGTGTGCAGCCAGCGTGAGTCGGCGTCCCACGCCTCGTCGTGAATGGTCACGTGCATCAGGGGATCACCGGAGGTAAGCTGCGCGAGCTGAGCGCGGCCAAAGCAGCGCTGCGCCGCGGGATCGAGGCAGACGCCATCGGTGAGCCCGAGCAGCACGCCGACCACCTTGAGCGTAAACTCCAACGCGTCGAGCGGGCGCACGGCCCCGCCTGATAGCCGCAGCTCCAGTCCGAGCGTGCCGGTCTGCAGTGTCTGTGCCTCGACCGGCGAAAGCCCGCGAGCGAGCGCATGCAGTGCTGTCTCGCCCATCCCATCGGTCACGGGTCCGCCGTAGCGCCAGACTGCGATGCGCAGTGTCGCCGCGGTCCCTGGCATCGAGATGGTGTAGGTGCCCGCGCGCTTACGATTGCCCGGCGCCGGCGGCACGATCTCGGTGCCAGCCGCCGGCGGCGTGTAATCTCCTACGCCGAAGCCCGCCGCGGCCAGCCCGCGCAGCACGGCAGCGCTCTGCGGTGGTTGTTCGTCTCGCGCGATCACCAGCGCCTCGACCACGGGATCTTCCGCCATGCGTGTTCCCTTGTCTGTCCCTTGCCTGTGTCTGTCCCCTGCCGGCCCTGGTCCGCCTTCGCCCAGTAGCGTCTGGCAGTCTCCGCGCTCGCGGCTCGCTCAACAGGATGGCGGCGCAGCCATTGTATCATGCCCCTCACGCCGCGCCACCCGTCGTACCGCAAAGCTATCGCCCGCTGCCAAAAAGTCCCAATCTCTGCCTGCACGTCACCCTGGCGCTACATTCCGGTTGTGTCATCCGTCCTCACTTGCGAAGGTCCAAGCGGGCGCAACAACCGGTCATCCTTCACGCATGACCGCGGAAGGTCCTGGGGCGCACCGCCGGCCGGTGGGTACTCGTCCTTAGGGATGAGCGGCTGTGCTCACCCCCATCTCAAAACTCGCCACCTTGGGTTGCGGCGGCGGTGGAGGAGGAAGTCTCGTGGCGAATCTGCCCGGCAACGTTCACATCACGTATCAGCTGCAGTTCCGCAAATGCGGCAAGCCAAGCTGCGGCACCTGCAAGCGCGGTCCCGGCCATGGGCCATACTGGTACGCCTACTGGCGCGAGGGCGCCAAGCTGCGCTCCGGCTACATTGGCAAGGTCCAGCCAGCAGGCGTGGCACCGGCGGCCATCGCCCGCGCCGAGGCGCGCGCCGCGCTGCTGCGCCGCGGCGCCTGAGGTCGCATCTCACACAACATGCAGAGCGGGCATCCTCCACACCGGAAGATGCCCGCTCTAGCTTTCAGAACCATCTCAGGGCGATACCTTCGCGATCGCTGCGGCGCGCAAGGTGCGCCACAGCGGCCTAGCGCGTGAATTCGTCGAGCACACCGTGCTCGATGAGCCAGCGCGTGAAGCGCAGCCTGCGCAGTGCCGCCTCTGCTTCTTGCGCCTCGCCGGAGTGCGCCACGCGCTCCGAGACCGAGATCAATTGCAGCGCCTCGTCCTCGGTAAAGCCCTGCGCCTCCAGGTCGCTCACCTCTTCGACCAGCGACCGCCGTGTGCGTGGCAGCGGAGCGATCGGCTCGCCCGTCTCATGGCGCCGCTGGCGCGACTTCGAGGAGGCCTTGCGCGGGCGTCGTGGCGCCTCGCCCTGGCCGCCTGCCGGATCAGATGGCGTCTCGTCGAGAGCGTCTAGGGCAGCCGTTAGCTCAGGCGATGTCTCGTCTGTATGATCTGGGCCGGTACCTGCGCGCGCCTCAGCCTCGCGCTCGGCCAGCTCGTCGCCTTCCGTGCGCTCGCGCTCGTCTTCCCGTCCGTCAAAGTGTTGTGCCATGTGAGAATACCTCCGGGTGGAACGACTCCCGCGTCGTGCTGGCGCGGCGTCGCGCTCGTTGGCCTCGATGCCGTTCCTATCCCTTAGTACGATTATACCACCGGCTGTGTTTGCCCCCTCGCTAGACACCGGACCTCCTTCTGTTAAGAGGACGCGCCGAATGGGAGCCTGGTTCCCGCGCGGGTCGAGTGTGGTGGTGCTCACACCGTGGTGCCTCACTCCCGTGCTATCATTCTTCCCGGCGGGGCAAGACCCGGCAGCGAAAAGCGCGCCCGTCGCGCCCATCGCCACCTCAGACATAGGTCGCGCCACTGTCCAGATCATTACGTCGTAGCGGCGCGGCCTGCCTTGCCTTTCCTGCGCCGGCGTGCTGTGCGTAGCGGCGCGGCCTGCCTTGGACGTCCCGTTCGGTTGCGCTGGCACTGTAGTGGCGAGGCCCGCCTCGCCCATCTGTCCCCGCCAGCAGGAGTCCCCTACCCCATGCCCATCATCGTGCTCTATAGCAAGCCTGGCTGCCATCTCTGCGACGACGCACGCGCCCACCTGGAAGACGCCGCCGCCGACTTCGGCATTGCCTTCGACGAGGTGGATATCCGCGGGGACCCGGCTATCTTCGAACGCTACCGGTACCGTATTCCAGTCATCGTCATAGACGGCCAAGAACGCCTGGAGGGACGCATCGAGGCAGGCGACGTGCGCGCGCTCTTCCAGTCCTGAAGGGAGCCGCACCACCTGACGTGAGGTGGAGCATGGGATATGTAGCGGAGGTGCTGCTGGCGGCGGGCATTGGGCTGGCGCTGACGATCCTGGCAGCGGTGGCGTTGACCCGCAGCCGCCGGCGCGCGACGCGTATCGCCTGGTCGCTTGCCGTCATGCTGCTGGCCTTGGTGACACTCACCTCGCCGTTCACGCTCGCTGCGGCCCAGAGCGCGATCAGCCGTGCCGCTGTGCCCCACCGCCCCGCGCCGGTCTCCTCGTCGCTTCGGCTGTACCTCAACAATCCAGTGGGACAAGGCGCGTCCATCACCGCGCTGCGCGCGACGGATGGGGCGCGGCAATGGCAGCGGCAGATTGTCGGTCCCGCGCAAATGTCCTTCACGCTCTCCGGCGATGCACTCTATGTGCCCAGTCTCCTCGCGCCAGCGCCCGTCACGTTTCCGATACCCACCGCTATCACCGCGCTGCGGGCGAGCGACGGCACACTGCTCTGGGCGACAACCATTGGTGGCACGGCGGATCCTGGGCAAGGGTCGACCACTTCCAAATTCGCCAGCCTGGTTGGCCCTCCACTCGTCGCCGATGGCAACGTCTACCTCGCGTTCGACTACGGCCAGTTCGTGCGCGACGCCGGCCTGATCGTCGCGCTGCAGGCGAGCGACGGCCAAGAGCTATGGCGCCGGCAGGTCATCAACGCCGATCACGATACGCCTGAGTCTCACCCGCTTGCGGTCGGCGGCGGCCTGGTCTTCGTCGGCGGGACGGGCGCGCTGCGTGCCACAGATGGCACTCCGGTGTGGGCTGGCATCGGCGGCGATGGTACGCCGGTCTACGACAGCGGGACCCTCTACGTGATCCCCACGCATGGACAGATCGTAGCGCTGCGCGCGACCGACGGGAAAAGGGTGTGGAGCGTAGACCAATCGCACAGCAGCCTAGTCGTGCAAACCATCGCGGCGCATGACGGAGCGCTCTACCTCGGCTTGCAGACCGCCGTAGACGGCAATCAGGCATATCTCGATGCGCTCGATGGCGCCAGCGGCAAGCAGCGCTGGCAGGTGCCGCTGCCGGGCTGGCCCCAGGACACAACGGTCGCCGATGGCGTGATCTATGTGGGCATGGCGGCCAGCTATGCGGGCAAGCTCGGCGGTCTGGTCGTGCTCGATGCCGCGACCGGGGCGACGCGGTGGCAGAAGAGCACCGGCACCTACATTGGCTACCGCCATCCACAGGTGGTGGGCGATGTGCTCTACGCCCTCTCGACCAACGACCGCCCCGGCATCGGGCCGTGTCTCGCCAACTGTGGCGAGCCCGATTTTGTCAATGCGCTCGACGCGCGCAGCGGCGCGTTCTACTGGCGGCAGCCGCTCGACTGGGCAGGGTCGCCGCTCGAGGTCGGTTGACCCCTCGTGGGCCAGCGCAGCATAATCCTCTAATGATGAGGCGTACGCTCGCGCCGCATCCTCTCCAACCCAAGGATCACGCGATGGCCTTCCAGGATCTGCGCGAGTTCATCACCTTGCTCGAACAGCGCGGCCAGTTGCAGCGCATCAGCGCGCCTGTCTCGGCCGATCTTGAGATCACTGAGATTACCGACCGGGTCAGCAAGGCCGGCGGCCCCGCGCTGCTCTTCGAGCACGTCCGCGGCTACGACATGCCGGTGGTCATCAACCTGTTTGGCAGCGAGCAGCGCATGGCCTGGGCGCTGGGCGTGGAGCGCCTCGACCAGCTAGGCGACCGCGTGCAGAAGTGGCTCGACCTCGTGCAGAACCGGCCGCCGGAGGGCCTGCTCGAAAAGGCCAAGCTGCTGCCCGAGCTGGCTGAGCTGGCGCGCATCGGCCCGCGCACCGTCAGCCACGCCCCTTGCCAGGAGGTGGTGATCGCCGAGAAGCCCGACGTGCGCATGCTGCCGGCATTGCAGTGCTGGCCCAAGGACGGCGGCAAATACCTGACGCTGACGATGTGCCACTCCAAGGACCCCGAGACCGGCAAGCGCAACATCGGCATGTATCGCGTGCAGGTGCGCGACGGCCAGACGGTGGGCATGCACTGGCAGATCCACAAGGGCGGCGCGGCCCACTTCCGCGACGCGCGCGATGCCCACCGCAAGCGCATGGAGGTCGCCGTGGTCGTCGGCGCCGAGCCGGCCAGCGTCTACGCCGCCAGCGCGCCGCTGCCCCCTGGCATGGACGAGCTGCTCTTCGCCGGCTTCCTGCGGCGCAAGCCGGTCGAGGTGGTGCAGTGCAAGACGGTGGACGTGAAGGTGCCCGCTTCGGCCGAGATCGTGATCGAGGGTTTCGTAGATACCGACGAGCTGCTGCCCGAAGGCCCGTTCGGCGACCACACCGGCTACTACACGCCGGTCGAGCCGTACCCGGTGATGCACATCATTGCCATCACCCACCGGCGCGACCCTATCTACGCCACCACCATCGTTGGCAAGCCGCCGATGGAGGACGCCTTCCTCGGCAAGGCCACCGAGCGCTTTTTCCTGCATTTGCTGCGCGTCGTGTTGCCTGAGATCGTAGACATCAATATGCCGGTCGAGGGCGGCTTTCACAACGTGGTGATCGTCTCGATCAAGAAGCGCTACCCCGGCCACGCCAAGAAGGTGATGGCCGGCATCTGGGGCATGATGCTGATGATGCTCTCGAAGTTCATCATCGTAGTGGACGAGCACGTCAACGTGCAGAATCTGCGCGAGGTGCTCTTCTACGTCGGCAACAATGTGGACCCCAAGCGCGACACGCTGCTGGTGGACGGCCCGGTGGACGCGCTCGATCACTCCTCGCCGTACGAGAAGTACGGCTGGAAGATGGGCCTCGACGCCACTGCCAAGCTGCCCGAGGAGGGGCACCCGCGCGGGTGGCCCGAAGAGATCACCATGTCCCCTGAGGTCAAAGAACTGGTCACCAAGCGATGGGCAGAGTACGGTATCCAGATGTAGCCAAACGCACAGCAGCGGGGGTCGCGTCGCCTGTGCGTCTGATCTGGCGGCGCGACTTCTGGTTCCTGCTGGGGATCGCCTGGCTGGCGGCTGTCACCGTGGCGGCGCTCTCAGCCGGCGCTGGCGCGCTCCAGCCCGCCGCGCCACGCGCTGCGAACGCCCCTGTGGCTGCCACGGCTGCTCCCACGAAGGCCGCTGCGGCCGCCACGCCCACGCTGCCGGCCAACGTCAGCGTCCAGCCGGCCGGCGAGCGTGTCTACAGTCTGTCTGGCCCCAATCCAGGCGTGATGCAGCCCGCGATGGACGCCCAGGGCAACCTGTGGTTTGGCGAGATGGGCACGAATAAGCTCGCCCGGCTCGATTCTCGCACGGGCGCCGTCACCACCTGGACGCCACCAGGCGGCAAGTACAACGTCATGCAGACTGCCGTGGACAGCGCGGGCAACGTCTGGTTCACCGAGCAGGCCGCGAACTACATCGGGCGCTTCGATCCAGCAGCGCAGCGCTTCACCACATACCCGCTGGAGCAGCCCGGCGGCCATTCCGCTGCGCCCCAGGCGCTGGCCTTCGATGCGCGCGGCATGCTGTGGTTCACCGAGGTTTCGACAGGCAAGATCGGCCGCCTTGATCCTGGCAGCGGCCAGATCACGACCTGGCCTGTCCCCGCGCTGCCCGGTGGCGCACGGCCGTATCCCTTCGCGCTCGTCATCACGCCCGAGGGCGGCATCTGGTTCGGCGAGATTGGCGGCGGCGCGGTCGGCCGGCTCGACCCTGCCAGCGGCCAGGTCAAGCTCTACGCCCTGGCCGATGCGAAGGCACAGGTCTTCTCGATGGCCGCCGACGGCTCCGGCAACGTCTGGTTCACCGAGCTCGAGCAGGGGAAACTGGGCGTCGTGGAGAGCCGCAGCGGAGCCGTGCGCGAGCTTGCCGTCCCCGCCTCGCTCGGCAATAACCTCGGCCTCTACGCGGTTGTCGCCGCGGCCAACGGAGACGTGTGGTTCGCCTGCTCCGGCTCCAACGCACTCGTGCGCTATGTCCCCGGCTCGGACCGCTTCACCTTCTACACGCTCGGCGCGCCCGCCAGCGTGCCCTACGGCCTCGCGCTCGACAGCTCCGGCCGCCTGTGGTTCACCGCCGCTGCTTCCCCGCAGAATTACGTCGGCGTCATGCACGTGTAGGGGAGTCCTCTCCCCCCGACCCCCCTCTCCGTGCGCGGCGGAGGGGGGCAGAGGCGCACGCCTGTGGCAACATAGCGCGGGATGGGCGTCCGCAAGACGCCCCTTGCAGCGAATGGATGAGAGATGGTGCGATACGCAGGGGCGGTGTAGCATGCGGTAGGCGAGATGGCGCGGCCAGCATGATTCCGTGATCCGCGCCGCTGCCAGTCCGTGGAGGCGGACTTGGTGGCCCTGGGGCATCCCCACTGGGGACCGGGCCCTCCAGAGGACATCCGGGGGATGTCCGTCGCGGTTTTAACCGCCGAGTTGGCCGGCGACATGGGCCTCCAGGCGCGGTTTCCAACCGCCGGCCAGGTGACTTGTTACCATCGGGGCGATTCGCGAGTGTATGCGAAGGGGCCTGTGGTGATCTGCTGAGCGAGGAAAGCCTGCATGAGGGAGGGCCGGATGGGCATACGTGGCCGCGAGGTGGCGGCGGAGGAGCGAGGCGGATCGTGGTTGCTGTGGGGATGGCTGCGCCACGTCGTGCTCGCCGGAGGCGATGCGGGCAGGACCCACCTTGACGCGGCGCGCGAGGTGGCGCTCGTCGTGCAAGAGGCCTCGCCGCGCGTCGAGCCAGCCGAGTGCGCGGAGCCGCAGGTCATGGTCGAGGAGGCGCTGCCCGGCGAGCAGACGCCGGGCGCCTTCGAGGCGTTCTTCCGGCAGCACGAGCGCCAGATCTTCCGCTACCTCGTGCGCATGACCGGCGAGGAGCAGACCGCCCACGACCTGACGCAAGAGACCTTCCTGCGCGCCTGGCTGCATTTCGCCAAGATCTCGCGCTACGATTCGCCTCCCGCCTGGCTCTTCCGCGTCGCCACCAATCTCGCACTCAGCCATCGCCGCCGACGCGCCGCGCCCGCTGGCTCGCCAGAACTGCTCGGCGATGACGAGCAACCCGCGCGCTCCGATCCCGCCAGCCAGCTTATCGAGCGCAGTCACATCCAGCAGACGCTGCTGGAGCTTTCCGCCAACCAGCGCTCGGCGCTGGTCCTGCGCGAGGTCTACGGCCTCTCCTGCGGTGAGATCGCCGGCATTCTGGGCATCTCCCGCGATGCCGCTAAGGTCACGCTCTTCCGCGCCCGCGAGCGATTCCGCGCCCGCTACACCACGACTGGAGGCGAATCCGCATGAATGAGCCGAGCCTCCATCCAGACGCACCCTGCGCCCTGGCGCTGCCACTGGAGACGCTCTCCGCCTGGCACGACACTGCCCTGCGGCAACCCGAGCTTCGCCGCGTCGGCGAGCACGTCAACACCTGTGTCGCCTGCCAGTCGCGGCTGGCTGCCTTCGACGAGATTGCCGCGCTGTTGCGCGGCGAGCCGCTCTTCGAGCCGCGGCCCAGCACCTGGATTGAGCTGCGCGGACGCATCTTTATCGAATTCGCGCGAACGCGTCCGCGCCTGCCGAAGCTCACCTCGTGGCAGGGCCTCGTCTTGCTGGCGCTCGCGCTGCTGCTCGTCCTGATCGTCGCGCGGCTGCTCACGTTGTTCCTGAGCGGGCACGCCAGTATGACAGTGCCTGCAATTCCCGCTCCGACGAGGGCGCTCGCCAGCGTTGCCGGCGACTTCGGCACACCCCAGTCTCTACTAGGACTCTGATGCGCTCAGTGACTCTGTTGTTTAGAGATGCGCTCAGTCCAACAACAGAACAGTGTGGTGGAATAGATGGGGTTCACGAGCCAAGAATTCAACTATTCAGTGTGCTCGTTCTTGCGTTTTCGCGCGTGCCCTAGGAGGTCTGCGAGGGGTGCGCCGACGAGCCGCAGGATGATGAAGACGACGACGCCGGCCGCAATCAGATAGGGAATGATGGCTTCGATGGTTGAGAGGGTAGATGCAATGATCATGGTGCGTGCTCCTACAGTGAAAAGCTCTGATGGTGACTGGTGCGGCCCTCTCGACAGCATAGCATACATCCTCACATAGCCGGCGCGCATCGGACGCTTCAGTCAGGGCGTTGCACGAGAGCGGGGGCAGGCTGGAACCCTCCGCGTTTGCCAAGAACGAAACCAGTGTCGCTCGCACGGCACGCCGCGGTGGCGGTCTTGCGCAGCATGTGATGTTGTCATGAGCCGGGCCGTTGCCCTGGCTGAGGCTGTCGGCCTGAAGCGCTGGGGTGAATCCTGGACGAGCGCACTATACTCAACTCAGCCGGTGTCGCATGTTCCCTCGAAGCCCAAAGGTATTCGCCCCATGGTCGACGAAGATATTCTGGACCTGCCGCCGCCACCCGCCGACCGCCGCATCGCGTACGGACCTGGCGCCTATCACTTCGGCGACCTGCGAATGCCGCCCGGCTCGGGGCCGTTTCCGGTCGTCGTGCTGCTGCACGGCGGCTACTGGCGCGCGCGCTACGGGCTGGAGTACTTCGGCCACGCCTCCGCCGCGCTAACCGCTGAAGGCTACGCCACGTGGAACGTCGAGTACCGGCGTATCGGCCATGAGGGCGGCGCCTGGCCCGGCACGTTCGAGGATGTCGCCGCGGCGACCGACTATCTGCGTGCGCTTGCCGATGAGTATTCGCTCGACCTGACGCGCTTCGTCACAGTAGGCCATTCCGCTGGCGGTCACCTCGCGGTATGGCTCGCCGCGCGCCGCCGGCTGCTCCCCGATAGCCCGCTTTACGCGCCTGATCCGCTGGTCCCGCGCGCGGCGGTCTCGCTGGCCGGCCTGCACGATCTGCGGCGTGGCTCGGCGCTGGGCCTGAGCAACGGAGCCGTTCACGAGCTGCTCGGCGGGCCCCCCGAGGAGTACGGCGAACGCTACGCCGCCACGTCGCCGGCCGATCTGCTGCCCATCGGCGTCCGCCAGATCCTGGTGCATGGGACCGAGGACGACAGCGTGCCCTACGAGATCAGCCGCGACTATGCGGAGTCCGCGCGTGCCGCTGGGGACGACGTGACGCTCGTCACGCTCGACGGCGTCGGCCATTTCGAGACAGTGGACCCGCGCACGTCCGAGTGGTCCGCCACACTCGACGCTGTGCGTGCCGCGCTGAGCTGAGTTGATCTTGCCGCCCGTGCGCCGCTGTGCGTACGATGTCGGAGTCCCGGCGCGCCCCCGACGCGCCCCTTGCTGAGACATCACCTATCGCCGCCAGCGGAGACTGCATCGCATGAGATGGTTCCCCCAGGCACCCGCGTCGCTGCGCTACACCATCGGCGCCGTCAGCGTCCTGGCCCTGATCGCCATTGCGGATATCGTGCGCGGCGATCCGCTCACCGGCGGCGTCATCCTGGGCATCTTGGTCGTCTTCGTCGGCCCGATTTTGCTGCTGATCGTGCTGGCCACGCGCGCCGGACAGCAGGCCGCGTCTCCGCCCACCTCGCCAGAGGAGCCCGGTCTGAACGGCCACGCACGTCAAGGGTACACCGCGGTAAACGAGGTAAACGATAAGCACGAAGGAGAGCGAAAGTGACCTCGCGCGCGACCGGCACATTTGCGATTGACACCTGGGATCAGCAGCCCTACGACGAGCGCGACGGCGTCAGCTTGAGCCGCACGCGCGTGACCAAGACCTTTCGCGGCGACTTCGAGGGCACGAGCACGGCCGAGCTGCTGATGGCCAGCGCGCCGAACGACTCCGCCGCGTATGTCGGTTTCGAGCGGATCACCGGGCGCCTCCAGGGCCGCGCGGGCAGCTTCGTGCTCCACCACAACGCCGCGATGTCCGCCGGCACGCGCTCAGCCAGTTGGACGATCCTGCCAGAGTCGGGGACGGGCGAGCTGACGGGCCTGCACGGCGAAGCCAAGATCGTCGTCGAGCCGGACGGCGGCCACACGTTCATTCTGGACTACGAGCTGGACTAGCAGGGATTGGGCTTGTCTCAGAGCGAATGTTGGAGAAGCACCGGGAAGATGTAATGCCGTACGCTCTCTGACGCAAGAACGACGTATCGTGGTGACCGCTCTGACCTTGAATGGGAGCGCGTCCGGTGCAATCTCGCTCCAGTAGTGGCGGGTCCTCGCCAAACATGCATGCATATAGCAAGGAATGCCGAACAACCGCGCCGCGATGAACCAGAGTCCCAGGACGCCGGATGCCGGCCCGGCGCATAGGACCAGCGCGGGACCTCACCGAGCGGCTAGGGCGATGTCTAGCCCCACAGACTAACCCTGTGGATGTGCGCGTGCGCCTCCGCCGCCCTACACTTGCGGATGATTCATGTCAAGAGGCTGCACGCGTGAGGCACGCCCAGGACGTGCCGCTCGGCCGCAGGGCTGCGCCTGCAACACAGCAGTACTGGTACGCAGCAGTTCCCGCATGGAGCAAGGAGATCGCCATGACCCAACCCGACATGACCCCACAGCCCAGCATGACTCCGCCGCCCGGCATGACCCATCCCGATGTCCGCCCCTTCCGCGTAGATGTGCCAGACGAGGCGCTCGCCGACCTGCGCCGGCGCATCGCCGCCACCCGCTGGCCCCACAAGGAGCTCGTCGCCGATCGGTCGCAGGGCGTGCAGTTGGCGACGCTGCGAGAGCTCGCCCGCTACTGGACGACCGATTACGACTGGCGCCGGTGCGAGGCGCGACTGACCGCCCTGCCACAGTTCACGACCGCGATCGACGGGGTGGACATCCACTTCATCCACGTGAAGTCGCCGCATGAGAACGCGCTGCCGCTGATCATGACGCACGGCTGGCCCGGCTCGGTCATCGAGCTGCTCGAGGCCGTCGGCCCACTCACGGACCCGACCGCGCACAGTGGGCGCGCCGAGGACGCGTTCGACCTCGTGCTGCCGTCTATCCCGGGCTACGGCTTTTCGGGCGAGCCGACCGAGGTCGGCTGGGACGCTGGCCACGTCGCGCGCGCCTGGGCGGAGCTGATGCAGCGCCTCGGCTACACCCGCTACGTCGCCCAGGGCGGCGATGTGGGCGCCCTCGTCACCGATGCGATGGGCCGCCAGCCGCCCAATGGGCTGCTGGGCATTCACACCAACTTGCTCGTGACGGCGCTGGGTAGCCCCCATACGACGGACACCGAGGAGGAACGCGTGGCGGACAAGGCACTTGCCACATTCCGTGCGAGCGGCTTTGGCTACTTCCTGGAGCAGGCCACGCGGCCGCAGACGATCGGCTACGCCTTGCTGGATTCACCTGTCGCCCTGGCGGCCTGGATACTCGACCACGACACGGACAGCTACTACAAGATCTCCCGCGCCTTCCTCGACGGGCAGCCGGCGGGCAATCTCACCCGGGATCACATCCTCGACAACATCACGCTGTACTGGCTGACGGGCACCGGGGCCTCGGCGGCCCGGTCGTACTGGGAGAACGGACGGGCCCAAGCTCTTGCGGCCGCGGCCGGCCAGGCCCCTCCGCAGGTCTCGCTCCCGGTCGGCTTCACTACGTTCCCCGGCGAGATCTTCCAGGCCCCGCGCAGCTGGGTAGAGAAGGCCTACCCCCACCTCACCTATTTCAACAAAGCCGACAAGGGCGGCCACTTCGCCGCCTGGGAAGAGCCGCAGCTCTTCACTGAAGAGCTGCGCGCGGCGTTCAGATCCCTGCGCTAGCTTGGAGCGAGGCGGGCGACGGGCACAGCAGATGCCCGTCGTCCCACGCCGCCGCGCGACCTGCGGCATGGTCATCGTGCATCCAATAGGAGCAAGACGCATGTCCGAAGACATCAATCACGATCCCCGTCGCTTCACCACTCCTGCCGGCGAGCCCGGCAGGTTCGGGGCAGAGGACACCCAGTCCAGCATGACACAGCCGGTAGATCCTTCTGTGACCAAGGAAGAAGGCGTGGCGCAACGGACGACGCCCGCGGCAGTTCCGGTACCCCTAGAAGGTGAGCTGCGCTCGCTGGACAGCGCGACCGCATGGCTCAATTCGCCGCCATTGAGGGCGGCCGACCTGCGCGGTAAAGTCGTCCTCGTCGACTTCTGGACCTATACCTGCATCAATTGGCTGCGCACCCTGCCCTATGTGCGCGCGTGGGCCGAGAATTACACCGACCAGGGACTGGTGGTGATCGGCGTGCACGCGCCCGAGTTCCCGTTCGAGCACGACATCGAGAACGTCCGCCGAGCCACCAAGGACATGCGGATCGCGTATCCGATCGCGATCGACAACGATTTCGCGATCTGGCACGGGTTCAGCAATCACTATTGGCCAGCCCTCTACTTGTTCGATGCGCAGGGGGACATTCGATACCATCACTTCGGCGAGGGCGAATACGTCCGCTCGGAGACGATGATTCAACGGTTGCTGGCCGAGGCCGGCGTCGGCGGCACCAGTCATGACCTGGTTGCGGTCGCTGGCCGTGGTGTTGAAGCTGAAGCCGATTGGGGGAGCTTGAAGTCTCCGGAAGCCTATCTCGGCAACGAGCGCGCCGAGCACTTTGCGTCTCCTGGGGGCGCGGCAGTGGGCCAGCCTCACGTCTATGCCGCCCCCGCGCAGCTGCGACGCAATCAATGGGCCCTTGCGGGTAATTGGACGGTGGGGGCACAGGCGGCCATGCTGAACACGGCCAACGGGCGGATCGCCTACCGCTTCCACGCCCGCGATCTGCATCTCGTCATGGGACCGGCGACGCGAGGCGCATCCGTGCGTTTCCGTGTGCGCCTCGATGGACAAGCGCCGGGCGCCGCGCACGGGAGTGACATTGACGACCAGGGCCACGGCACGGTGAGCGAACAGCGGCTGTATCAGCTGATCCGGCAACCGAAGCCCATCGCGGATCGTCTGTTCGAGATCGAGTTTCTCGATGCGGGCGTGGAGGCGTTTGCGTTCACGTTCGGCTGATCCATGGCGGAGGCTAGGCGCCCGATCGCCGCACCGTGGCGGCGGCCGTTATCGGCTCGAGCTCAGTCGCTTTCAAAGGAGCCTCACTGATGGGCACGGCGAAACCGGCAGATCTGCCCCCGATGAAGCCGGGGACGCACACGTTCTTCGCCTCCCTCAAACAGGTCGATGCCGGCGTCCTGAATGTCGGCTATGCCGAAGCTGGCCCCACCACCGCTCCAGCGGTCCTGCTGCTCCACGGCTGGCCCCACGACATTCACAGCTATGTCGATGTGGCCCCGCTGTTGGCCTCAGCGGCTACCGGGTGATCGTCCCGTACCTGCGCGGCTTTGGCCCGACGCGCTTTCGTTTCAGTGACACGCTCCGCAACGGCCAGCAAGCGGTCGTGGCCGTCGATATCATCGCGTTGATGGATGCGCTCCAGATCGAGAGGGCCATCCTCGCCGGTTTTGACTGGGGCGCGCGGACGGCTAACGTCATGGCGGCGCTGTGGCCCGAACGCTGCAAGGCCATGGTCTCGGTGAGTGGCTATCTGATCGGCAGCCGGGCAGCCAACCAGATGCCGTTGCCGCCGCAGGCAGAACTTGCCTGGTGGTGTCAATACTACTTTGCCACGGAACGCGGCCGCGCCGGCTATGAGGCCTACCGGCGCGACTTCGACAAGCTCATCTGGCAGCTCGCGTCGCCGAAGTGGGAGTTCGATGATGCCACGTTCGAACGCACCGCAGCAGCCTTCGACAATCCGGATCACGTCAGCATCGTCATCCATAATTACCGCTGGCGGCTCGGCCTGGCCGAGGGCGAGTCGCAATATGACGAGCTGGAACAGCGGCTGGCCGCGGGTCCGGTCATCACGGTGCCCACCGTTACCCTTGAAGGGGATGCCAATGGTGCCCCGCACCCGGACAGCAGTGCCTATCGCAGCAAATTCTTGGGCGCCTATGCCCATCGGCTCATCACGGGCGGCGTCGGGCACAATCTGCCGCAGGAAGCCCCGCAGGCGTTTGCCCAAGCGGTGGTCGAGGTCGACGCACATTGATCGGCGCGAGCCCGCGTAGGCCCGGCGGACCGTCTCACGCTGTCTGCCGGCCGCGTGATACACTGCGCCCATGGAGACCGATACCGACACCGCCACTTCGCCAACTTCCGACACCGGCCTCGCCGCCGATGGACAGGCCCTCGACGAGACCATCGCCGCGATTGCCACCCCGCCCGGCACCGGCGGCATCGGCATCGTCCGCATCTCCGGCACGGAGGCCTTCGCCATCGGGCTGC
>DASUBU010000144.1:0-51578 GCA_035763125.1 Ktedonobacterales bacterium
GACTGGCGCAACCCAAGCGGAGGCAGAAGCAGACGCATAAGCGCATCGTCCCGGCGCGAGCGCGCGCCCAGGACTGCGTCGCCGCGGAGGGGAAGGGACAGGCATGCTCAACAAGATCATGCTCATCGGCAATCTGGGCAAAGACCCAGAGATGAGCTACACGCCAAACGGCAAGGCGATTACTAAGTTCAGCCTCGCCGTCAACCGGTGGCGCCGTGACCGTGATAGCAACGAGTCAACCAAAGAGACGACTTGGTTCAACATCGTTGCCTGGGAACAGCTTGGCGAGCGCTGCAATCAGTACCTGCACAAGGGTTCGAAGGTCTACATTGAGGGCCGCATGACCTCGCGCAGGTACACCAATAAGGACGGCGTTGAGATGACCGCATGGGAAGTCGTCGCCAATGACATGCAGATGCTCGACTCTCGTGCAGACTCGCAAGCTGGCGGCGGCTCGGGCTCGTCCGATGAGGTGGATCCCGACAACCTGCCGTTCTAGATCATGGCGAACCATCCTTGAAGCCGGTGGGCGCATAGCGCCATCGGCTTCGGCGGGCGAATGGCGCCCGCACGAGATTTACGTGCCGGCCACGGCGATACCTCTCCGCTCGGCCGGCAGACCCAGACGTAAAGGAGACTTTCGATGCAGAGGCGAGAGCCAAGTGGTGTGGGTGTCGCGCCGACCGCGAACGGCCTGGATCGTGGACCGGATCGCGGCCCAGATCGTGGACCGGATCGCGGCCCAGATCGCGGCCATGACCGGGGACCGGATCGCGGACCAGATCGGGGACCAGATCGCGGTCCTGACCGCGGACCACGGCCCGGCGGACGCGGGCGCGATTTTCGGTCGCGCCGCAAGGTCTGCACGTTCTGTGTTGACCACGTGCGCGAGATTGACTATAAAGATGTGGCACGCCTGCGCCGGTATCTCTCGGACCGCGGCAAGATCGAGCCGCGCCGCAAGACTGGCACCTGTGCTAAGCATCAGCGCCGCCTGAGCACCGCACTCAAGAACGCGCGCTTCATGGCGATGCTGCCCTACACCGCCGCGCATATCCGCGGCTCGTAAGACCCTCGCGGGCGGGCGTGAGCGCATTTCCTTCAGTGCAAGGATGTCGCTCGCGCCCTGTCCCATACACTGGGAGATGCTGGACGCCCATGAGCAACCAGACAATGCGCAAACCAAGTGCGGCGCGCCGGGCTCGCACGAAGGCCGGCGCAGCCAAGCCGTCGAGCGCCCGGCGCCAGACGGCGCGCGTCGAGGGATTCCGCGACGGCAAGCCGCTAATCTTCGGCTGGGGCGGCCATCTCACGCGCGTCCAGAAGAACCGATTACAGCAGCGCTTCGCCTACGGCTTCTTCGGCGTGGTGATCGCCATCGTGGTGGTCGTCTTCATCTTCGGCTTCATCCAGCAGACGTTCCTCATTCCCAATCAATCAATCGTCACCATCAACGGCAACGGTGTCACACAGGACACCTACCGCCGGTATCTGGCCTTCAAGTCGCAGGACTTGTGGAACCGGCTGCAGAGTGAGTTCCGCCAGCAGGCCGCGCTGCAAACCAGGGTAAAGAACGGCGATCAGGCCGCTATCACGCAGAACGAAGTCCTTGCCTCGCAGATCTCCGCCGACGAGTCGAACTTCTCGCAGACGCAGCTCACGCAGACCAGCATGGACGATATCGTCGAGAACCAGCTCATCCTACAGGGGATTGCGCAGTTCGAGCGAAGCGATCCGACGGCCAAGGTCAAGCTCGAGCCCACCAGCAAAGAGATTACCGACGCCTATAACACCTTCAAGGCTGCGTTCCCGCCCAACGAGAGCTTCTCTGACTTCCTCTCGAAGAACAACGTGAGCGCCGACGACGTGCGCGCTGGCGTGACGATGCAGGTTCGCCGCACCAAGATGCAGGCCTACCTCCAGGCGCAGGTCGTCTCGCCGACTCGGCAGGCGCATCTCCTGCGTATCCAGGTGGGTAGCGCCTCGCTGGCCGCGCAGCTGCGCGACAAGCTCGTCAAGGGCACGGCCACGTGGGAAGCGCTCGCCAAACAGGATTCGCTGGACGCCGACAGCAAGAACACGGGCGGCGATGCGGGCTGGATCACGCCCTGGACCGGCGATGCGGCTATCAGTGATTGGGTCTTCGCTAGTGGCCAGCAGGTGAATGTGATCAGTCCGGTCATCAAAGATGCCACTGGCACCTTCGACCTGATCAAGGTGCTGGCGTTCGATCCCAACCGCGCGGTGGATGACTCGCTGCTCAAAGCCGCGCAGAGCAATGCGCTCTCGCACTGGCTAAGTGGTCGCCGCGCCGATGCGGCCAACCACATCAGCAAGCCCAATTCGACCATGCTGCAGGACACGCGCAATCTGCCGGTGCTGCCCAATCTCAACACGACGTTGCCGACCCCCGTATCGCAATCCAATGGAGGCCAGCCGGGCCTGCCCCCGCAGCCATAGACCACTCACGGCGACCAGCTCAGGCGGGGCGATGCGCTCACGACGGCGTGTCGTCCCGTCGTCGTGTGTCGTCGGCGCGCTCGTTTACAGACGGCACCGCGCGGCACGGCGGAGCGCCCATGTGCGACAATGCGCTGGAATGGCTCATAGAGATCTGCCTGCCAGGAATTTACGCATGACCAGCATGACCGATACCTCGGCTGCGGCGCGACCCGCCGATCAGATCGCCGCGCCAGACGCCTTGCTCGATACCATCTCGCTCTATCTCCACATCCCCTTCTGCCATGCGAAGTGCCATTACTGCGACTTCAACTCCTACGCGGGGCTGCTGGGACTGCGCGAGCGCTACGTGGCAGCGCTGGCCGAAGAGATCGCCCTCGCCGGCCGTTGGGCCTCTCTACCTGGCGGCAGCCCCCGCCGCTGCCGGACCATCTTCTTCGGCGGCGGCACGCCGAGCCTGCTGACCGCCGATCAAGTGGCGACGCTGCTCGCCGCGGCGCATACCGCCTTCGCCGTGGATGGCGATGCCGAGATCACGCTGGAGGCCAACCCTGGCACGCTGGAGTACGGCCAGCTCGACGAGGTGCGCGCCGCGGGCGTCAATCGGCTGAGCATGGGCGCGCAGAGCTTCGATGCGGAACTCCTGCGCTGGATGGGCCGCATCCACACACCTGAGGAGATCGAGCGTGCGGTAGCGGCAGGCCGTGCGGCGGGCTTCACGAGCATCAATCTCGACTTCATCTATGCCCTGCCAGGGCAATCCATGCAGACATGGGAGGCGACACTCGACCGCGCGCTGGCCCTGCGGCCGGAGCACCTCTCGCTCTATTCATTGATCGTAGAAGAGGGCACGCCGCTCTTCACCTGGGTGCGCCAGGGACGTGTGCGGCCGGTAGACGACGATGTGGCAGCCGACATGTATGAGCGAGCCGCCGAGCGACTGACGGCCGCCGGTTATGGCCAGTACGAAGTCTCGAACTGGGCGCTGCCGGGGCATCACTGCCACCACAATCTCACCTACTGGCATAATCTGCCCTACATCGGTCTCGGCGCCGGTGCGCATGGCTGGTTCGACGGCTGGCGCTACAGCGAGGCGCGCCCCGTGCGCGCGTATTGCGAGCGGGTCGAAGCGGCGGCAGCCGGCTGGCAGGATGAGCGTGACGACGAGCGGAACACACTCCCGGCAGCCGCGGTGGTCGAGCGCGAGCGCATCTCAGCCGACCTCGAGCAGGCAGAGACAGGTATCCTGGGCCTGCGCCTGGTGGAAGGACTGGATCTGGCGGCGTTCGCTCGGCGCTTCGGAGTTGAGTTCGACGCGGTCTTTGGCGAGCGCCTGGCGGATGTTTGGGCGGCGGGCTTGCTGGAGCGTGCGGGCGATTCCTTGCGCCTGACGGAGCGCGGCCGCCTGCTCGGCAATGAAGTCTTCGCGTGCCTGCTTCCCGAGAATGACTCCGCCAGCTAGTCGTGTGGGAGCCTGCGGTCTGTGGGCGATCAACCGGGAAGCGCGATGAAGCGAACTACGCGACGTACGACGGGTGGACGACCTCAATGCTGCGCCTCTGCGGCATGGCCAAGCCTCTAGATTTCCGCGCAGGTATCCGTCAGCTTGCCCTTCTCGAGCAGCCAGCGGGCAAACTCTAGCCGGCGCTGGTCAATCACGCGCTCGAGGAACTCACTGTGCTCGTGGACGCTTCGGCGCAGGTCAACCAGGCGGGCGACCTCGTCGGCGGTGAAGTTCGCGCCGAAGGTGGTCGGCCCGCCGTTGATGTTGTTGCTGGATTCCTGTGGCATCATGTACGTCATCCTCTCCCCGACGGGACGACTCTCTCATTCTGGGCCTATTGCACGCGCCGTGCCAACTCGCGCGAAGCGGCTGCACGTGGCCTCGCTCGCCGCTGAGCTTTCGACTCGCCACCCCTTGACGTGCGCCGGCATGCCTGATATTATTCACAAACCGACTGGAATGTATATGAACTCGGTCCAGCGGACATTGCCTGTGAGTGGCCGAAGGGGAAGAGACGCATGTTCGATCAGGCAGCCGAGGCGGCTGTGGCTGCTGGGGCACGGCATGACCTGGAGGCGCCCGGCGCGCAGGAAACGCGGGCACAGCATCTCGCGGAGACCGAAGGCGAGCGGGAGGCGGAGAACGCATCGGCATCGCAGGTGGTGGGCACAGCACGCACGAGTGGCCGCCGTGGCGGCGGCTTTCTTGCGCCGCTGCGGCTAGCCAGTTTCCGCCGCTTGATCGCCGGACAGACCATCTCTCGCCTGGGCGACCAGTTCTACTTTCTGGCCATCCCCTGGCTGGTGCTGCGCGTCACCGACTCGCCGGTGGCGCTTTCTCTCGTGCTGGGCATCTCGGCGCTGACGCTGGGCCTCTGCACCGTGCTGGGTGGCGTGTTGGCCGACCGGATGGGGCCGCGTAACCTGATGATGAGCGCCGACATTGCCCGTATGCTGATTATGGGCGCGCTGGCCGGCCTGGCGATCTTCGTCGCTGTGCCGCCGCTGTGGGCCATCACGGCGCTCTCGGGGCTGCTCGGCATCGCCAGCGGCCTCTTCTATCCGGCATCCAGTGCGATGGTGCCGCATCTGGTGTCCACCGAGGATCTCCAGGCGGCCAATAGCTACGAGCAGTTGACCTTTCAGACCAGCAACTTCGTCGGGCCGGGCGTCGCGGGCATTGTGCTCACGGCCACCCGGCTCGCCTTCGGCTTCGTGGTGGACGCGGCAAGCTTCGTGGTCTCCGTGCTGACGTTGGCGTTGATCCGCATGCCGCGCCGAGCGCCCGCTCAGGGTGCGACCGACGCGACGCAGGCGAGCAATGCGCCAAAGGCAGGCTCCCTGGGCGAGGCGCTGCGCTATCTGGGGCGCACGCGCTTTCTGGTCATGCTGATCGGGGTCTCGCTGATTGCCAACTTCGCGATCAACGGGCTCTTCGAGGTGGGCGTGCCGCTATTACTGAAGGAGCGCGTGGGGCTCATTGCGGGGCCACAGGTGCAGGGTATCGTGGTTGGCGGCTTCGGGCTGGGCTCTGTGCTAGGTGCGGTGGCGGCCGGCCTGGCGGTGCGCGTGCGGCGCAAGACGCTGGTGGGCGTCCTGCTATTCGTGCCATTCACGCTGCTGGCGGCAGTGATTCCACTGGCCCCGAGCATCTTCCTGATGGCGGGCATCTTTGCGGTGATGGGGCTGCTCACCACGGCCAGCAACGTCTTGCTGGCAACAGTCATCCAGCGCTTCATCCCACTCGATATGATGGGCAGAATGATGAGCTTCGTGCTGATGGGGAGCTTCCTGGGGACGCCACTCTCGATCTTCGCCTACGGCGCGGCGGCCACGGTGGTTCCGAGCGTAGACTGGCTCTTTTTTGGCGGCGCGGCGCTGATGGCACTGGCACTCGCGCTGGCACTCGGCAACAAGCTAACCTGGCAGACAAAGTAGCGCGGCGCTTGTCCTGGCGCAACACGAACGAGCGGCAACCGCGCTTCCGCGGGCACGCGTCCGTGCGGGCCTGGTCGAGCCGGCCGATGGGAGCGATCCGCTCCGCCTGGCGACTCACGCGCGAACGTGAGACGATCAGCGCCAGACCGAGCGGGGGAAATGGTTGGCGGTCTCCAGATACGTGGCTTCGTCCGCCTCGATCAGCAGCTTGTGCATGAGGATGACGTCAGCTTCGGGCAGCGACTCGGTTGGCTGCAAGCATAGCCGCTCCGTCACCCGGCCGCCTTCGACCACCAGCACCTGTCCCGGTCCGCGCGGGATGCGGTACGTCCGCCCTGCGCGCGTCGGGCTGGCGATCTCGAGATAGGCGTTAGCGGTGAGACGGCGGTAGTCCTCCGGCGAGAGCGTGGAGCGCAGCAACGTCTCGGCCGCATGATCAGCCGCGACTGGCCACCAGCTCCGCGTCCGCAACCATGGCCAGACGCGGGAGCTGACGGAGGGCCAATCGGCGAGCAGAAGAACCATACGCGCGGCGAAGACCAGGGCGATGAGCAGCATGATGCTGTAGGGAAAGATGTCCTTCATCGTCCGTTTGGCCCTCTATCCACCGACGACGCGTGGCACCATGACGATCTGCTCTGCCTCGGGGTCGAAGCGCTCGATGCGCTCGGCGGGGCGGCCCGGAGCTAGGCGGACGGCGGTCGCGCCGTGGGCGCGCTGTTCCTCAAAGATGCGCTCGGCCTCGCGGACCGCGGCAAGGGCTTCCGGATCGCCGACCTCGACCGCTACGCGGTTCCAGGTGAACTGATCATCGCCGCTGCGCGACAACACTCGAAGCATTCCCATCTCCGCATTCCTCCTCGTCGCGTGCCAAATCTGGACTTGACGTGCGTGCGACTAGGGTCCTGCTGCGCCGGGTCTCGCATCTGTGGGGTACCCCGGTGGGTGAGGGCCGTGACGGTCTCCGCGTCTTGCCGGCAGTTCGGTTGCTGCCGGCTGCTACAAGCCTGGGGTCACTGCTTATGGGGGGAAGTATAGACTACCTGGTCCCTGGGCCGCAAGGGCGTGTGGACGGCGCACTCTTCCCCGAAGACACTACGCGGCCTCGTCACGTTCGATAGCACCGCCGCGGCGCAGGCGCGGATTGAGCGATACAGCGAGCGCGAGCGCGATCTGCGGGATGAAGAGCAGCAGCACCGCGGCGATAGGACCAGTGAGCTGGATCAGCAGTCCGGTGAGCGCGAAGCCGAGCGGTTGGACCCCGAAGGCGATCAGCCGGAAGACCGAGTTGACGCGCGCCTGGAGCGCATCAGGGATGGCCTGCAGGCGGTAGCCAAACTGGGTAGCCATATAGATCGGCACCACGACATAGCTCAGCGCGGTAGCCACAGCCAGCAGCGGCGGATTTGGCGCGACGGCGAAGCCGAGCCAGGTCAGCGCCCAGCCCCACGTCGCGACGCGTATCAGCCGGGCGAAGCCGAGCCGTGCCTGCAAGGGTGCAGCCAGCAGCGCGCCAATGATCGCCCCCGCGCCGCCCGCACCGAAGATCAGGCCAATGGTGAAATTGGAGGCATGCTGCTGCTTGGCCAGCACAATCACCACCAGCGAGTAACCGTAGCTGGAAATCATCAGGCCAGAGGTCAACACCGCCAGGAAGCGGATCACGGGCGCGCGCCAGAGCCAGACGATGCCCTCCCTCACATCGGCGGCGATGGCGCGCAGCGAGATCGGCTCCGCCGTGCGCTCGGGCGCCAGAGGCGTGCGCACGAGGAAGACAGTGGCGACCGAGACTGCGTAGGAGATCGCATCGGCAAGGAATGGCAGCGCGCGGCTGATTCCAAACAGCGCTCCGGCCACCGGCGGACCCGCAAGTACCGCTGTAGATTCGAGAAGCTCGTTCTGGGCGGTAGCAGCCGGAAGCTGGGGGCTGGGCACGATGCGTGGCAAGCTGGCAGTCTGGGCAAGCGAGAAGAAGACGTGCAGCGTGCCCTCGATCAGCGCGACGAGGTAGATCTGGGGCAGGCTGAGGCGGCCGAACAGCGCGGCGAGTGGAATGCTGGCAAGCGCGAGCGTGCGGCCCGTGTCGCAGATGAGCATAACGCGGCGGCGGTTCCAGCGGTCCACCAGCGCGCCGGCGGGCAGCATCAGCAGCACATACGGGATGCCGCGCAGCGCGCCGGCAATGCCGGTCTGCGCCGCCGACTGGGTCAGACTGTACACCAGCAGCGGGATGGCGATATCGGAGATCTGCGAGCCGGTGGACGAGATGAGCTGCCCCGACCAGAGCAGCGTGTAGTCGCGATTGCGGCCAAGCAGGCGCATAGGGCGGCGGTCAGTGGATGCGGCCGGGGCAGCAGACAGATCGGTTTCGACGGACATAGCGGGCAGCCTCTTCATGGGAATGCGCTGAGAAAGCGTGGGAGAGCGCGCAAAGGCAGAGAGCGCCGTCTGCGCGGCGAATGGAGAGGAGGCGACACGCCAGGCAAAGCGCGAGGATCGTGCGCTTGGGGGCAAGACACAATGGCGTCGCTCACGCGGAGATCAGCGCGGAGCGAGGGATTCCAGTCGCCGTGTCATGCCGCGTAGGCCTGGCGTATGACGCCTACGCGGCAGGTTGGCACGATCAGCGGAATGCTTTCGAGGCGGGGCGTGCAGGTAGCCATGCCCCAACAGAGCCGTCGGTTTCTCATGGGTGGGATTGTAGCATCCGCTGGGGGCCGCGCGTCAATGCGGAAATCTCAACATCCTGACGTCAGCGCCCGCGTTGTGCCAACGTGCGGACGATATCGCCGAAGCCGCGCAGTTCCAGCCATTCGCGCGTCGGGCCGGTGACCACGACGGGCGCACGACGCAGTGCGGCCATATCAGTGGCGCCGGCGAGCTGCATGGCGACCGCCAGCTCGGCAAGGAACGTATCGAGGAACACCCGCAGTGCCTCCATGCCCTCGCTGGCGGCCTTGAGGAACGGGAAGCCCATGCCGACGAGCGTGGCGCCCAGGGCCAGCGCGCGCGCGGCATCCAGGCCAGAGCGAACACCGCCAGTGGCGATGATCGGTAGAGCGGGCGCGCCCTGCGTGCTCTCGACGACCGCGATTGGCGTGGGAATGCCCCAGTCGCGAAAGAGCCGCCCGATGCCGGCGGTGCGTACGTCGCCACGGCCCTCCGCGCGCACAGTCTCCATCGCCGCCATACTGCTGCCGCCGGCCCCGCCGACATCAATCGCGGACGCGCCCGCCGCGGCCAGCGCGCGCGCCTGCTCGAAGCTGATGCCAGCGCCGGTCTCTTTGGCGATCACGGGCACGCCGATCTGCGCTGTCATGGCGGCGAATGCGGCTAGCGTCCCGCGCGCCTGCCGGTCGCCTTCGGGCTGCGCAGCCTCCTGCAGATAGTTGAGATGCAGGGCCAGCGCGTCCGCGCGGATCATTTCCACGGCGCGGCGGACCTCGGCGAGCGTGAAGGAGGGGTGGCGCCGCTGCGCGATGAGCTGCGGGGCGCCGACGTTGGCGATCAAGAAGGCGCTGGGGGCCTTCGCGCGGACGATGGAATAGGTCTCGGCGAGCGGGGGATTGACAATCGCGGCGCGCTGCGAGCCAACGCCCATCGCCAGGCCGTACTGCTCGGCGATTGTGGCGAGCCGCTCGTTGATGATGGCGACATCGGGATGGCCGCCGGTGAGCGAGGAGACGAAGATTGGGGCGCGCAGCCGGTGGCCGAGAAAGTCCACCGAGGTATCAATCTGGTCGAGGTCTACCTCCGGCAGCGCGCGATGCACCAGGCGCACGTCGGCCCACGAGGCGGCCTGCGGTGCGGAGACATCGTGCTGGAGGGCGGCGGAGACGTGCTCGGCCTTACGCTGCTTGATCTCGTCGCTCATCGCTCGTGCCCTCCATCGCGCCTGCGACACACTGCACCGCACAGATGCACACGGCGGGCCACCTAATTGACTGGCTTTGGGGATGGTAGCACATGCCATGGAAAGACTCGATGGAAGCGCCCGATGTTTCACTCATCTTCACACGGCGTCAACCGCAAGTTCGTCCGCACCTGTGAGCATGCACCGGATGCGCCTCTAGCCACCAGGCGACTGATTGGCACGCTGCTGGGCGCGGGCGAGCGCGTCGCCGAGCGCGGCGCCCACGTCGAGGTCGAGGCTGTTGGCGAGCACCAGCAACACGTAGAGCACGTCGCCAAGCTCTTCACGCGCGGCAGCCTGCACCTCACCCTCCTTCAGCCGCTTCGGGCCGTGCCCCTGGTTGACGGCGCGCGCCAGCTCGCCACACTCCTCGAAGAGCCGGGCAAGATTGGCGAGCGGCGGCCAGTAGCCGCCGAGCGCGCGAATCGAGGCGTCCACCGCGGCCTGTGCCTGCGCGAAGGTCAGCGGCGCTGCGGAGGAGTCGTCAGGCGTATTGTCATGCTGCTCTGGCATCTCGTTGCTCCGTTTCATCTCGCGCGATCGCGCGCGGGATGCTATCTCGCTTGGCCCCCGCCGGCCCGCTCGCCCTAACATACCAGCATGCAGACCCCGGCCACCATCCCTCTGAATCCGCTGGACGATGTGCCGCTGCCTGCGGCAGCTCGTCGGGTCTGGGATTTCGGTCGCGCTGGCCACTGACGACCCCGTCCAGCTCTGCACGACGATCGGGCGGGAATACGCGCTGGCGCAAAGCCACGCCCTCGGCTTCTCGCCCGCCGAGCTACTGCGCTTCACATCCAACGCCGTGCGCGCCTCGTTTATGCCACATGAACGCAAACAGGCGCTCCTCACGACGCTGCGGCCGTCGGCGGAAGCGCAGAGGTGAGCGCGCGGTGTACACTGCCAGCGTGAGAGGCGCGGTCCCGGTGGAACAAAGGGGGCAGTGTATGGAACGGGCATACGGTGGGCAGACGATGTGGGCGCCGTTGCGGCGCGTGATCGTAAGGCGGCCCGATACGGCGTTCGGCGAGGCCGATCCGGCGGCCTGGCACTATACTGCGCAGCCGGACCTGCAGCGGGCGCAAGCGGAGCACGACGGGCTGGCCGCGCTGCTGCGCGAATCTGGCGTAGAGGTGCTGTATCACGATGAAGAGCAGCCAGGGTGCGCCGACGCGATCTTCACGTTCGATCCGGCGCTGGTGACCGATGCCGGGGCAGTGCTGCTGGCGATGGGCAAGGCGCTGCGGCGGGGCGAGGAAGAGGCGCTCGGCCGGAGGCTGGAGGCGGCCGGTGTGCCCATCATGACGCGGCTGGAAGACGATGCGCGGGCGGAGGGCGGCGATTTGCTGTGGGTGGACGCCGAGACGCTCGCAGTGGGTCAGAGCTTCCGGACCAACGCCGAAGGTCTGCGGCAACTCCGCGAGGCGCTGGGGCCGTTGGGGGTGACGGTATTCCCGGTGCAACTGCCGTACTACACCGGTCCGGAGGCGTGCCTGCACCTGCTTTCGCTCATCAGCATCGTGGATGAAAAGCTAGCGGTGGTCTATCTGCCCCTGCTGGCTGTGCCATTCGTGCAGGAGCTGCAGCGGCGAGGATTCGAGCTGATCGAGGTGCCGGAGGCCGAATTCGCGACGATGGGACCAAACGTGCTGGCGGTGGGGCCGCGCGACTGCGTGATGCTGGAAGGCAACCTGGTGACGCAGAGCCGGCTGCAGGCGGCCGGTTGCCGTGTGCGGACGTATCGCGGCGAGGAAGTGTCGCTCAAGGCGGAGGGTGGGCCAACCTGCCTGACTCGGCCGGTGCTGCGCGGTTGAGGAGTCCCATCCCAGCAGACCACGCGGCCCGTCACTCGTCGCCGTATTCCAGTTCGATTTGGCTTGCCTGGCGAACTCGTATCTGCCCCCACTGGCGCCTCGCGTCGCATGCGGGGCGCTCGCTCTACGTGCGGGGTGCTATGCTCTGCGACAGGGTGGAGCGAACGAAACGGCGCGATGCGCGGAGGCGGCATGGCGGAGCAGACCTATCCCACCGATCGAGAGTCGCTGGAGCGCGACTGCGATATCGAGTTCATGCGCGCGACAGGGCCAGGTGGGCAGAATCGCAACAAGGTCGAGACCGGCGTGCGGCTGACACACCGGCCAACAGGCCTGGTGGTGACGGCGACTGAGCGGCGCTCGCAGCATGCGAACCGTGAGGCGGCCTTCGTCCGGATGGCGGCGAAACTGGAGGAGCTACAACGTCCGGAGGTGCCGCGCGTGCCGACAAGGCCGACGGCCGCCAGCCGCGTGCGCCGTCTCGAGGAGAAGCGGCGCGCCTCGGCGCTCAAGCGGCAGCGCAGCGTGTCTCTGCCGCACGACGACTAGCCCCGCTGGCAAACGGCCACATGCCTGGCTGGGAGCGCGGATGGCACTGCCATCATAGAGGAGGCGACGATGGCGCGGGAGACAGAGGTTGAGCGTGTCAGGCTGGGGGCCTCGGGCCAGGCGGTGAGCGCCCTGGGAGCCGGGACGTGGCAGTGGGGGGACCGCAACCTGTGGGGCTACGGCAAGCAGTACGCCGAGGCGGAGGTAGCGGCGGCCTACGCGGCCAGTCGCGCGGCGGGCATCACCTTCTTCGACACGGCTGAGGTCTATGGGCGCGGCACATCAGAGCGGCTGCTGGGGAAGCTGGTGAGCGAAGACCCAGCCGGCGGTGAGGTGGTTGTGGCCACGAAATACGCGCCGCTGCCGTATCGCCTCAGCGCCCGCAGCATCAACGCAGCCGTCGCGGCCAGTCTGGCGCGGTTGGGACGGCCGCGCATTGACCTCTATCAGGTCCATTGGCCGTATAGCCTGATGCGCCTTGAGACACTCATGAACGCGCTCGCCGATCAGGTCGAGGCCGGCAGAATCGGCGCCATTGGCGTGAGCAACTACGGAGCACAGCGGATGCGCCGCGCACATGCGCTGCTGGCGCGCCGCGGGGTGCCGCTGGCCTCCAATCAGGTCCATTACAGTCTGCTCAATCGGAAAGTGGAGCACAACGGCGTATTAGGTGCGTGCCACGAGCTTAGCGTGCGGTTGATCGCCTACAGCCCGCTGGAGCAGGGACTGGTGACGGGTAAATTCCATCGTGCCGAGGCTCGTCCGGGCCGCATGCGGCGGCTGATGAGCGGCATCAACGCGCGGCGACTGCGCCAGACCTTGCCGGCGGTCGAGCTGCTCGGGCGCATCGGCGCCGCTCACGGCGACAAGACCGAGGCGCAGGTAGCGCTTCGCTGGCTGATCCAGCGTGGCGCCTTGCCGATCCCGGGGGCGAAGAACGCGGCGCAGGCGGAGGCGAACGCTGGCGCGCTGGGCTGGCAGTTGACACCGGAAGAGATGGCGGCACTGGACGCGCTGCGAGTTGGGTGACGCGCACCGGTAGAATTACAGACGCGTGGGGATGCAAGGCTCACGATCGCCGCTCGGCCGGCGATGATGTGTGCCTCCGCCGGCTTATGCCGGCATCAACACAAGGGAAGAGGAGGCCAAGATGCCCCAGGACGCTACTGTCGTCGACATCGCTCGCGCATTCACGGAGGCATGGACGCGTGGCAACATTGATGCGGCCGCAAGCTTCGTCGCCGAGGATGTGGTGTTCGATGGCCCGCTAGGCCATGTGGACGGAAAAGAGGCCTACATGGAAGGCCTCAAGGGACTTGTCAGGATGCTGGGCGTCACCGGCGTTCAGGTGATCTCGGCGTATGGCGACACTACAGAGGCGCTGATCATGTACGACCTGCTCACCGAGCGGTTCGGCAGCCTGACTTGCGCCAAGCTCCTGACGATGCAGGATGGCAAGATCCGGCGGGATCGCCTGATATTCGACAGCCACAGGATCCGACAGCCCCAGGGCAGCTAGGCGCCATACTCATGCGCTGACAGGACTAGCTCCGCAACCCCCACTGCCACGGCGACGTACACCGGATTGCGCGCGGAAGGGCCGGATCACCGGGGAGCCGTGCCTATCATGACGCGCTGCGTAGCCCTGCGTGGCCTGGAGAGGATTGCATCAGGGTGGATGCTGGTCTGTCGCCTCGTTACGTGATTGCTGAGGTGGAGCGACTGGGAATTGGCCCGGATCGAGTGCCAGCCCTGCTGGTGCGGCCGGAGTCGCCTGGGCCGCACCCAGGGGCGATCTTGCAGCATGGGTATGCCTCGGAGAAGGCCGCGCTGCTGCCCTTTGCACGCCAGCTCGCGGGGCTGGGCTTCGTCGTGCTGCTAGCGGACGCCTGGGGCCACGGCGAGCGGTTCCCGACCTCCGGCCCGAACTGGATGACCGATATGCACGCCGACTATGCCATGGAGGTGATACAGCACACGGTCGAGGATGTGCGGGCGGGCCTCGCAACACTGGCGACCTTGCCGCAGGTGCGGACGGACGCGCTTCTGGTGGGCGGCTTCTCGCTCGGCGCGGTGGTGGCGCTGATCGTGGCCACCGAG
This sequence comes from Ktedonobacterales bacterium, assembly GCA_035763125.1. Classification (GTDB taxonomy): domain Bacteria; phylum Chloroflexota; class Ktedonobacteria; order Ktedonobacterales; family JADMIN01; genus SMAG-U1939. The sequence continues at coordinate 14,278 of DASUBU010000144.1, forward strand.
GACGAGCGCGCGGCGGGGGTAGCCTCCCTGGCGGGGGCGTCGCTCTCCGATCTGCTAGACATCAAGCACTTCAACACGCGGCCGCCGTCGCCAGAAACACTTGCCTATGGAGAAGCCCATGATGCGGCGGAGCGTATCGCGCGACTCGCTCCGCGTCCGCTGCTGCTCTCGCACGGGCGGCACGACGACCTCATCCCCGCGCGCGGCTCGCAGCGGCTCTACGAGCTGGCGCGGCCCGCCTACGCGGATGAGCCGCAACGGCTGGCGCTGCGACTCTACGAGCACCGCCACGACGTCAGCGAGCGACAAGTGCGCGAGGCGGTCGAGTGGATCGCGGACTTCTTCCTGCCAGATGGTACGCCGCTTGCCGGCGCCACCTAGCCGGCGAGCGAGTAACACGCCTACTTCTGCGGCGCTGGTATCATCTGGCCAGCCGCAAGCATCTGATCCGCCTGCTTGTTATCAACCTTCTCCTGGAAGCCGCACTTCATGCAGCGCGAGGTCGTCGCATTGCTGAACGGGAAGATCGGGATGAAGAAGAGTGTGAACCAGTACTTGGAGCGCACCACGCCATGGTACGTCGGCTGGTGGCAGCCGGGGCAGACATACTGCATCTGCCCCAGCACGTTGTTGCGGCGGCGCGTTCCCCAGATAATCATCGCGAGCAGCCTCCACCCGTTGATCGGGCACTCATATCCGCGCCTGATCCTGGCACAGGCGCGACCGCCGTCCGCAGCAACGCGATTCGGAAACGGCGCGACAAATGTAGCGAAAGCCGGGAGTGCGGTCAATCGCTTAGGACCGGGCGTAGCCAGCCGGCGCGAGTGGGGGCTAGCACGCACACTTCTCTCGACGTGAGGATTTGCTGAAACTTTACAGGTGGCTGCTGGCTGACACGGCAATCAGCGGGTACACTGAGGCATACGGCGGAGCGTGAAAGAAGAGGCCGACGCTCGCGGCAAGAGGAGCAATAACCACAATGCAACGATTCTTGGGCTGGACGCACGTCTTCGCCAACAAGCGGGTGCTGCTGGGGCTGGGTGGCGTAGGCTTATTCGCGGCTGGACTGCTGGCGGGGATACTGGCTGGTAGCAGCATTCCAGCCTTCGCGGCGACCGGCTCTCAACAGAGCACGCCCGCCGCGAAGGGCGCATACTGCCAGACCTACTTGAACGCACTGGCGAGCGACCTGCATGTGACGCAAGACCAGCTGTTGGCGGCCAACAAAGACGCCCTGCAAAAGACCATTGATCAGATGGCAGCCGACGGCAAGATCACCGCCGCCCAGAAGGCCAAGCTAGAGCAACGGCTCGACACCCTGAGCAGCAATCCCTGCGCTCTGCTGGCGGCCCGGCCGAAGGCCGGCGGGGCGGGGGCTCATGGCGCCTTTGGTCCGCTGGGACAGGCGGCGCGGCAGCAGGTCGAGCAGGCAGTTGCCGGCGCGCTGAAGATCTCGACGGCCACGTTGGAGGCCGATCTCGCCGCCGGGCAGACGATCGCGCAGATTGCCCAGGCTCAGCACGTGGATATCAGCGCGGTCAACAGCGCCTATCTGAACGCCGCGAAGGCGGCGCTGGCGAGCGCTGTCAGCGGTGGCGCGCTCACCCAGGCCCAATCAGACGCGGCCTATTCCAGGCTGCAGCAGGTAGTCGCGAGCGGCCACTATCCGCTGCTGGATGGCCGAGGCCACGCCCCCAAGCGCCCGTAGGCCAGCGCTGTGTCTACGCCGGCAAGCTGGCAACCGCTTCGACCTCAAGCAAGAACTCTTCTTGAGCCAGGCCGCGCACCGCGACGAGGGTGCTCGCGGGAGGGGCTTGTGTATTCACATACTGGTCGCGCACCTCACGCAAGATCGGCAGGTTCGATCGGTCCAGCACATACATGTTCAGCTTCACCACATGGCTGAAGTCCGCCCCGGCGGCTGCGAGCGCGGCCTTGAGATTCTCGAAGACCTGCTGCGCCTGTGCCCGGAAATCCCCGCGACCGACCAGGTTTCTCGATGTATCGAGAGCGACCTGACCGGCGAGATAGATCGTTTGTCCGCCAGTGACCTTCACAACCTGCGAGTATCCCGGTGATGGCGGCAACGTCTTGGAGGTGAGAAACTGCACGTGATCGGGAGGCGTCATGTGGTGTGCCTTTCTTCACATTGCCGTCCCACCGCTGTCTTGGCGTCGTCCAACGCCTCACACGCGCCCGGCACACGTCGCTCTCCCGCTTCCGGTGCGGCAGGGCGAGGCAAGTGGCGAGAACCTCTATGCGGCGTTCGAGCGGTTGGCGCGGAAGAGCCGGTCGTAGTGCTCGCCGACGATCTCAGCCGGGAACAGCTTGAGCAGGTTGTACGACGCGACGGAGAAGGCGATCCAGTCGAAGGTAGCCTCTGGCGGCAGTCCCAGAATGTCGAGCGGAATGCCAATGCCGGAGACCAGCGCCATCAGATCAACACCCAGCTCAGGAATCAGCAGCGCGGCGAGCAGCGCGCCAAGCGTGCCGACGAAGAGTGACTTCTGCAGCCAGTGGACACGCGCATCGGCCAGCACCGCGCCCACTAGCGAGAACGTCTTCTGGATGTGGAAGAGCAGCGACCAGGGACTTGGCCGGCTCGTGGTGCGGTAATTCGAAGATGCGGTCGTGGCTTTCGGCATCAGAGCAGACCTCCATGCGTCACGATCAGCGCTACGTAAGACACCGCCCGTCTCAGGCTAACGCTGCGGCATTGGGTCCGGGTTCTGGCCGCCGCGATTGTGGCGCAAAGCAGGCGAGAAGTCCCCTCGAAAGAGGTAACGGACAACGCGCCGAAGGGTACCGCGAGGTGGGCAGGCGGAGAACTCTGCAGTCGTGCTCGCGTAACCCTGATAGCCTCACAGCACTGTGCCTGTCATGCTGACTACGCGCACCGAGCGGCACGGGTTGCGCAGTCGTGCGATATACATGCCGGCCAGTGTTCGGCTAGCGGACGATGCCCGGCCGCATCCACACACCCCGATCTGCGGTGGGAGGACCAAGAACAGGGAGATGTGGGTGGATCCGAACAGTGCCACCCACACATAGTGGTGCTAGACAACGGTTGTCAAATGCAACGATCTGGTGCTAGAATACCGGCATGGATGCCAAACAGTTGCAGGACCTCTTCGGTGCGTTTATTCATGCCTTGGCTCTCTACCAGCCAGGGCCAGTGCCGGCGGGGTTCTCTACCTCGGTCTCGAAAATGCTGGCGCTGCTGACGTTGGCAGATGAAGCGCCGATGCCGCAACACATGCTTGCGGAGCGCGTGCAGCTCGACAAAAGCACGGTGAGTCGGCTCGTCAGGGAGCTCGAGCGGCGCGGCTGGGTCACGCGGGAGCGCGATCGTGACGACACCCGCATCGTGCAGATTGGCCTAACCGAAAGCGGTCAGCAGGAGGCGGCATCGCTCGCGCAGCACCTCAACGAGCGACACGCGCGGCTGCTCGCCGCGCTCACGGAGGATGAGCAGGAAGCGCTTGCCCATGGCCTGTCCGCACTCATCCGTGCACTGAAGCCGGTCTGAAGGCAACGGTCCAGCATCAGCCAGGCTTCCATGTGTGCCTGAACAATGCTTGTGTAGCAGGAAGGGAGATACCACGATGGCTGCGGCTACACACGTGCTGCCTGGGGCGACCATCACCCCACAGATCATCGAAACAGCGCTTGGGCCGGTAGAGTTCGCCCTGACAGAGGGCGCAGGACCGGTAGTGCTGGCCAGCCACGGCGGCGCCGGAGGCGTAGATCAGGCGCGGCTCGCGCTGAGCTGGCTGGATCCCGCGCAGTACCGGCTGCTCTCGCTCTCGCGGCCGGGCTACCTGGGCACGCCGCTAGAAAGTGGACAGAGCATCGAGGCGCAGGCCGACCTCTTCGCCGCACTGCTGGATGCCCTGAGACTGGAGCGAACAGCCATGGTCGCGCTCTCGTCTGGCGGGCCGCCGGGCTACGTCTTCGCCGCGCGACATCCCGACCGCGTCTGGGCACTGGTGGCTATTGACAGCGTCAGCGGCCCTCATGAGATGCCCGAGACCGCCAACCCTATCGCCGAAGCCCTCTTCATGGGCCGGATTGGCCAGTTCCTCATGATGGTGGTCGGTCGGAAGAAGCCGGCCTGGCTTCTGCGCCAGATCCTTGGCAGCACGGCCTATTTCACCAAGCGGCAGCTCCGAGCGCACCTCGACTTTGCCCTCGGCTCGCCCGACGCCGTAGACTTCATTCGGGCGTTCGCGGGCACCTTGTACCCGTACAAGCCCCGTAAGCCCGGCACCGACAATGACACCGCCTTGTACAGTCAACTGCCAGATTTGCCGCTGGAGCAGGTGGGCTGCCCCGCGCTCGTCGTGCATGGCACCCACGACGCGGATGTCAAGTTCTACCATGGAGTATTCGCCCACGAGCGCATCGCTGGGGCGGAGCGGGTCTGGATCGAGGAGGGGGACCACCTCGGCTTCTGGCTCAGTCCTCACGGCGCCCAGGCTCGCCAGGTGGCGCGTGAGTTCCTGGAGTGTCACCGGCCCTAGGCTTCGGCGGAGGATTGGCAGCCCGACCCGACCACCCATCTCCCCGCCGCGTGTCATGCTTCCGGTGGACGGTTACCGGGCATGACCGCAAGCTATCAGAAGCAAGAAGCAAACAGAATGGAGCACCTGTATGGCATTGGATCTTTACATGCTTGGCCTGCTCGTGAAGGACATGGGGCAAGCGCTGGAGTTCTACCGGCGTCTCGGGCTCGCCGTCCCGCAGGAGTGGGACGGGCGGACGCACGTCGAAGTCAAGATGGGGAACGGGCTGACCTTCTTTCTGGACTCCAAACCCACGCGTTGGGATCCCCAATTTCAAGGCTTCGGCGAGCAGCAGAGCGCCACGGCCACCACTGTGCCCGGCGGCTACCGCTCCGTCCTGGAGTTCTACCTCAAGACACGCGAGGCCGTGAGTGCCAAGTACGCGGAGCTCATCGCTTGTGGCTATCAGAGCCGCCGCGCGCCCTACGCGTCGCCCATTGGCATGTACTTCGCCATGGTGGCCGACCCGGACGACAATACCATTCTGCTCTCAGGGGATCTGGAAGCACACGACGCCTCGCAATTGAGTTGAGAGCGAAGGACGTGAGAGCGCCCGCTATCAGGTAAGGCTAGGTCGCGCACCCTTCGGAGACGTCCTCCTCGGTTCACCCGCCAGGAGACAGCGCTCGATGAATGTCACTGTGTTCCAGCGCGTGCACCCGCAAGCATAGGACAGGGCTGTTGTGAGCATGTGGCGGAACTTTGACAGAACAGGCAAGTAATCATTGCAGGTCTACGATCTATGTCGTAGCGACCTGGCGGATGGCGGTGACCAGCACGGTCAGGCACGCGGCGACCTTGACGAGGCTGTGGCGAGCCCGTTACTATCTAACCGGTTAGTTTAACCAATTGGTGAATTAGTGGCTGAGGTGCTGCGGTAGCAAAGGGGGCTAAGCATGCAGCGGGCACTCCAGCGCGTCGGGCGCGAGCGAGACGCGGAGGCGGCGCGCGAAGCGATCCTCAATGCGGCGGAGACCATCTTCGCCCGCGACGGCTTCAGCGGCGCACGCGTGGACGACATCGCGCAGTCGGCGGGGTATAACAAGGCGCTGATCTTCCACTATTTCGACGATAAGCTGGGGCTTTACCGCGCGCTGATGTCGCGGACCAAGGAGCGTGTCTTCGCGCAGCTCAATGCCGCGTTCGATCGCTTCTTCGGCAACGGTGACGAGGCGGGCGCGAGCGAAGGTGCTGTCCGAGTAAGCGCAGGGCGCATTCGGGACTTCGCGGCGGCTTGCATGCAGGTGACCTTTGGCTATTACCAGGAGCATCCCGAAGCGGCGCGCATGCTGGCCTGGGAGGCGGCGGAGGGCTGGCAGACATATGTGAGCTGCTTGCCGCAGACACCGAGCAGTTGGGCGTCGCGCGTGATGGCGTTGTTTCAGCAGGCACAGGCGGCGGGAATCGTGCGCGCGGATCTGGATCCGCAGCTGCTGTTCCTTACCGTCATGAGCCTGCCGCTGATTCACATGATCTCGCTGCCGCGCTATGCGCTGGTGTTCCCGGAGGCAGACTTCGCCTCCTCGGAGGCGCTTTCGTATGCGCGGGAGCAATTGACCGAGCTGGTGCTACGCGGCACATTGGCGCATCCCGAGGAGGAATGACGTGCGGTTGGACTACAAATGGCGGGCGGCGATCGTCGTCGCCATTGGACTCTTTATGGGCGTGCTGGACAATACCATTGTGTCGGTCGCACTGCCCCAAATGCAGGCATACTTCCATACTGACCGCGACACGATTACCTGGGTCGGGACGGCCTACTTCCTGGCGCAAGCGGCGATCATCCCGATCACCGGCTACCTGAGCGACCGCATCGGCAGCAAGACGGTCTTCGTCAGCGCGCTGGCGATCTTCACGCTGGGCTCGGTCATGTGCGCCTTCGCGCCGAGTGAGCAGTTCCTGATCGCGTTCCGCGTCTTCCAGGGCATCGGCGGCGGCGCGCTCTTCCCGACCGCGTTCGCCATCATCTTCCGCATCTTCCCGCCAGCCGAGCGGGGCCCTGCCGGCGCGGTGATCGGCGTGCCGGTGCTGCTGGCGCCGGCCTTCGGCCCCACCATCGGCGGCTACTTCACGACTTCGTTCGACTGGCGCGCGATCTTCCTGATCAACCTGCCAGTGGGTATCGTCGCGCTGATCCTTTCCGCGCTGGTGCTGCGCGGCGGCGCGGCGGAGCGCACGGCCAGTGGCGAGCTGACCGGCGAGGAGCCGCGCGACCGGGGCCACTTCGACGTGGTCGGCCTGGCGCTCTCGATGTTGGGCTTCACCTCGCTGGTCTACGGCGTCTCGCGGGCGGCCCAGACGAGCTGGAGCGACCGCCCGGTGCAGATCACGCTGATCGCTGGCGGTGTGCTGCTGGTGGCGTTCATCATCAACGAGCTGCTGGTGAGCGACCCCGTGATGGACGTGCGTCTCTTCCTCAATTACACGTTCACCGTCTCGAACATGCTGCTGTGGGTGGTTTCGGGCTTCCTTTTTGCCAGCTTGTTCCTGCTGCCGGTCTTCTTCCAGAACGTGCAGGGCAACTCACCGCTGCAATCGGGCGAGTACGTGATCGTGCAGGGGCTTGGTGCGGCGGTCGCCACCGTCATTTCCGGCCGGCTCTACAATCGGGTCGGCCCGCGCTGGCTGGCGGCAATCGGTTTCGCGCTGGTGACGGCAGGCACCTTCGGCCTGACACAGCTCCAGCCCAATACCGCGTGGCAGTCACTGCAAGGCTGGCTGGTCCTGCGCGGGCTGGGCCTTGGCTTCACCAATATTCCTTTGCAGACGCTGGCGCTCTCGGTGGTCAGTAACCGCGCGATGGCGCGCGCCTCGTCGCTGGTCAACGTCACACGGCAGGTCTTCGGCGCCGTCGGCATCACGGTGCTGACGACGATCTTCGTCCAGCAGGCGAAAGACAATGCGGCGACCTACACGCCGCAAGTGACCGCGGCTGCGCAGACCTACGTGCAGCAGCAGGTGCAGACGGCGACGCAGCAGGCGGTCGCGGCCTACACAGCAGGCTCGCCGCTTGATCCCACTTCGCCGCTGGGTCATCTCGCGGCGACCTGCGCGCAGCCCTACGGCGCGACGGCCGCGCACCATACAGCGCAGATTCAGGCCTGTGTGCAGCAGATGACGTCGCAGTACGCCCAGAGCTTTGCCCAGCAGTACGCCGCGCAGCATGGGCACGATCTCGCCGCCCAGTTCGCCGCCCAGTACGTCCAGCAGCACGTGCTGCCAGCGGCGACGACGTATGGCCTCAACGCCGCGTTCGTCATCTCGATGATCGGCTGTGCGGTGGCGGTGGTGCTGGCGCTGTTCGTCGGTCGCGATCCGGCTGTGGAGGCGGTCAAGCGCGCGGCGGCGCGCGGCGAGGCACCCGCGGCCGTGCCGCAGCCCGCGCTGGTCGGCGAGTAGCGCGCCGTGGAGACGGCCGCGATCACGAGTCGCTGAAGCGAGGGATGACCTCCGAGGCGAAGCGATACAGCGGCTCGTGGTCGTAGGCCAGGCGCGGGAACGACACGATGACGTAGTTGGCGCCGGCCTCGACGAGAGACTGGATGCGCTCACCAAGCTCGTCAGTGGAGCCGGCGAAGCTAACGCCAGTCGCGCTGCGGGCGCGCTCGATAGCGGCCGCTGGCTCTTCTCCTGGCCGTGTTAGCACGAGGTCTTCGAGGCTGGTCGAGCGGATGATGTCGTCGTAGGGGCGGCCGACAGCCTCGCAGTGCTCGCGCAGGACCGTGAACTTGTGGCGCAGCGTTTCTGCGTCGCCGCTCACATTGCAGGCGTCGCCGTACTCGGCGACCAGCCGCAGCGTCACCCGCTCGCCGCTGCCGCCGATCCATAGCGAGGGATGCGGCTTGCGGACGCCTTTGGGCTCGTTGATCGCCCGCTTGATTGAATAGTGCTTGCCATGGAAGACCGGGGCATCCGCGGTCCACATCTGCGAGACAATCTGGCAGGCCTCGCGGAAGGCTCCCATCCGCTCGCCGGTGGAGGGGAAGCCGTAGCCGTAGGCGCGCCACTCGTCCTCGTACCAGCCGGCGCCGAGTCCACAATAAAGCCGGCCGTGGCTCAGCACGTCAACCGTGGAGGCCATCTTCGCCAGCAGCGCCGGATTGCGGTAGCCGGCGCAGGTCACCATCTGCCCGACGTGGACGCGCCGCGTGTCGCGCGCGAGCGCCGCGGTGATCGTCCAGCACTCGAAGACGGTCGCCGGCACCGGCTCGGGGATTGGGTGGAAGTGGTCATACACCCAAATCGAATCATACGCGGGAAGCTCATCCACCTCCTTCGCCACTCCCGTCATGGCCTCGTACTGCTCGATCGGATCGGCAATCTCTTGAAGATCCATCCGCCAGCCCTGTGGCACGAATACGCCAAATCGCACGCCCATTGTCACTGCTTCTCCTTTCGTCGCCACACCGACCTATCTTGATGGTACCCGCCGGATGACACGGTGGGCGACGATGGCGGGTGAAACATTCGGCGGGCTACTGGGGTCAAAGTGCTGTCCGCGCAGACGCGCAGACGCAGGGCGCTGATCTCTCATCCAGAATGGCACTCCCAACGTGAAGACCTATACCGCCTCGACGGCAGCAGGTTCGGCGAATGTGATGGCTGTCAAGCCGCTGCTGCGCGGCCGCTTCCACGCGCTCGCCGCGGTCGGCGCACTTATGCTCACCATCGCGCTCGGCTGGCGCAGCCGCGACGACACGCCGCGCCTGCTTTCGATGCTAATCTTTGGCTTCAGCATGATCGAGCTCTACGGCGTCAGCGCGCTCTACCACATCGGCCGCTGGAATCCGCGCACAGCGCGGCGGCTGCGCGCGCTGGACCACGCCAATATCTTCGTGCTAATCGCCGGCACCTACACGCCGCTCTGCTTCAACGTGCTCTCCGGTTGGCTGCGGCCGGCGCTGCTGGCGCTGGTCTGGGCGCTGGCGCTGTGCGGCGTGGCACTGACGACGCTTACTCTGCGGGCGCCGCGCTGGCTCTCGACCGGCCTCTACATCGGTATGGGGTGGGTCTCACTGCTGGCGCTGCCGGCATTTGCCCGTTCGCTTGGCTGGGCGGCAGTGGCGACGCTGCTGCTAGGCGGCGCGTTCTACACTGCCGGCGCGGTGGTCTACGCGCGCAAGCGCCCAGACCCGTTCCCGCGCGTGCTCGGCTTCCACGAAGTCTTCCACCTGCTGGTGATCGCTGGTGGGATGGCCTTTGCGTTGGCGGTGTGGATCTGGGCGCTGCCGTTCCCGCGCCCGCTCTGAGCGCAAAGCCGGGCGTGATCCTCGAATTGGCGGCATTCCCCCCTCTCCTCGCAAGGAGAGGGGGACAGGGGGTGAGGACCCCTACGCGGGCGTTAGCCGGCCGATGAAGGCGAGCATGCGCTGCCAGGCGTCGGCGGAGTCAGCCTGATACTCGGTCATCCGGCGGTCGAAGAAGCTGTGCGGTGCGTCAGGGTAGACGACGATCTCGTGGGGCACGTTCGCGTTGGTCAGCGCCTGCTCGAACGTCTGGATGGCCTCGGGCGGGATGGCCTGATCCTGGCCGCCATAGAAGGCCAACACTGGGCACTCGAACTCGGAGATGCGATCCACGACCGACGGCCCACCCGCGCGGGCCGTCGTCGGCGGCCCGTAGAAGCCGATCACGCCGGCCAGGCCGTGGTGGTTGGCGTCCTGCACGAGGCTCTGTGTGCCGCCGAAGCAGAAGCCCACCGTGAAGATCGCTCGCGGCACCGGCACCACATGCCCCTTGAGATAGGTGATCGCGGCGGCGACATCCTGCGCGACCTGGCTCGCCTGGGTCTGCTGGACGTGTGGCATGTAGTCGAAGCTCTCGTCGCGCGGCGTCAGCCCGGCGGTGCGCCCGAAGTAGTCTATGGCGATTGCCTCGACACCGGCAACCGCGAAGCGGTCGGCGAGCTCCTTATAGAAGCGAAAGAGGCCGCGCACATCGGGCAGGATGACGATACCAGCGCCATTGGGCGCGCCCGGCCGCGAGACATAGGCGGCAAACTGAATGCCGTCGGCTGCGGTGAGGACGATATCCTCGCCGGATGCGGTGCCAGAATCAGCGCCGAGCGCACCAGTGTTGGGCGGATCGGGTGGGGTCGCGTCATACGCAAAGCACATCGGATCGCTCCCTCTCGCAAATAGACCACTCCACGCCGGCACATTCCCAGGCTGCCGGCCATTCAGGATTATAGACGCGCGTGGGCTACACATGCTGGGCCGCGGCGCGCAGCAACGCGCCATCCGGCAGCAGCAGCCAGCGGCCATCTGGTGACCAGAGCAGTCGCCCGATGCCGGAGGACGGCCGCTGCTCAACAAAGCTGAGCGGGACCTGTGTGCGCCCATCCGCGCTGCCGAAGATGGCGAAGCCGTGGGCCTGCGTGAAGAGCGCGACCTGTGCGCCACCTGGACTCCACGCGACATAGGCGTAGCCCTCGCTTGCGCCGGAGGCCAATTGGGGATCAGTCAGGCCCAGGCGCAGCGCGACGGCCAGCCCCGCGTCGCGCATCGGCAGCAGCGGCAGGCGGTCGAGCTGTGCCCGCGCTAGTGCGTCCTGGCTGGGCCGTGGCTCATCTGACGGCTGCAGCCGTCCACCTGAGCCGAGGTTGAATGCGAGATAGCGGCCGTCGGGCGACCAGGCATGAAAGGACGTGCCGAAGGCATAGATGGACGTCGTAGGCGGAGGCTTGTCGGCGGTCACGTAGCCAATCTGGCCGGACTGCCAGATATCGAAGTAGGGCATGCCATCCGGGCTGGAGATGCTATCAGTGGGCCACTGCGCGGGGGGCGCGGCAGCCGAGAGCGTGCCATCTGGCTCGATGCGGCCGTCGGCTGTCCAGTGATACGACAGCGCCGGCGGCAGATCGAGTGGCAGGCTGAGCGGCGATATTAGCGGCGGCCCAGATTCCGAGGTGAACAAGAATTTACCACCTGGACGCGCACCACCGGTCGCCAGGTCCCACGTGACGTACGCCGCGCGCTGCAGGGCGTCCGTCTCGCGCACGACGATGACTCGCACGCCAGTCCCATCCGGCCGCAGCAAGACCACGCCGGCATGGTTCGCCGTGCCGCCGCCTGGCAAGAAGTAGAACAAGGCGGCTAGCTGCGTGCCATCTTTCGACCAGAGCAGCCCATTGTAGAAGAGCGAGGCTGAACGTGGCGCGCTCGGCGTGCCAGGCGGCCGCGGTAGCTTCAGCGCGGCGAAGACCGCCGCATCGGGATGAAGCTGGCGGATCAGCGAGCCGTCTCGCGTGCGATAGATATTCACCACGTTAGGGACATATGCCGCGAAGCCGCAGCCAGGATCAGTTGAGCCGACGTACGCGAAGGCGGCGCTATCCGGCGACCACGCGGCGTCACGCAGGCAGGCAATACCGGCAAGATCGGGCATGCGGGTGGCGATCAGATGGCCTGTTTGTACCGTTGGTGTGACAGCGGCGCTCTCGCCACGGGTGAACGCGCCGGCGTGGATGCCGTAGAGCAGCGCCGCGACGGCGAGTGTCAAGGCCGCGGCGACGCTGGCCAGGCGCCGCCAGGGAGGGCGCGCGGGGTGGGCATCGGCGGCGGCGCCGAATCGGGGTGGTGCCCGCTTGATCCTGCCTGCGTCTCCTGTCACCCCTTGGCGCAGGTCGCTGACTTCCAGCTCGATGCCGTCCTCCGGTGAGCGATCCGGATGCTCGTCCATCAGCTCCCTCGCTGTCAGTCGCCCCGCGCACTCGTGCCGACGGCCACTCTAGGCACATCATAACGCCGCGCTGTGCCCGACACCGCGCGCCGCTCGAAGTGCGTCTTGCGGGCACTGTAGGATACGGGCCGCTGCTACACGTTACACCACCAACGCCTGCTGGCAGACGGTGACAAGGCTATTTGGCGCACGCCTTGCAAGCCGGCAGTACACGCCAATCTCAGCCAGTAGCGTAGCGCACTCGCTGGCGAGGCTGGTGAGCGCTGATTGCATCGAGTTCGCTGGCTGCCGCCCGCCCAGCAATGCCGCGTCTGGCCGCCAGGCGTCGTACGGCAGGCGCAGCAGCACCGCCGCCAGTAGCGTGGCGGAGAGGGCGCGCGCCAGCGCAGTGACGGCCGCATCATCATATGCGGTCGCCGCGGGCGATGGTGCTTCGCTCAGCGCGGCGCGTGCCGCGGCAAGCTGCTGCTGGGCGGCGCTCCACCAGTTCGGGGCGCGCAACAGGTCGGCGAGCGGCGTGTGGAATTGTGCGAGCGCGGGTGGCGTGGGTGTGTCGCGCAGCGCCTCATAGGCGGTATAGAGCGCACGTAGCGTACGGCCGAGCGCAATGGCATCACCTGAGCCGGGCTCGTCGGTGCCACGGTTGTTGAAGGTAGAGCGGGAAGGACGCCCACGGGTAGTCATCATGTCCTCCAGGAGAAAGCGCATCACCGGGCGGTCTTAGAGAAGGCATGTGCTGGAGCGCCCGCCGGCCGGGTTCTCCCGCATGTTCTCGACTGTGTGACGGGGCAAGCGCCAAGGCCACGGCGCACAGCCGGGCCCCGACCCTCACCCCTACCCGTGGTGATGGATGCGCTGCTGGAGGGCGCGTACCCACGCCGCGTCCCACGCCAGACGTGGGAGAGCCCACGGGCGCGACGGCGAGCGGTACGCGCGAATCATCGTCGGTTCCTGCCTTGAAGTGTCGGCGATGCGCGTCGGAGGCATCGCCGGGTCAGCGATGGGCACACCATAGCGCACGCGCAACGCATGCGTCAAGCGGCCATCAAGCGGGCGTCAGGCCTGGCCCCCCTGGACGGCGGCCACCAGGTCGGGCAGCAGCTTGTCGGCCAGCGGACTGCCCAGGCCGGTGGTCGGATCCCAGCCGGGCGCCGCATCGAAGCCCTGCACATGAACCGACTGTTGCTCGCATTCACGCGGGGTGCCCGCGTCGCAGGAGATGGAGTTATCGCCCTCGGTGACATCGCGGAAGTCCTGCGCAGCCTTGGCGCTGGTGCCGATGGCATAGAGCGCGGGATTGAGGTAGCCCAGCGGATGACCGGCCATCTGATTGGCAAGCGCCGCAAGCCCCGCCCACAGCGGCGCGCCGGCGCTCGTGCCGCCGATCACCTGCCACTCGCCCTGCACCTGGACCTGCCAGCCGCTGCACGGCGCGCCGTCCGCCGAGACATCAGGCACGCCGCGCCGCCCGTTGAACTGGCTGAGCGCACTGGCGGGCAGCGTCTTCTGGAAGTCTGGCGTGGCGTAGAGCTGGCTGAAGCCGCCGCCAGTCCCGCCGCCGGGGCAGCCGTTCCAGACGGTCTCTTTGAAGTTGCCCGCGCCATCGGTGAGCAGGGTGGTGCCGCCGACCGCCGTCACCCACTGCTCGTCGGCGGGGAAGCTGGTGGTCCGCGAACCGTTGAGCTGAGTAGCCTGGAGGTCCCGGAAATCGGTGGCGCCATTGTCGCCGGATCCAGTGGTGAAGGTGATGCCCTGCTGGGTGGTCGCCTGCTCATAGAAGGCATCCCACTTGGCAAGCTCCGCCTGCCCGGCAGCGTCGGCCAGCGTCACCTCCGAGACCCCCCAGCTTTGGCTGATGACGTTGCCGAGGTGCTGGCTGACGGCCTGCTCTTCGAGCTGGCGGAACTCCGGCAGGCCGATTGTCCCTTCGGTCTCCGAGACCGGGCTGGTCATGATGACGATTCCCGCGTCGGGCGCAATCGCGTGCACGATCTCGGCATCGAGCGCAGTCTCGCCGACCCAGCCGCTCATATCCTCGCTTGAGGGGTCGAATGGCACCGAGCCGAGCGGTGCGAGCACCTGGACGGTGATCGGCGGCAGGTTGAACCGCTGCGAATAGGCGTTAATGTCCGCTTGGATCGTCGGATCGCCGAACGACTCGATCAGCACGACCGTCTGCCCCTTGCCGGTGATGCCCCGCTGCAGCAGCGGCGTCACGCCGTAGGCGTCGCGGATCTGCTGTGGCGTGTAGTATTGCGGGCTGAACGGGCCGCCACTACTCGCACCCGGCGTCTGCGGCTTGGGGCCGGTGGTAACGGTAACAGTCGGCGCGCACGCAGCGAGCAGGCAGGCGCAGAGTGCGGCGATGACCACCGCCGGCCTCCAGGGACGCGATGTCATGCAGAGTCTCCGTAGGCTAGCCTGCCCTTCCTTTGGCCTCCTCCCTCACTTGAAGTGGCGAGAAGAGAGGATGTCTCGCGCCCCTTCGCCTCATGAGAAGCCGGGGGGAAAGATAAGGCGCGGCGGATGGCGTTATAGCTGAGGAATGCGTGGCAGCGAGCCGGAGGCGCCGAGCGGCGGCCGCACGATGAAGCGCACCGGAATGATCTGATCGCCACCGTTTGTGCGCACTGCCAGATGACACGTATACGGACCATCGCGCAGGCCGGTTGTGTCAATCCGCACGAGCAGCACGGTCGTGGCGGGGCCAATCATGTCAGGCTCGACACTCAGGCAGTGGTGATTGGTCTCGGTGAGGCCCTCCAGCTCGCCGCCGCCGATATTTGATAGCTCGAGCCGCAGCGACACGGCCTCATTCACCTCCAGAAATCCAGCGTCCAGCCGCAGCGGCCAGATTCGCATGTGCGGCACCGTCGCAGTCTGTGCTCCTCGGCGAATCGCCGTGCTCGTCTCGCCCTGTGCCTTCGCGGCCCGGCGGCCATTGAGGGGCTGTGCTGCTGACACGGGCGCGGCCACTGGGCGGCGCGGGACGCTCGGCGGGAGACTGGTCGGCGCGATCGGGAGGGACGGGTGCGCGGGCAACTGGGATGGTGGATGCAATAGCCACGCCAGCGCATCGCCCAGCTCGGTGGCGCTCTGGAAACGCTCGCGCGCGGGCAAGGCCAGGGCCCTCTGGATGATGTGCTCCATCTCCTCCGGCACGCCGGGATTGATCGCGCGCACGGCGGTTAGCGGCTGGCCCGCGACGCGCATTGGCGCGCCTTCGGGGACATGCCCCGTGAGCAAGTGATAGAGCGAGGCACCCAGCGCGTAGAGGTCGGAGCGCGGCTCAGAGCGGGCGGTATACTGTTCGAGCGGTGCATAGCCATCGGTGCCGAGCTGGCTGGTGTCATGGCTGCGGGCGGCATAGAGCCAGCGCGCGATGCCGAAGTCAATCAGCTTGAGCGCGCCCTCTGGCGTCAGCATCACATTGGCGGGCTTGAGGTCACGGTAGATGATCGGCGGCTGGCGGCTGTGTAGATAAGCCAGCACATCGCATAGTGCGATGCCCCAGGCCGCCACGTGCTCCCATTCGAGCGGCCGGCCGGCGGCGATCAGCTCGTCTTCGAGGTTGTGGCCGCGGACGTATTCCATGACGAGGAAGTGTTTCTGGCCCTCGAAGAAGCGGTCGTAGACCTTGGCGAGCGCGGGGTGGTCGAGCGAACGGAGCATCTCGGCCTCGCGGATAAAGTCGTTGATGGCCTTCTCGCGCTCTTGTGGACCCAGGTTCGATTCGCTCATTTCCTTGAGCGCGCGAGGTGTGCCGCCATCGAACATATCGAGCGCCAGGTAGACGGCACTCTGGCCGCCTTGCGCCAGGCGGCGCTCGATCTTGTAGCGGCCGTGCAGCAATTGGCTGGGGTGAAGCAAGCCGGTCGCTGGCCGTGCGCGACCGTCGCGCAGATCCAGCCCACACCCTGGACAGAAGTGGGCGTTGGCGGGAGCCTCCCGCCCGCAGCGCGCACATCGCCCCGATGCCATGCTCTCTCCTCCTGGCGGCGCCAGTCGTCCTCGCGGGATACACCCGCGGCGTCAAGCCCCTTCATTGCGGCTTGCCCCGGCAATTGTAGCACAGCCGGCCGCATGTCCCAACAGGCTTCCGACAAGCGCTACCTCCGGCATAGGTCAGAAGTGTATCCCTCCGCGAGCGTGCGCGATGGCTACTGAAACGTTTGACGTATGCAATCGAGTGAGCATGTTGCACGGACGCTTCGACAACTCTACGTTGGCAGACTTCGTGCGTATGGACAGGGAATGTCTATACGGGCACACATGGTATATATGATGCGGACTGCGCGGCGCTGATTACAGGAGGACACGTTACCATGAGCATGCCACCGGTGGATGCGGAGCGCGAGCGCGAGCGCGAGACGCGCCGCCGGCTGGCGTCGCAGCGCGTCGTGACCATCGGCGGTGGCACTGGCCCGTTCGCCATGCTCTCGGCACTGAAACGCTATCCCTGCTCGATCACCGCCATCGTCACGATGTCGGATAGCGGTGGCAGCTCACGCCGCCTGATGGACGAGTTTGGCCAGCTCCCGCTGGGCGATCTGCGTCAGGCGCTCGTCGCACTCTCGCGCAAAGGACGGCTGTGGCGTGAGGTCTTCGGCTTCCGCTTCCCAGAGGGGCACAGCCCAGCGGCGAAGCGGCTAGCCGCGAGCGACCCCAACGACTCGCTGACTCAACACTTGGCGCGTGAGGCAGGCGTGGGCGGGCATAGCCTGGGCAACCTGATTATCTCAGCGCTCACCGATCTCAACGACGGTGGGCTGCTGCAGGCGATCGAAGACGCGCAGGACCTGCTGGACACCGCTGGCAAGGTGCTGCCGGTGACATTGGAGCGCGCCACGCTCTGCGCCCAGCTCGCCGATGGCGAGACGATCTACGGCGAGACGGAGATTGACACCCGCGGACTGCGTCACCCGGAGCCACTGCCGCCGATCGAGCGCATCTTTCTGCGTAAGCCCGCGGCCGCTTGTGACGCGGCGATCCGCGCGATCCACCGTGCGGACGTGATCGTTCTGGGCCCTGGCGACCTCTACACCAGCATCCTGCCGAATCTGCTCGTGGAAGGTATCGCGGAGGCCATTCGCGAATCTGGAGCTCGCACGGTCTACGTCTGCAACCTGATGACCAAGCATGGCGAGACCGACGGCTTCCGCGCCTCCGACTTTGTGCGCGAGGTGACCGCCTACCTGGGCGGTAGCCTGGACGGCGTCATCCTGCACGATGGGTCGTTCCCTGCACAGCTCGTCGAGCACTACTCGGCCGAGCTGCAGTACCCTGTTGAGCCCGACATCGAGCAGGTGCGGCAGTATGCGACGGAGGTGATCGTAGATCGGTTGCTGGCGGTGCACCGCGAAGACCTCGTGCGCCACGACGCCGCCCGCGTGCTCGCCGACATCTTTGCCCCTCCAGGGCCAGCGCGTTGAGCGGCATGCCTCGTAGAACTGCTTAGCCCCCGGCGCTGGCCAGCACCACTCGAAACGTGCTGCCCACGCCCGGCGTGCTCTCGACGGTGATCTTCCCCCCATGCGCCTGGACAATCCACTGGGCCAGCGCCAGGCCGAGTCCGGCGCCTCGGTGCTCCTCGGTGGTGGATCGAGCCGGGTCTGCTCGGAAGAATGGGGTGAATATTCGCGCGATGTGCTCTGGCGCGATGCCGCTACCCGTATCGGAGACGATGAGCTCGACGTGGTCGTGGTGGCCGAGCAGACTGCTGCCGCTTTGCCGGACGCGAGCCTCGACGTTCACACGCCCGCCCGTTGGCGTATAGCGCACGGCATTGTCCAGCAAGATGAGCGCGAGCTGGCGCAAACGGTCGGCATCTCCCCATACACGGATGCCATCTGGCGGCTCGCCGTGGATCTCCACGCGAAGCTCGACACCGTGCAACCTGGCGTCCGCGCGCACTGCCTCCACCGCACCGACGACCAGGCTGGCAAAATCGAGCGACTGCCAGGCCAGTGCACTCTGGTCGCCCTCATCGCGCGCCAATAACAGCAGGTCGCGCACCAGCCGCGACATGTAATCCATCTCACCTATGATCTCATGCACATCGGCCGCCAGTATCTCGCGGTCAGCGGGCGCGTCTGCCGCTGGCAGATCGGTGGCCAGTTGCGTCAGCACCAGCTCGGCTTGAGAGCGGGCATAGGCGAGCGGGGTGCGCAGCTCATGCGAGGCGGCGGCGGCAAACTGACGCTGGCGCTCATACGCTCGACGCACCGGCATGAGTGCGCGCTCGGCCAGAAAGACGCTCGCTAGCCCAGTAAGCAGCACCATCGCCAGTCCTGCGGCGGCCAGCGTGAGCAGCAGATCGTGAAGCTGGCGCTCGCGCGCATCGAGTGAGATGCCCGTCTGCAGTGCGCCCACGATACGCCCATGCGAGAGCAGTGGCACGGTATACAGGCGGTATTCGTGCGGCTCCGCGCCTACTGTCACCAGTGTGTTGGGCACGCGGCCCGCCAACACTGGCAGCGCGGCGGTGCGGTCGGGGATTCCCAGCGCCGCAATGCGGCCGGGGTCGTAGATCACGGTGCCGTGAGCATCGAAGCCGACGGCAAAGACGTTCGGGCTGGCCGGCTCGTAGGGCTCCCCGAGCTCGCCGCTTTCGTGCGCGTCGCCTCTCAATGCTGGCGGCGCCCCGTTGGGCGCGACGAGCAGGGCGAGCACGTCGGCTGTCGAGTCACGCGTGGCCCGCATCTGGAGCTGCTGCGTTAGCTGCTGATCTATCGCGTGGGCATCGGAGATGTAGACGGCCACCGCCATGACGGCCAGGATCGCTGAAACGACGAGCAGGTTGATGGCGACCAGGCGCCGCCGCGTGGCTCGAAATGGCGGCGCCGTTGCCGCCGCCTGCCGCCCCAGCCACGGCCAGGACAGCCGCCCCAGCAGCCGACGTGTCAACGTCATCAGCTCGTCTCGCTCTCTCGCGCGCGCAGGGTGTAGCCGACACCGCGCACGGTGTGGATCATCTGCTCAGCCCGGCCGCGATCAATCTTGTCGCGTAGAAAGTGGATGTAGGTGTTCAAGACGTTGCTCGCCCCTTCCGTGCCCTCTGGCCAGATGCGCTCGGTCAGTTGAGCGCGGGTGAGCACGCGGCCGGCGTTGCGGGCGAGTAGCTCGAGCAGCGCGAACTCCGTCACCGTCAGGTAGACGTGCTCGCCGCCACGCACCACCTCGTGCCGCGGCACATCAATCACCAGATCTCCCACCGCCAACCGGCTCGCGGCGGCGTGTGGCTCGAAGCCAGAAGGGCGACGTCCAAGAGCGCGCAGCCGGGCCAGCAGTTCTTCGAACGGGAAGGGCTTCGTCACGTAGTCGTCGGCGCCGGCGTCGAGCCCGGCGATCTTGTCTTCGGTCTGGTCGAGTGCCGTGAGCAAGACTATCGGCACCATCACGCCGGCGCGCCGCAGGTCGCGGCAGAGCGTCACACCGTCGCGGCCTGGCAGCAAGATGTCGAGGATGATCGCGTCGAGGTCATCGTTGCGGCTACTGACCAGGCGGTACGCCTCGTCGCCATCGTGAGCAACCTCCACCAGGTATCCGGCTGCTTCGAGCTGGCGCTGATAGCTCCGCGCCAGCCGCCGGTCGTCTTCGACGAGCAGAATCCGCCGCATTGATGCCCTCGTGTGCTTGGTCGCCACGCCCCGCTCCACCACGCCTCCGCGCGCATTCTATCACGCGCATGCGCCAACTCTCCCAGGGCCACGGCCCATTGCGTCACCGCCTCGACGCCCAGACTCGAGTGCCGAGCGGGCCAAGGGAGCGACGATCAGCAAACTCACCCCGGCTTTCCAGCGAACTTTAAGCTGCACCGGCTATCGTCAGGTAGATGTGGCGTCGGACCCGCCGGTGTGTGGCTGCTCACGCATCCACCAGGGTCGACCGAGACTGAGACTGGGGCCTGGCAGGCAAGCGCCCCGGACTCGTCCAACGGTGCCATCAGACTGGACGGCCACCACGCGTCCGCTTCGACTCAAGCTCGGGCACAGCCTGAGACCGGGTCAACGCTCTGCTGCCTCATATTGTCGTCAAATCCCGTCAGGAGTAACGCACCGCATGCCCGCCATTCGTCTCGCCGAGCTGCATCCAATCGTCGTTCATTTCCCTATCGCTCTGCTGATCGTCAGTGTGGCCTGCGATCTCGGTGCGCTGTTGCTGCGCCGAGCCGGCCTGGTAGCCACTGCGACCTGGTGCCTCGTCCTCGGCGTGCCGGGCGCGGGTGTGGCGCTCTTCTCCGGCTGGATCAGCGAGCACGATATCGGCGAGGCGTTGGGCGGCAGAATCCTGGAGCTGCACAAAGTCTCCGCCGTGCTTACGACGCTGCTCTTTGGGGCGCTGCTGGTGGTGCGGCTGGTGTGGCTGCTGCCGCGCATCCTGGCCTGGACAGAGGGCGCGCTCTCCCCGGTCGTCCCGGCGCTTGCCGGCAGCGGCGCGCGACTGCGCGCCGCTGCGCCGATGCTCTATGCGCCGCCACTGGTCGGCCTGGTGGCCGCCTATATGGTGCTGAGCTTGGCGGGCCTGATATTGCTTGGTCTCACTGGGTATCTCGGTGGCTCGCTGGTCTACGACCACGGGCTCGGCGTGCCGGCTCCTACGCCGCTGGCGCCATAGTCCACCCAGTTGAGTAGCGGCCCGCGCCGACGCTAGATCTCAACGCTGGTAATGCCCGCGATGTCGGGCGTGGCACGGATGCGCTCGATTGCCTCAGGTGGAATGGCGTCGTCTAGCGAGAGGATCATCAGCGCCTCGCCGCCCGGCGCACGCCGGCCGTGAACATCCGCCGAGCCGCCGCCAGCTACAGGGCCGACATCCATGTGGCCGATATTGACACCTGCATCGCCGAGGATGGTGCCAACCCGCCCGACCATGCCGGGGCGGTCCAGATTGCGGCAGAACAGGATGTGCCCGCGCGGGGCAAAGTCGGTCGCGTAATGGTCTACTCGCACGACACGCTCCTCGCCCCAGGCGATGGTGGCGGCCAGCAGATGCGGCTCGCCAGCGGCGCCATCCGGACTGACGCGCAGCGTGACGAGGTTGGCATACTGCTCGGCGGTGGGCGAGCGTGCCTCGGCGATCTCCAGACCCCACTCACGCGCCAGCACCGGCGCGTTGATCAAATTGACGTGTGCCTCGGAGACCGATTCCAGCAGGCCCTTGACCAGCGCGGCGGAAAGCGGACGCGTATCGAGCGCGGCGATCTCGCCGCTGACGGCAAGCTCCGCGCGGCGCAACGGCCCAGGATGAAGCTGGGTGTAGAGACGACCGAGCTTCTCGACCAGCGCCATCCACGGCTGGAGCTGGCGCAGTGTCTCGGGCAGCACGAGCGGCGCGTTGACGGCCGAGCGCGCCGCGCCGCCCCGTAGCACCTCGACCACCTGCTCGGCCACGTCCAGCGCGACGTTCACCTGCGCTTCCTCGGTCGAGGCGCCCAGATGCGGCGTGGCGACGACGTGGGGATGCGCGATCAGCGCCCGGGCAGGCGAGCCGGGCTCCGGCGGCTCGGTGGAGTAGACGTCAAGCGCGGCGCCGGCGAGCTGCCCCGAATCAAGCGCGGCCAGCAGCGCTGTCTCGTCTACCAGACCGCCGCGCGCGCAGTTGATGAGCCGCGCGCCAGGCTGCATGCGGGCAAGCTGCTCGGCGCCGATCAGGCCGCGTGTGCCGGCGGTCAGTGCGGTGTGCAGCGTCACCACGTCGGAGCGCAATAGCAGCTCGTCCAGCGGCACCAGCTCAGCACTCAGCGTGCGTGCGGTCTCGGGCGAGGCGTAGGGGTCGGTGGCGAGCAGGCGCATGCCCAGGCCACCTTCCCCCGCCCGCCGGGCCACCTCGGCGCCCACCTTGCCCAGCCCGACGATGCCAAGCGTCTTGCCACGCAGCTCCGTGCCGACGAAGCGCGAGCGCTCCCACCGGCCCTCGCGCAGCGAGGCGTTAGCGACGGGGATGTGGCGTGCGAGTGCGAGCAGCAAGGCGATAGTGTGCTCGGCGGCGGCGGCAATGTTGCCGGTGGGCGAATTGACAACGGCGACGCCACGCCGGGTGGCCGCCTCGACGGCGATGTTATCCACGCCGACGCCGGCCCGCGCGATCACGCGCAGCCGTGTGCCGGCCTCGATCACCTCTGGCGTCACGCGTGTCTCGCTACGCACCACCAGCGCGTCATACTCACCGATCGCGGCGGCCAATTGCGCTGATGAGAGACCTCGGCGCTCGTCTACCTGCGCGACCTCGCGCAGCAACGCGATGCCTTCGGCGGCGATAGGGTCTGCCACCAGCACGCGCGGCCGCTGGCCCGGTGCCGCCATCTCTGCCTCCGCGTCTGCCTGCCTCAACCGTTCCTGTCCTTTCATCGTTAGCCTCAATGGCCCGCAAGCAACGGCTGGGCGAGCCATGCCGCGCCCGGACAGTCTGCCCCTGTGGCTCCGGGCTTACGGACAAATGGAGCAGGTAGAACAGAAGGCCAGACGAGCCTCATGACCTTCGCCCGCATCCCAGGCCTCTCTTCCTGCTCTCTCTCTCCGCCCTCCGCGTCCACTGTCTTCGGTACGGTGAAATCTTCGCTACATGCCCGCGGCGCCGGAGGCCGAGGCGGGAACGCGATGGCCCAGGGCGGCGAGCTGGCGCTCCAGCGCATCCATACAGGCGGCCACTTCCGGCTCATGGACGTAGCCGAGGTGACCGATGCGCAGGATCTGGCCTTCGAGCCGCCCCTGTCCGCCGGAGATGACGACGCCTTCGCGCTCGCGCAGCGTCGCGATCAGCGTCTTGGCCTCGATGCCCGCCGGCACGACAATCGCCGTCACCGTATCGGAGGCATGGGCAGGATCGGCGAAGAGCGTCAGGCCCATGGCGCGGGTCCGCGAGCGCACCAGCTCGCCAACGCGGTGGTGCCGCGCGAAGATGGCCTCGCGGCCCTCACCGCGCATCATCGGCAGTGAGGCTTCCAGCGCGAAGAAGATGCTGACCGGAGGTGTGTAGGGTGTCTGGCCCTTGTCGAGTGATTGCTTGGCCGCCCGGAAGTCCCAATAGAAGCGCGGAAGCGTCGCGCGCTCGGCCGCTTCCCAGCCACGCGGCCCCACCGCGATCATCGCCAGCCCCGGCGGCGCCATCCAGCCCTTCTGTGAGGCGGTGAAGACCACGTCCAGGTCCCACTCGTCCATGCGCATATCCACGCAGCCGAGCGAGCTGACAGCATCCGCCAGAATCAGCAGATCGGGCCGCGCGGCGCGGATGGCGCGTGCGAGCGCCGGCAAGTCATTGGTGACGCCGGTGGAGGTCTCGTTGTGGGTGAGCAGTACGCCGCGCAGGTCGAGCTGGTCGGCGATAGCTGCCGCCACGGCAGCGGGGTCGACCGCCTGGCCCCAGGGCGCCTCAACGCGCGTGACGCGAAGGCCGAAGCGCTGGGCGATGTCGGCGAAGCGATTGCCGAAGACACCGATGCTGACGGAAAGCACATGGTCGCCAGGCGAGAAGCTGTTGACGATAGCCGCTTCCATCGCGCCGCTGCCGGCGGCGGGGAAGCACAGGATGGGGTTCGTCGTTTGGAAGAAGTGCTGAAGTTGTTCTTCGACGCGGCCGAGAATGGCGGCGAACTCAGGGCCGCGATGATTGATCATCGGGCGCGCAAGCGCCGCTCGGACCTCCGGTGGGATGGGCGTGGGGCCGGGAATACGGAGGTTCTGGTCGGGATACTGCTGGGACTGCTGCTGGTCCACGCGGGCGCTGCCTCTCTTGGGGGATGCGGCCTGAGTACGCGCAGCGCCGCGCGCGAAGAACGCCGCCCAAGGCGGAGCCGCGTCGCACCGCCGCTCTATACGATGTGTCCTCTCGGCCAGAGTATAGGAACGGCGGCGCAGGCGTGTCAAACGCGCGAAGTGCCTATTGTGCGGCGCTGTGGAGCAGTGATATACTAGGCGTTGGCATTCTTGCAGGAGGATAGAGCAATGTCGGTGGCACCATTGGTCCGGGCGATCGAAGAGGCGCAGCTGCGCGACGATCGCCCCAGGCTGCAGCCGGGCGATTCGGTCCGGGTGCATCTCAAAGTCGTCGAGGGCACGCGCGAGCGCATCCAGGTCTTCGAGGGCATCGTCATCCGTCTGCGTGGTGGCGCGCTGCGGCGGGCGTTCACCGTGCGGCGTATCGCGCACAACGTTGGCGTGGAGCGCAGCTTTCTGCTGCACTCGCCGCAGATTGATAAGATCGAGGTCGTGCGCCACAACATCGTGCGCCGCAAGAACCTGTATTACATGCGCGGGCTGACCGGCAAGGCGGCGCGGCTCAAGGAGCGGCGCGTCTTCCCCAAGGAGCCAGCCGCGAAGGCTTAGGCGAGCCGCCGCGGGGCCGCTGCGTGCCACCGAGCGAGCGGAGGCGAACCGATCAACGGATCGGGGCCTCCGCTTTCGCTGTGTTCTTGCACGTACGTGAATGCCGCGCGCCAATGCGTTAGAATGGGGAGCGTGAGCGAAGGGCGCTCTATGAGTGCATGCGCGGGAGGCCGAGCAGATGGCGCGGATCGTGCCGGGGCTGGCGGCCGAAGAGACGCTCTGGGCGCGCGGGCTGACACGCGTGGCGGGAGTGGATGAAGTCGGCCTGGGCTGTCTCTGTGGGCCGGTCGTCACCGCTGCGGTCGTGCTGCCGCCGCGCTGCGCGATGCTGCCGGGTGTGCGTGACTCAAAGACGCTCTCCGCCGAGGCGCGCGCGCGCCTCTACTCTCAGATCCGCTGCCAGGCGATCAGTGTGGGGCTGAGCGCGGCCAGCGTCGGCGAGATTGATCGTCACAACGTCCTGCGGGCGACCCATCTGGCGATGCGTCGGGCGCTGGAGCGCGTCGCGCCCTGCGACCACGCGCTAATTGACGGCCGCGCGATCAGCGGTATCGCGCTGGGGCCACACACGGCGATCGTAGACGGCGACGCGACGAGCTATACCATCGCCTGTGCTTCGATCGTCGCCAAGGTGGTGCGCGACCGGCTGATGCGGTTGCTCGCGCTGCGGCATCCGGGCTACGGCTGGGAGCGCAACGCCGGCTATGGCACGCCGGAGCATCTCGAGGCGCTGCGCCGGCTGGGCGTCACCTCGCTACACCGCCGCTCGTTCGCCCCCGTCCGCGCGGCACTCGAGGACTGGCCGGCGCAGGGCGTGTTGTTGGAGGAATGATACGGGGCGGCGCGATGCGGCACCGCCCCACGACGACGGGGTGCTAAGGCGTGATGGCGATCGCGCGCAGTGGGCTGCCCGAGCCGCCGACGATCTTGAGCGGGGCGGCGATCACCACGGCGCCAGTGGGCGGAAGCTGGTCCAGATTGACGAGGCTGGTGATGCCGAACTTGCCGTTGCCGTGCATGGTCGTGTGATTGGGGAAGGGCGGTGTGAAGCCGCCAGCCTGGCCCGCGTCGGTGCCCACCGTCTCTACGCCGACACCCAGCACGTCGCGCTCCTTGGCCAGGAACTCCGACGTCGTCTGGTGGAAGCCGGGGCTATGTGCGCCGTCGGCCTGCACGTTGAGGAAGGCGTCTTTGCCCTGGCGCTGGCTCCAGCCGGTGCGCAACAGCACCCACGCGCCAGCGGGAATGCGGCCGTGCTGGCGCTCCCACGCCTCGACGCCCTCGACAGTCAGCAGGAAATCCGGGTTCTGGGCCACCTCGGCCGTCACATCAATCACACATGCCGGGCCGACGAACTTGCGCGGTGGGATAGTGTCGGTGGCGTTCTCAGGCAGGTCCTTGCCGGTCACCCAGTGGATCGGCGCGTCGAAGTGGGTGCCAGTGTGCTCGCCAAGGTGCATCACGTTCCAGAACCAGGCGGGGCCGCGCTCGTCGTAGCGCGAGATCTCGGAGAGCGTGAGGCCGGGTGAGGGGGCGAACTGCGGCGGCAGGTCAATCACCACCGTGTCTGGCCCCAGCGGTGTGGTGAGGTCCACGATCCGCAACGTGCCGGAATCGAGGTCGTCGAGCAGTTGGGCGAGGACGTTGGGCTGGAAGTTGTACGACATGCCATCCTCCGTCTGCAGGTGCATCAACCGATGGCTGGACTATGCCCCATCCGTCCCCCGCATTGCAAGGGCTGCCCGACCTGAATTGCTGAATGTCTGGTAGAATGGCCGCGATGTGTCCCGGGGCATTTTGGAGCCGTCAAGCAGCTGGGAGCGCTGCAGATGATCGAGGCTGCAAGAGGTTATGCCGGCCAGTTAGTCGCCGCACTGATCGCTGTACTGGTAGTGACGTGCTCGCCTTACGCGCGAGCGATGGCGCTCTGCACTGGGAGAGCGGGGCACTCATCTCTGGCGGTGCGGTGCTCGCGGCGCCAAAGATGAGTGCATCAACCGGCGGCTGACGTGCAGTCGGAGAGACGGACGAGCGAAGCACAGCAGTTCCGCCGATCTCCGCTGCGCCCGTCCCCCACAGCCTACACGCTAGCGTTCAGCGTCCAGGGCGAACATCGCATTGACCGCGCTGGCTGTGACGGTCGCGCGGATCATCTCCTTCACCTCCGCCGTCTCGCCGCGCACCTCCAGCCAAACGGCATCGTGCGGCGAGGGGAAGCGGATGTCGAAGCTGAAGAAGGGACAGCACGCCCGCTCGAAGAGCGCGAAGTCGAGCAGTGCATGTGCCTGCTCACTCTCAGGCGGGAACGCCAGCGCAAAGCCATCCGCCAGCTCGCGCACCTGAGTGGCGCGGCGAAAGAGCGCCGCTACCTCTTGTCCGCGCACCCGCAGCTCGGCCGCCGAGAGCGAGCACGCGATTGGAACGTTCGAGGCCATCTTGATCCTCCTCTGCACATACTGGTCCGCGGGGCAAGCTCCCCGTCGCCCCAGGACCGTACAATCTTCAAGTACACTTGAAGTCAAGAGGGAGCTGCGAAACGTATGGACGAGCGAGCGGGAGAACAGGCGAAGGCCACGTACACGATCGGCGACATTGCGCGGCAGAGCGGCGTGCCCGGCTCGACGTTGCGTTACTACGAGTCCATCGGCCTGCTGCCAGCGCCACGCCGTGTGAATGGTCGCCGGCGCTACGAGACGAGTGCTCTGCAGCGGCTGAGTATCATCGGCGTCGCGCAACGTGCCGGCTTCACGCTCGGCGAGATTCGCCAGCTGTTCCTGGGTTTCCCATCAGGCACCACGCCCGCCGCGCGCTGGGAGGCTCTGGCACGGCGCAAGCTCGCCGAGCTCGACGCGCAGCTCGCGCGCATCCACATGATGCGCCGAGTGCTGCGCGAGGGCCTGCGCTGCGGCTGCCCGACGATGGAGCAATGCGCGCTGTGGATGAGCGGAGCGCCGAATGAAGAAGGCAACGAGTAGCGATATCTTATGTAGAGCGTACAATGTGGCTCACGGCGCATATCGCGCACGCCACACTCCGCACTGGCCAGACCAGCCGCTTTCCGTCCAGGAGTATCAGATGAAGTCAGAAGAGCTACGTGCCTTGCAGGCCCCCTTGAAGCAGCAGTACCGAGCGGAGCCAGAGGCGGCGCTCATCACACTGAAAGCGCAAGGCAAGCTGGGCGAGGGCATCATATGCAACGTACAAACTGGCCGAGCGCTGGTCGAGGCGGGCTTGCATCCGGCGACGGGCGGCGACGGCGTGGCCGTGTGCTCGGGTGATATGCTGCTGGAGGCGTTGGTCGCCTGCGCCGGGGTGACGCTGTCCTCTGTTGCCACGGCCATCGGCATCGAGATACGCGAGGGTACCGTCCGCGCGGAGGGCCTGCTGGACTTTCGTGGCACGCTGAGCGTGGGCGCCGAGGTGCCGGTTGGGTTCCAGCGCATCGCGCTGCATTTCGA
This sequence comes from Ktedonobacterales bacterium, assembly GCA_035763125.1. Lineage (GTDB taxonomy): Bacteria > Chloroflexota > Ktedonobacteria > Ktedonobacterales > JADMIN01 > SMAG-U1939. The sequence goes on from DASUBU010000144.1 coordinate 42,304, forward strand.
TCTGGAGACCGACGCCAGCGAGGAGCAGCTTGCTACCCTCATCCGCCTGACGGAGCGCTACTGCGTGGTCTACCAGACGCTGCGCCACTCTCCGGAGATTACGGTCACGCCGCATCGTACGGCAGTGGGCAAGTCGTGAGGAAGCACATCGGACAATGAGCGAGGGGCCGACTCTCCTACAAGAGAGTCGGCCCCTCAGTCTGCGCGTGGCGGACAGCCAGCCGCCGCTGCACACTGAGACGTACTACGCGGTTAGCGCGACGTACGCGTTTTCGCCCGTCCCGCAGCGGCCGCCAGTGGGGAAACAGACGCCGGTGGCGCGCTCATCGGTCCACAGGCTCACCACGCCGCCGCCGGGCGTCGCCGCGATGCCGCTGTAGTCGCCGAGGAACGTCGTCGCGTTGTTCGGGACGCCACCCGAGAACCAACGAGTGCCTTGAGTAGGGTCGGAGAGCGTATCGGTGACCTGCGCCGTGCTGAAGCTCAGCGAGCCAACGGACGTCTCTGTGGCCAGCGTGAAGCCAAACTTGTGATTAGCTGGGTCGTACGAGCGATCGAAATAGCCGATGCGCAGCTTTCCGTTCGTGTCGTACGCGCCCCACGGCATGAACTGGTCGCCCGGTGCGGCCAGCGCGGTCGGTGCCGACCACGTAGCGCCGCCATCCGTGGACTGGCTGACGACGATATCTGAGTTCGTCTTCGCCTGGAATGGATCGGGGTTCGCCGGCAGCGTGCTGTTGCGCATATCGGACCACACAACCGCAAGATGCTGGGCGTTGGTCGGGTCGGCCGTGATGTTGCCGGCTGACCACGTGCGGAACTCGCTATCCTGATAGGTTTGCCGTCCGTCCACGTTGATGGGATAGTCGGTGGTGCCATCCACGAGCTGCGCCACTTTGAATGGGCCCGCCACTCGCCCACCGGTGGTCGGGTCCACCTTGACGACCAGATACTGATCGCGGAACGTGGTGGTCTCGTACGTGTTTTCGAACGCCACGTAGATGCTGCCATCGGCGGCGACCGTCGGCACTGAGACTTGATCCTGATCGCACGCGGTGCCGCCCTGCGCGCCGATGCAGAATGACGCAGAGCCCGAGATCTCCACACCTGAGGTAAACGAGCTGCCGCCATCATGCGAGACGACGTCGTGGATGGGAGAGCTGATGTAGCTCCCGCCGATGCCGTCGTTGAAGACGGTCCACGTCACCATGACGTTCCCGTGGCCCCAGGCCGCGATGTACTCCTTGTCATTGAAGGTGCCCACACTGCCGAAGGAGCCGGTGCCAGTTGCCACACGCACAGGAGTTGACCAGGTCTTGCCGCCATCGGTCGAGTGTGCGACCAACACATCCGGGTTGATGCAGCACCCATTGCCCTGCGAGAACGCAAAGCCCAGCGTCGCTAGATAGGCGGTGCCGTCGGTGTCAAAGGCGACCGCCGGATCGCCTGTGGCACTGTAGTTGGGGAAGGCGATGGAGGTATTCGTCCAGGTCTTGCCGCCGTCGAAGGTGATGTGTGCGCGTGAGTAGATCGTCTCTTTGACGGCACCGCCCGACGAAACGATGATTTGATAGTCGTTGGCGCTGCCGATCATATTGAGCGGATTGGTGGGGTTGACCGCGATGCTCGTCTCGTTGTGCGGTGTATTCCCACCTAGCTCGCAATCCGTGAGGACGTTAGCGTCTGCCGACGTCGTGGTGGAGCAGAGAGTTGGGGCCGAGTTCTTGAACGAGCCAAGCGAGATCGGATCGCCACCACTCTCAGCTACGCCATGCGTCTCGACCGAGTTGTAGTGCTGATGAGTCACGGGTAGCTCCAGATCCCCTTCAGCGTGAGATCTAGGAGTGTTGGCTCGTAGAGCGGAATAGACGCCCAGCGACAGGACTGCCGCGACGACGAGTGCGAGCAGTCCGGCCTTGTACATGCGACGTGACACGTGTCTACCTCCTGAAATACAGCAACTAGCCGGGCGGATGCGTATTCGCCTGGTTCGCCGATGCGGGATGGTCCAACGTGTTCTCTTGCCCGCGATACACCGCACCCTACATAGCGCCCTGTGCGCGACTTGGCCCTCCCCTCCTCCTTTCCACACGCGGTGATGCGCAGCCCTCAGCGTAGCATGCGTGGGGCACGCAGCCAAGATATGCAAGGGCAAGGGTGGCTAAAGGTACTAGCTTTAACCTGGGGTAGAGGCAGGATCGCGCGTCTGCGGCGATTCGTCCGCCCCATCGTGATCGGTGGCTCATGCCGTCGCGGCGCGCCTGCTTTGCAGGAAACGAGTCCGAGCCAGAGGGTAACGCCGACAGCCCCGGCACGTGAGGGAGCCGTGAACGGTATCAGCGCCGCGTCCACGTGTCGCGCTCTAGACTGTGGAGACCCGGGCTGTGGGGGGGGCGAGTGCTCGGCAATCTTGGTGATACGGAGCCCTGCAGCTATCGGCAGCAGCAGCTCGACGTGGTGGTTCGGCGGCCTCGATGCCATGCCGCGTGCTCGTCGAGGCCCGCGCGAGTTACCGCACACATGCTGTGCCGTACGCAGAGGGCAGGGGTGTGGTTCGCCGCGTTGTCGCTCAGCCCTGCGGCGTTGCCCCTGCTCGCAGTGCCTCCAGCGCTCGCTTGAACTGGAAGCGGTTCTCCAGCAGCGGCAGGTCCATGTGGAACGAACTCGGGCCGACCGCCTCTACCTTGGCGACGATGGTGGTCAACGCGTGGGCCTTCAGCGCCTCGCGGACCTCCTCGGCCAGCGCGTCGGGCGTCGCCACCTCGCGCACGCGCGGCACACCGCAGGCACGGGCAACCCCGGCCAGATCGGTGCCGGCAGCGGTGGCAGTGGGGAAGCCGCCCACCGAGAGCAGACTTTCGTTGTCGAAGACGATGTGCAGCAAGTTGCTGGGGTGGTAGCGGGCCATTGTGCTGAGTGTGCCCAGGTTCATCAGCAGCGAGCCGTCGCCATCCAGCACGACCACCTGCTGCTCCGGCATAACTAGCGCGATGCCCAGCCCCATGGAAGAGGCCAGCCCCATCGCGTGTTCCAGATAGAAGAAGGTCGGGCGATGGCCCAGGGTATAGAGCTCGGCGGCGACGGCACCCATGATGGTGACGACGATACGCTCGCGCAGCTCAGGGTAGATCGCTTCCAGCGCGTCGGCGCGTAGCATGGCCATTGTCTCTACTCCTCCCACATCAGCTCACGCGAGAGCAGCACGGCGACCGGGTGCAGCGCGGCATGGGCCAGCGTCTGGGCGTCGGACAGCCGGCGGGGGATGTCCGTGGAGTCGTTGAGATGCCAGATGGGGATGTTGAGGGCGCGCAAGAGCGGCTCGGTGGCGAGCCCGCCCTGCGTCTGCCAGGGATCTTTCTCGCCGAAGAAGCCGCGATAGCTGATGAGCATGACCAGCGGGATCTTGTAGAGCAGCGCCAGCGAGACGATCGGATTGATGGCGGCCAGGAAGCCATGGTTCTGCATCAGGCAGGCGGAGCGCACACCCGCCAGGTGCGCGCCGGCCGAGATGCCGATGGCCTCCTCCTCCTTGGCGATCCGCACCAGTGTCATGTCGGGGTCGTCGTCGGCCATGCGGATCAGGTGGACGAGCCAGGTCTCCGGCAGCGCGGAGATGATCTTCACGTCGCAGGCCTTGAGCGCATCGTAGATCAGCCGTGAGTTGGCAAGCGATACGGGCATCTGCGGGCCTCCTTTCACGTGTGCAGTGCGCCGGCCAGGCAGAATATGTCCCCACTGTAGCACACGCTTGCCACGAGGCGCTGTACCACGTCTGTGGACTATTATTCGGTGGCCGCTAGATCTGGACGCAGGGCCGTCGCCGCGCCCAGATAGACGTGGCGCAGCGCCGAGGCGGGCAGCTCGGTGTTGACGTGCAGCAGCACCCGGATGCAGCGCGGCACGTCGCCCGGCACAGGGATCTCGCGCGCGCAGAGCAGCGCGACGCCCTCCCAGCCGAGCTGGCGCGCGGCGCGTGCGGGGTGGACCGCGTCGAGGTCGTCGGTCACGGTGAAGAAGGCGCTGGCAATGTCGTCGGGCGCGAGCGCGTTGCCTGCGGTGAGCGCGGCCAGCAGCTCGCGCGTCGCCTCCAGGATCGCCTCGGGCGTGTTGGCGGCGGCGGTCGTCGCGCCGCGGATACCCCGGCAGCGGAGCATAGCGGAAGCCTCCGATTCGGTGTGACGACCGTCATCCCGGAACGCTCGTGATGGGCAACAAAAAGGCAGAGGCGGAAATCGCCTCTGCCTGCCCTCGTGGCCGGGAGTGGGGCCGTCGTGCTCGATACGCTACGCCGCGCGCGACCGCCGATCAGCCCGCCAGAGGGCGGGCCGATAATACGAGTACGACGTGTCGTGTGAATCGCGGCGGAGCGGGCTGTTCATGCTCCGCAGTATCCCATCCAGGGATGGGTACGTCAAGAGTGCTACATTGCTGGGCTATGGGCCAGGTGCGCCGCTGGAGCGAAGCTGCTTGCGCGCGGCTGCTGGACGGCTGGCGCCGCCTCGGCCGGCTTGCTCGCAGGCGCCATATCCTCCGCCGGCACCACCATCGTATACCCAACTCCCGGCACGTTGAGGATATAGCGCGGCCGGCTGGGATCGGGCTCGATCTTCTGGCGCAGGTGGCGGATGTGAGCCTTGATGAGCTCTTTGTCGTTCTCGCCGCCGCCATCGTAGCGCCAGACGTGTTCCACGATCTGCTCCTGCGTGCAGACATCGCGAGCGTTGACCGCCAGCAGGTGCAACAGCTTCGTCTCCAGTGGCGTCAGATGCACGGTGCGACCGTGCACGATGGCGCGGTTGCGTTGCGCATCCACCTGGACCGAGCCGACGGTGACGAGCGAGAGTGGGCGCACTTTGAGCGAATTGCGCACACGCCGCTTGATGGCGTTGATATGGGCGAGCAGTTGGTTGGGCAGGAACGGTTTCTCAAGGAAGCCATCGGCCCCGGCGTCGAGGTAGCGCACCTCGGTATGCGCGTCGGCCCTCTCGGCCAGCACCAGCACCAATGCGTCGTGCTTGGCCTGCATCTCTCGGCACATCGCGGCCGCGTCAACGTCGCGCAGCGCCGAGTCAAGCAACACCATCTCCGGCTCGTGCGCCAGCCATTCCGAGCGCGCGTGCTCGCCGCTATAGGCGCGCCGCACCTCGTAGTCGTACGATCGCAGCAAGCTGGTCAGCATCTCGACCATGTCGCGGTCGCTGTCGACAATTAACACCTTCACAAACAAGCACCTCTCTCCCAGCCGTCGTGTCTCTGATTCTCTGTAGCGCACATCAGGACACGTCAGCGATGCCGTACGCCGGACGACTTTCGCCCAGATCTCCGGCCAACGTCTAATGGTGCTCGGCCTGCCCGGCTGCCACACGCCGGTCGAATCCGCCTCACTCGCATCGCACACACCGGTCCCTACTCGCCACTGAGCAGGTCGCCATCTGTGCCGCGAGCAACCTCATGCCTGTCCGTCATCCATTGCTTTCGACGGCAGACAGACGAATCGGTTGGGATCTCGCAAGCTTCGCCATTTGCCAGCGTGAGGCTGGCACTACGTGGAGAGAGGCTTTCGCTGCCCCGCGGCCCCTGCCCACTGCCACACCCATCCACACGTTATGATCCGTCTACGTCCACCGCGGACCTACCATCCGCCGCGAGCGTGCCACACCCAAGACAGCATCTCTCTGGTCCACCCACGCACACCCGTTCGGCTTCACCGCGCAACGACAAGCATAAAGCGAGCCAGATGGCAGTTGGCAGGTGGCTGTGTCAACCACGAGACGATAGCTATCGCCGGGTAACACTGGACCCAGAGGTCCAGCGCGTGAGGTTCCGAAGCACTGGAGGCCGATAGTGGCTCCACGTACTCCGCATCCGCGCGTCGTCGCGCGATTCCGGCCAGGGGAGGAAACAGGCGAGCGCCGGCCGGACACGCCCACTACCTTCTAAAAGATTGCAGCCTGAGGGTGTGAATGTGGTGATTACCCCGGTGACAAACCGGTGGCAGACACCGAGCTTGTCCACCGGATGTGCACAGGTTCTCACCTGCTCACCGGGTAGATGTACCGCATCTATCCCCTCGCAGTGTAATAGCGCATGACGCGCGCATTTGGGCACAACAATTGTGTACCATATAACCATCTGGTGCGAATCACCACGTATTCATAAGTGCGGATAAATACCTCCCGCGGCGATAGAACGCATAATTGCGTAGCAGCCCCATACAGAATCCGTATTCTCGCGCTTCCAGCCGAACCATCACCCCATCCTCACGCCCGTCGCAATCTCTTCAACACCTGCCGCATGGTAGCCTTTTCCGTGGATGAGATACTTTGCTTCCCCGTGCCATGAAAGGACGCCCGCATGTTGACACGACGCCTCGCCGAGTTGTCGTTGCCCGACGTGCCTCCCTGGCTGGCGAGCCGGCCGCGCTGGATGCAAGCCGGCCTCATCGCGGCGCTCGTGCTCGTCGTTGTGGTGCCAGCCAGTCTCATGCTGCGCGTGGCGATGCAGCCCGCGCTGCCGCCGGTGCGCGCCGTGTTGCCGGGCCAGCAGATCTGGCGCGATGGTGCGTCGTCACTGCTCTTCGGCACCAACGATACCTACGAGTGGTCCGCGAAGAACCTGGAGACCAGCCCGGCCATTCAGCAAGACATTCACGCCGCCGACTTTACGCTCATGCGCAGCTTCTTTCCCGATAGCGCTGGCGACCGCGTGATCGAGACGCGCATGGCGACGATCGAGGCGACGGGCGCCAACTGCCTCGGCGTGATCCCCAATATCTTCAACACGGCCTACGACGAGCACCTGGTCTCCTACCTTGGCCCACGCTGCCTGCTCTACGAGCTGGGCAATGAGCCGGACTACACCGGCGTGACGATCGAGAACTACCTCACGCAGTGGAACCTGCTCATCCCGAAGCTCCGCCAGATCAATCCCGCCGCACGCTTCATCGGCCCCGTCACCTCCAACGCTGAGGGCAAGAATGGCTTCATGCGCGCCTTCTTGGAGGGCGTCAAGACGTCCGGTGTCTTACCTGACGCGGTCAGCTTCCACTGGTATCCCTGCTGGAAACAGAGCCGCGACGACTGTCTCGCGCAGTCCGACAGCTACTACGACGCAGCGCTCACTGTCCGCCGGATGGTCCACGATGTGCTCGGCAAGGATCTGCCGGTGGGCATCTCCGAGTGGAACTACGCCCCAGGCAATCCGCCGCCCGCCTTCGGCGATGAGGCGACATTCATCACACAATTCACTCAGCACGCGATCGCCGCCATGGTGCGTGCGGGTGTAGCGTTTGCCGCGCAGTTCGACGCGGCGAGCTACTCCGGCTATGGCCGGCTCGACATGTTCAATGTCGAGACTGGCGAGGCCAAGCCGCAATTCACGGCGCTGGCCGGCCTGATCGCGCATTACCGTCTTGGCGGTGGGTCCGCCAACAAGGGCCAGGCGACCGCGCCAGGTACCGGTTCAAACGGCAAGCCTTCAGGCTCGTTCGGCGCGCTGCTCTCGCGCAACAAGCCGGTGTACTGCTCGGCCAACAACTCCGGCCCCGGCGGCCCTGGGACGCTCGACGACGGCCGCTACGGCGACTGGGGCTTCTGGCGTACCGATCTCTCGGCGCTGCCCGCCTGGTGCGCCGTCCAGGTCGGCGCGGGGGCGAGCCAACTGCTGCTAGTCTGGTCCAGCGACTACGTCTTTGACTACCTGAGCCAGAATGGCATGGCGCCGCGCGACTACACAATTGCCGTATCGGCCGACAGCACCAACGGCGCCGACGGCTCCTGGCAAACCATCGTGACCGTCACCGACAATGACGCGCGTGTCCGCGAGCACCTGATTCCCTTCGCCGGGAAATCGTGGGTGAAGCTGACGGTGACGCGAGGCCAGCCCCAGGCCAGCCAGCCGTACGTGGTGGTGGACGAGATCGAGGCCTACGACGTCTCACACGGACTGGACGATACGTTCCTCTTCTCAGGCGATTCGCTCACTGGCATGGCCTACAATCGTTTCGATGGCAACGTGCCCGCCTTCGCCGACGACGTGCATGCCGCCCAGCCCGCGCGCTATCCGCCCATGCTCGACGAAGGCTTTGGCGGTTGGTCCAGCGATGGCGCCCTCCAGGAGCTGGATCATCTGCTCGCGCTCAATCCCGACATCCACTATTGGCTGCTGGGCTGGGGCACCAATGATGCGCTGGCGTTCGTCTCGCCCGAGCACTTCGCGCTCAATCTCCAGCAGCTCGTAGATCGCATCCGCGGCGCGGGACACGTGCCGATCCTTGCCCACATCCCCTATGTCAAACGCCCCGGCGCGGACGGTGCGCATGTGGACCGGACGGTGCGCGCGCTCAACGCGGTGATTGACCAGATCGCGGCTGCCAACGGATTGCTCCGCGGGCCTGACCTCTACACGCTGGTCAAGGCGCAAGCGGCAACCTACCTGCTCCCCGACGGCATCCACCCCACACCAGAAGGCGCGGTGGCGATGAACGAGGCCTGGTTCAAGACGCTCCAGCCACTCTTCCCATAGGCGGCTGCGCGTGCTCTCGCCGGCCGCGCCGGTAACAAGCTAGCCACATCGCGACGCGGACTTCCACATGGAGGTCCGCGCCTGCGTCTGTCTGTGAGCGGTTGCCGTGGGCGAATGTACTACCGACGACTCCGCCCCGTCGCGTCCGCGACTCAAGCGTTCATGGCAAAGCCATTATGGGCGGTGGGTTGGTACACGCCGGCGGTCAACGGCGTGCATATCCGGAGGTTCCGCTCGGACCATTGGACCTGTCCACATGCGCGTCCTGCCCATCACCGATCCGCTCAAGTGGTCCATTGAGACGTTCAACTCCGGCACCAACCTCGGTCGAGGCTCAGCCTCGCTCCCGAGTGCCGAGTGTGTGTCCCACCGAATAAAGCGTGAGTGGCGCGCTGGGCGGACCACTCAACGCTTTGCGGCCGTGCGGGGCATCTCCTCTCGATGGATGCGCCCCGCGCGAGGCCGCTACTCGAACAGAGGGCGATACGCGATGCGGTAGGCGGGGTCCTTTAGCTTGCGCTCACCCACCACCTTCGCCGGCACACCGCCCACCACGGCAAACGGCGGCACGTCACGCGTGACTACCGCGCCAGCCATCACCACCGCCCCGCGCCCAATCGTCACGCCAGCCAGGATCGTCGCGCGCGACCCGATCCATGCGTAATCGTCAATCACGATCGCCTTGTATTCGTCGCGGAAGTCGGGGTCGTTCATGTCGTGGGTGCCCGTCACCAACCAGACGCCGCTCGAGA
>DASUBU010000145.1:0-21759 GCA_035763125.1 Ktedonobacterales bacterium
GCATCGTGCTGGTGGCGGCCTGGGCAGCCTTCGCGGCGCGCATCCGGACATTGGTCCGTCTGCTGCTCGCCGGTCAGCCTGAAAGCCGCTTCGGTCACATCGGCGAGCGCGTCAAGTACTTCGTGCTGCTGGTGCTGGGGCAGCGCGGCGTGCTGCGCGATCCGCTGCCGGGCATCGCGCACTTCTTCACGTTCTGGGGCTTCATCATCATCCAGCTCGATGCCCTCAACCTGTGGGCCGAGGGCTTCAACTTCACGCTGCCCGTTGTCACCAGCCGTCCCTTCGCCATATTGCTGGATTTCTTCGTCATCATGGCGTTCCTCGCCATCATCGTCTTCACCTTCCGCCGCGTGGTCCTGCGGCCGCGCGCGCTCCGCAGCGCCACGCACGGCATGGCCGACGCCTTCACGATCCTCGGCATGATCTTCCTGGTGGTGGCGACGCTCTTCTTCTTCGAGGTCTTCGCCTACATCGCCTCCGGCGGCCGCGACTGGACGGCGTTCGGCGCGCTGCTGGGGTCGGCGTGGAGCAGCGTTCCACCCAAGACGGCGGCGACCATTGCCAGCGTCTTCTGGTGGGGCAACGTACTGACGGTGCTCGCCTTCCTGATCTATATCCCCAACTCCAAGCATCTGCACCTGCTCGCCTCGCCCTTCAACGTCTTCTTCCGCCGCGTGCGCCGCATCGGCGCGCTCGATCCGATTTCGAATCTGGAGGAGCGCGAGGACTACGGCGTTCACAAGGTCGAGCAGTTCACCTGGAAGCAACTGCTGGACGGCTACGCCTGCACGGAGTGCGGGCGGTGCAACAGCGTTTGCCCGGCGCTGGCGACCGACAAGCCGCTCTGGCCGAAGGAGATCATCCTCTCGGTCAAGGAGGAGCTCTTCGCCAAGGGCCATATGCTGCTGGTGAGCCACGAGGGCAACGAAGAGGTCGCCGAGACGCAGCCGATGGTCGGCGGGCTGATCGCGCTCGAGTCGCTGTGGGCCTGCACCAACTGCGGCGCGTGCGTCGAGATCTGCCCGGTCTCGATTGACCACGTGCAGAAGATTGACGACATGCGGCGCTATCTGGTGCTAGAGGAAAGCAACTTCCCGCAGGAGGTGACGCCGCTCTTCCAGAACCTGGAGCGCAACCAGAATCCCTGGGAGATCAGCAACGACACGCGCGCCGACTGGGCGAAGGCGGTCGGCGTGAAGACACTGGCTGAGGACCCAGACGTGGAGGTGCTCTACTGGGTCGGGTGCATGGGCTCGTTCGACGCGCGCAACCGCAAGGTGGCGACGGCCTTCGCTAAGGTCATGCAGCATGCCGGCGTGAGCTTTGGCATCCTGGGGCCGGAGGAGAGCTGCACCGGCGACCCGGCTCGGCGCATCGGCAATGAGTATCTGTGGTATATGCTCGCCACGCAGAACGTCGAGGTGCTCAACGGCTACGGCTTCAACAAGCCCGAGCTTGCCGCGGAGAACGGGCAGAACGGGGCCAACGGTCACAACGGGGCGGGCGAGGCGACTGGCCGCATCAACACCACCGCGGCGCCGACCAATGCCGCCCAGCCGGTGACACTGGGGCCGCTGCCGGGGCGCGCGTATAACGTCAAGACGGTGGTGGCGACCTGCCCGCACTGCTTCAACACGATCAAGAACGAGTACCCGCAGCTCGGCGGCAACTACGAGGTGGTGCACCACACCGAGTTCATCGCGCGGCTGATCGAGACGGGCGCGCTTAAGCTGCCTGAAGGCTTCGACCGCCGCAAGCTGACCTACCACGACCCCTGCTTCATTGGCCGCTGGAACGGCATCTACGATGAGCCGCGGCGTGTGCTGAACGTCATCAACAGCAACGGCGTGACGGAGATGCGCCGCAACCGCAACCGCTCGTTCTGCTGCGGCGGCGGCGGCGGCCGGGTGTGGATGGAAGAGAAGATCGGCAAGCGCATCAACAACACGCGCGTGGAAGAGGCGATCAGTACAGGCGCTGAAGAGCTGGCCGCGGCGTGCCCTTTCTGCATCACGATGTTCGAGGACGGCATCAAGGCGGTCGGTGCGCAGGAGTCCTTCGGCGTAGAGGATATCGCCGAGATTCTGGCGCGCGCGCTCGACGCGCAGCCCGTCGCGGCGGGCGGTGAATCGGCGGGCGCGGGCGGCGCGCACGCCTAGCACGCCAGCCGTCCATCGCGCATAGCGAACCTCACCCCCCTGGCCCCCCTCTCCCACCCGCGAGAGGGGGCGGTGCCGCGACGCCAGGGTGAAGTTTGCGCGTGTTATGCTCATTGGCCTGCTGAGTATTCATCCAGGAGTTGGCCCCGCTTTTGCTATCAGCGTGGCGGCACGACTTGGAAGCGCCGGGTGTATGCGAGAAGCCACAAGAATGCGGGGCGGGCGATCTGAGGAGCGGGAGTGGAGATGGATCAGGTCACGGGGAAGGCGTCTCCGCCGCCGATGGTAGCTGCCGACAGCATCTTCCCCGGCGATAGCGAGATGGCGCGGCTGATGCGCGCGATGGACTGGGCGAACACTGATCTCGGGCCGACGGAGCAGTGGCCCGAGAGCTGGCGGGCAGCGGTGAGCCTCTGCCTCACCTCAGGCATTGCCATCGTGCTCTTTCTGGGTCCCAACTTCACCGTGCTCTATAACGACTCCTACATTTCGTTCCTCGGCGAGACGAAGCACCCGCGCTACCTGGGCCAGCCCGGGCGTGTGTGCTGGAGCGAGATCTGGGACACGATTGGGCCGATGCTAGAGAGCGTCTACACAACCGCGCGGGCTACCTGGTCAGAGGACGTCCAGTACTTCTTCGCGCGCCGACTCCCACACGAGGAAGTCTACGTTCGCTTCACCTACGGCCCGATCCTCGCCGCGGACGGCCGCTCCGTGACCGGCATTTTCTGTCCTTGCACCGAGACCACCGAGCAGGTCATTGGCGCGCGACGCCTCGAAACGCTTCGCAAGCTCGGCGTCCGGGCCGCGGAGGCGCGCAGCATTGAAGAAACGTGCTGCGAGGTGGTGGCAGCCCTTGGGGAGAACCCGCAGGACATTCCGTTCGCGGCGCTCTATCTCCTCGATCAAGCTGGCGATCGAGCGACGCTGCAAGGGGCGGCTGGGATACCCCAGAGCCAGGCGCTTCCGCTTTCCGCCAGCTTGGAGGGCGACGGGGGAGATGTGTCCGAGGCACTCGCGCGAGTACTCCAGAGCCGCCATACCGAGGAAATCTCAGACCTTGGCGCGCTCGGCGAGCGGGTTCTGCGCGGGCCCTGGGCCGAGCCGGTCACCCGTGCGCTGGTGCTCCCGATCTCCGCTCCGGCGCGTGATGCGCTCGCTGGGCTGCTCGTCGCCGGCGTCAGCCCGCGGCTGGTGCTGGATGCCAGGTACCGCACCTTCTTCGACCTGATAGCGGGTCATGTGGGCACGGCGATCGCCGACGCCCGCGCCTACGAGCAGGAGCGCAAGCGTGCCGAGGCGTTGGCGGAGATTGATCGCGCCAAGACCACCTTCTTCAGCAACGTCTCGCACGAGTTTCGCACGCCCCTCACCCTTATGCTCGGCCCGCTGGAAGACCTGCTTGCCGGCGGGCAAGACCGCCAGTCCCCTGACGTCCAAGCGCAGCTCGCCGTCATCCACCGCAATGGGCTGCGGCTGCTCAAGCTTGTCAATACGTTGCTGGACTTCGCGCGCATCGAGGCCGGCCGCGTACAGGCAGTCTACGAGCCGACCGATCTCGCCGCCTATACTGCCGAGCTCGCCAGTAGCTTCCGCTCGCTGGTCGAGAAGGCGGGCATGACGCTGAGTGTGGACTGTCCACCACCGGCCGATCTCACCGAGCCAGTCTACGTGGATCGCGGGATGTGGGAGAAGATTGTGCTCAATCTGCTCTCCAACGCCTTCAAGTTCACGCTGGAAGGCTCGATTGCCGTCACGGTGCGGTCGGTCAATGAGGGGCGTGCGGTGGAGCTAGCGGTGCGCGACACGGGGGTGGGCATCTCAGCGGCGGAGCTGCCGCGGCTCTTCGAGCGCTTCCATCGTGTTGAGGGCACGCGGGCGCGCACCCATGAAGGCAGCGGTATCGGACTGGCGTTGGTCCAGGAGCTGGTGCAGTTGCACGGCGGCAGCATTCGCGTCGAAAGCGCGGAGCAGGTCGGCACGTGCGTGGCCGTGGAGCTGCCCACCGGCGCCAGCCATTTGCCCGCCGAGCGTGTCCAGGCGCGCCCCACGCTAGTTTCGACAGCGCTGGGCGTGGCGCCCTATATACGCGAGGCGGAACGCTGGCTGCCAGATGATGCGGCTGGCAGTGCCGGAATCGGCGAGGACGTGCCACCAGAGCTAGTGCTGGCAGGCGCTGTAGTGGGCCCTGCCGCCCAGCCGGATGAAGGCCGACGCGCGCGGATTGTACTGGCCGACGACAACGCCGACATGCGCGACTATCTGCGCCGGCTGCTCTCTGAGCGCTACCGTGTCGAGGCGGTTGCCAACGGCGCGCAGGCGCTGGCGGCGATTCGGCGCGATCAGCCCGATCTGGTGCTCGCCGACGTGATGATGCCGGAGATGGATGGCTTCGGCCTACTCGGCGCGCTGCGTGCCGACCCGCTCACCGCCTCGCTGCCCGTCATCCTGCTTTCGGCGCGGGCGGGCGAGGAAGCGACAATCGAGGGGCTTGAGGCGGGCGCTGATGACTACCTGGTCAAGCCGTTCTCGGCGCGCGAAGTGCTCAGCCGGGTGGCCGCGCGCCTGGAGGCGGCTCCCGTTCGGCGCGCAGCGCTGCAACGCGCCAGCCAACTGGAGACCATCATCGAGTCTGTCACCGACGCGGTCTTCATCTATGATCGCGACGGGCAACTGATGCGGATGAACTCGGCCGCGCGGACGCTCTTCGGATTGGACGAGCGCCTGGACTACGGCAAGCTCTCGCCACAGGAGCGCGCCGCGCTCATCTCGGCCTGCGACGAGCAAGGCCAGCCAATTCCAGCGGAGCAATCGGGCCTGTTTCAACTGTTGCGCGGCGAGTCGCTGACCGGCCCCAACGCGCCGGACGTGCGCCTGCGCCTGGCCGACGGGCGCGAGCTGGTGGTCAACATTACTGGCGCGCCGCTGCGCGATGAAGCGGGTGCCATTGTCGGCGCGGTGGCGGTCTCGCGTGACGTCACCGAGCGGCGGCGGCTGGAGCGTGCTCGGGTGTTGGGGCTGGAAGCGGCGAACGCGCGGATGGACGAGTTCCTCGGCATCGCCAGCCACGAGCTGCGCACGCCGCTCACCTCGGCGAGTGGGAACGTGCAGATGGTCGAGCGCGGGCTGCGCGCACTCAACGAAGAGGGTGAGGCACTGCCCGAGGGCCTGGGCGAGAAGCTGCAACACCTGCTTATGCTCGTCAGGCGCACCGAACGGCAGATGGGTCGTCTGGCCCGGCTGGTTGGCGATTTGCTGGATGTCTCGCGCGAGCAGGCGGGCAAGCTGGAGCTGCGGCTAGAGCCGTGCGAGCTGCTCCACATCGTGCGCGAGGCTGTCCGCGAACAGCAAGCGGCATGGCCCGATCGCTCCATCGTGCTGCAGCTGCCGCGGCGCGCGGTTTCACTGCTGGGGGATGCTGACCGGCTCGGCCAGGTGGTGACGAACTACCTTGGCAACGCACTCAAGTACGCGCCGAAGGAGGAGCCGGTGACGGTGCGCGTGCGGGTGCGAAACGGCGTGGCGCGGGTGGAAGTGACGGATCGCGGGCCGGGGCTGACGCCGGAGCAGCAGGAGGGCCTCTTCGAGCGGTTCTACCGTGCGCCCGGCATCGAGCAGCAGAACGGCTCCGGGATGGGGCTGGGGCTGGGCCTCTACATCTGCCGCACGATTGTCGAGCGGCACGGCGGCGCGCTGGGCGTCAGGAGCCACGCGGGCCAGGGCTCAACGTTTTGGTTTACGCTGCCGCTTGCGACGATCAAGCAGGAGGGCTGAGCTGGGTGAGGCTGGGGCTGAGCGGGTCATCAAAGGGGCTGGCAATGCACCGGCCAGGTGGCACGACAGTGGCTACCAGTGACTCTCGCACGGGTGCGTGAGGGGAACGCCCACCGCGGTTCACGACGCACGACGCACGAGGGATGCGATTGGGTAGATGGTTGCCGGTAGCGGCGATCTGCTCACGACACGCGTACTCGCGCTGCGGCGGTGATACACTGAGGCCACGAAGATATCTCGCGGGAGCACGAGGAACAAGAGATTTGACGACCACCGCACCGAAACCGACAGACCTGAGTGTCACAGTGAAGCAGAAGCGCGCTCGCGGCCAGTCCGCCGCGAGCTCGGTGCGGAAGCGGCCCCCGGGGCAGAGCGAGGCATCGGTGTCGGAGTCGAGCGAGCGCCGGCGTACCATCACACAATTGCAGCAGACGGTGGCCGCGCTCGAAGCAGAGGTAGCCGAGCGCAAGCGCATCGAGTCAGCTCTGCGCGCGAGCGAGGCACAGCTAGCGACTGAGCTAGCGGACATGCAGCTCATACAGCGCATCAACAGCCAATTGATTGAAGAAGGCAATTTCGACGCCCTCTACCAGCAGATTCTCGACGCCGCCATCGCCGTGATGCGCTCGGACATGGGCAGCATGCAGATGCTCTATCCCGACCGCAACGAGCTGCGCCTGCTCGCATGGAAAGGCTTCGCCCCGGCCTCGGCGGCCTTCTGGGAGTGGGTGCGCGTTGACTCGGGCAGCACCTGCGGCGTCGCGCTGACCACGGGTGAGCGGGCGCTGGCACCCGATGTGGAGACCTGCGACTTCATGGTCGGCACGGAAGACCTGGATTTCTATCGCCTCTCCGGCATCAAAGCAGTGCAGTCCACGCCGTTGATCTCGCGTAGCGGACGGCTTGTCGGCATGATCTCCACGCATTGGCGCGAGCCGCATCAGCCGGCCGAGCGAGAGCTGCGACTGCTCGACGTGCTGGCACGACAGGCCGCAGATCTGATCGAGCGCAAGCGTACGGACGAGGCCTCGGCACATCTCGCCGCCATCGTGACGTCGGCGGACGACGCCATCGTGAGCAAGACACTCGATGGCATCGTGACCAGTTGGAACTCCAGCGCCGAGCGAATGTTTGGCTACACCGCGGAGGAGATGATCGGCAAAACAATTCTCCGCATCATCCCGCCTGACCGGCACGACGAGGAGAACTTTATTCTCGCAAGCCTCCGAGCAGGAGAACGCGTCGAGCACTTCGAGACGGTGCGGATGGCGAAAGATGGCCGGTTACTAGAGGTCTCACTGACCATCTCGCCGGTCAGAGATAACTCCGGCGCCATCATCGGCGCATCGAAGATCGCGCGCGACATCACCGAGCGCAAGCGAACGGAGGAGGCGTTGCAGGAGGCCAACCAGCGCATGGATGAGTTCCTGCATACGGCCACGCACGAGCTCAAGACACCGCTCACCGCATTGCAGGCCAATCTCCAACTGGCCGATCGCCGCCTACAACGGCTGCTCGCGGCGACACCTGATGGACCGCCAAGAACTTCGCGCGAGGCCCTCGAGTCGGTGACCCAGCTCGTCGCGCGGAATCAGCAGCAGGTGCGCCGGCTGACCCGGCTGGTCAACGACCTGGTAGATGCCGCGCGGGTGCAGGCGGGTAAGCTGGAGATCCGCAGCGCGCCCTGCGATCTGGCCGAGATTGTGTGGGAGGCGGTCACTGAGCAGCGCGCGGTGCGGCCGGAGCGCGAGATTCACATCGAGCATGCAGATGGGCTAGAGGCGCCCCTGCGGATCGAGGCAGATGCCGACCGCCTCGGCCAGGTGGTCACCAATTACCTCACCAACGCGCTCAAGTACTCGCCGGACGACCGGGCGGTCGAGGTCACGCTGTGCATGGTATGCGACGGTGCGCGTGTCGCACGGGTAGCGGTGCGCGACGAGGGGCCGGGCATCCCAGCGCAGGAGCAGAAGCGCATCTGGGAGCGAGGCCACCGGGTCGCGGGCATAAAGCCGACGGGCGAGGGGGTGGGCCTGGGGCTGGGGCTCTATA
Source organism: Ktedonobacterales bacterium (assembly GCA_035763125.1). GTDB lineage: Bacteria > Chloroflexota > Ktedonobacteria > Ktedonobacterales > JADMIN01 > SMAG-U1939. The sequence continues at coordinate 7,986 of DASUBU010000145.1, forward strand.
TCAGCCGCCAGATCGTCGAGGGGCATGGCGGCAGAGTCGGCCTTGAGAGCGCTCCGGGAGCCGGCAGCACCTTCTGGTTCGAGGTGCCCCTGCCGGACGGCAGCGTTCTGTGAGCGCGGGCGGAGATCATCAGGCTGGAGAGCGCGCCCCGGCTTCCTCCGCCCATTGGGCGTCAGCATCACCAGCGGATCAGCGGGCGGGCGGCTGTCCTTGAGTGGGTGGCTGTCCCTGGGTGGGTGGGAGCGGATACCCGTAGCCCGGATGCATCGGCGGTGGCGGGTAGGCAGGTGGGTAGCCGGGCTGTGGGGGATAGGGCGGCCGTGGGGGATAGCCCACCGGGGGATAGGGGCTCGCCGGGGGATAGGGTTGTGGGTAGGTTGTCTGCGCTGGGTAGGCTGGATGAGCTGGATATGGCGCGTAAGCTGGGTAGGCGGGATAAGCCGGGTAGGGCACGTTCGCGTACGGCTGTGGGTACGGCACGGCGGGCTGCACTGAGGGCTGGGCCCTGCGCCCGCGGCTCGTGCTCAGTACGAAGCTCGTGACCAGCAGCGGCACACCCAGCAGGAGCAGCCCGTACCGCGGCCACAGCTCGGTGTTGAAGACGAAGAAGAGATCCTGCTGCTGGCTGCTGAATACTGAATTGGCCGTCACCGGGGCAAAGAAGAGCACGATCGTCGAGACCAGCATCGTATAGCCGGCGTAGAGCAGGACGCGGGTGTTGCGCGGAAAAGCGCGTCCCTCGACGTTGGTCACCTCTTCGCCCGACGTGAGGAAGTCCCACAGGAACGCCACCACGGTCAGCACGGCAGGAATGAGGCCGAAGCCGCTGGAGAGCGAGCCCACGTTGGCCTGGACGACGTAGAGCGCACCGATCAGCAGCAACCCGCCGTTGAGCACGAAGAAGTGGTAGACGAGCCGGCCATTCCGAGTGTCGAGCTGGCCGCGAAGGGCCAGCCAGATCAGCGCGACGAGTGTGAACAGGGCCGCGGCGAGCTGCACGCCACCCAGCGCGGCGGCCGGGCTCTGGCCGAATGCGCTGATGGTGGCGGCGAAGGCCACCACGCTGAGCCCAACCACTATCAAGTAGAGCCCAGCAGCCGACGCGGTGCCTGGCCGCTGGCGTCCGCGAATCACCAGCACAAGGCCCAGCACCGGCCACAGCGCAATCCCCAGCAGGATGCCGAGCGGCCCGCCGAGGGCCGCAAGGGTCGCGGCGAAGGTCACGGCGAGCGTCGAGAGCAGCAAACTGCCGAAGGTGACGCGCAGGCGCGGCCACTCGCGCACGCGGCCGAGCCACATCACCCCCGCGAGTGTCGCGATCAGGACGAGGTCGAGCAGGAAGGAGCCCAGCAGCAGGCCCGGCACTGAGGCGCTGTTCCCGGCGAGCTGCACGCCGGGAACGAGGATGAGAGCGGGAACGCCGACGAGGATGGCCAGGCAGAGCAGCATGGTGAGCAGCACAAGCGGGCGGATTCCGCGAGCACGGCCCCGCGCGCGTGCCAGGCGCCCGGCAAGGGCCTCACCCCACTCGGCGTAGTCCGTTCCGGTGAAGAGCAGCGCGGCTAGGAGCGGATAGGAAAGCAGCCAAAGCTCGTCGGCAAGGACGGCGGGGAACGCTTCTGCGCGCCCGCTCAGGCCCAAATAGCCCGCACACAGTGCGAAGCAGGCAAGGATGGAGGCGAGCATCACGAGGAATGTGACGATAGCGAAGGTCCCGCCGCGGTTAGGATGTCCTGCGCGCGCCCGACGTCGCAGAACCAGCCAGACCACCAGCGCCCACGCCGCCACCAAGAGCGGCAGCGCCAGCAGCGGCAGCCACAGAAGTTGGGCTCTGAACGGCGAGAGAATCTCGTGCGTCGTGGGGTCGGTGGTGATGACCGTCTCGTCACCCAGCACGACGAAGACAACGAAGCCGAACAGCATCACGGCGAGCCACCGCGCAACCCAGTGGCTGTGTATTGCGCCGGTCATCAGGGCGCTCCAGGCGACCGCGAAGGAGACGAAACCGACGATGAATGCGACCGTGGGCAGCGCGATTGCGTGGCTTCCGCCGACCAAGATGTTGAGCATCGGCTGCGGCACATCATGCAGAGCGGTCACAATGCCAATCAGCACGAGCTGGGCGAGCATCGCGAAGACGAGCAACCGAAGGGGCCAGCTCAGGGTCCTGAAGTTGACCAGCCGGTGAGCCACGAGCGTCAGCAGCGGTTCTTGCTCGTCTGTTTCCGCTGGCAGGGTCTCGGGCCGATCAATGACCACACCGACTGGTGCACTACCCAAATGCTCTCGCATGTCGCCTCTCCCACACACCTGTTCAGGCCTTCGCGGTGGTCTGCGGATGTTTGCAGTGAAACCGGACTATCAAACGATCGCCGGCTGAGCAGCACGACTCCTCCGCCGGGTCGCGGCGTGCCCGTCGCGCGGGCGAACGCGGGGGCGCCCGGCCACGGAGAGCCTTTCGTGCGCAAGATCGTCGGAGTCCTCGCCATTGTCTGATAGCTCGGAACAGGGGCGGGCGAGTCGTGCCCATTGACAGGAGGGGCGGGCCAACGAAATCGGGCGGCACGGCGTGGTCGGATCGTCTCATGGTGCTCTATGGTACGTCGTGTGCGTCTGGGGGCCAGAACGGCCCACCGGCGATACCTTCACCGAATTCGCGACCAGGTTACACGCGATCGCCCGATACGAGCGGGCAGCTAGACTTTCGGGGGCGCTGGCCGATCATCCCTTCACGTACGTCATCGGACCAATGAGGCGCACCAGCCCTTTGAGCTCCAGCATTACCAGAGTGCCGGCGACGGTGGCGGCTGGCAGCTCCGTCGCGCGCACCAGCTCGTCCGCGTGCAGCGCCTCGCCGATCGTCGTAAGCTGCGCCAGCACGCGCGCCTCGGCGTCGTTCTCGGGCAGCGCCTGCGCCAGCTCTATCTGCTGAGGCGCCATGTGCAGGTTGAGCGCTTCCAGGATGTCGTTGGCCGCCAGCACCACCGCCGCCCCGTCCTGCAGCAAACGATTGGCTCCGGCGCTGGCACGGCTGGTGATGTTGCCGGGCACCGCAAAGACATCGCGCCCCTGCTCGGCGGCGAAGCGGCAGGTGATGAGCGCGCCAGAGTCGTCGGGACACTCAGTGACCAGCACGCCGAGCGAGAGTCCGCTGATGAGGCGGTTGCGCGCGGGGAAGTTGCCGGCCTCGGGCTGCGTGCCCGGCGCGAACTCTGTGACAATCACGCCGCTTTCGACGATGCGAGCGGCGAGCTTCGCGTTCTCCGGCGGGTAGACGAGATCGGGGCCGCAGCCGAGCACGGCGATGGTCCGCCCGGGTGCGTTGAGTGCGGCGGTGTGGGCGTAGGTGTCAATGCCGCGCGCCAATCCGCTAACGATCGTGATACGCTGGGCCGCCAGCTCGCCGGCCAGCCGCTCCGTCACCTGGCGGCCGTAGGCCGTCGCGCGGCGGGTGCCGACGATACCAAGCGCCCAGTCGTCTTCGGGCAGCAGCCGCCCGCGCACGTAGATCAGCGGTGGCGGCAGGGCGATCTCGCGCAGCAGGCGTGGATATCCTTCATCCACGATACGTACCACGCCGATGCGCAGCCTCACCAGCCGCTCCAGCTCCGCCTCGGGGACAATCTTGCGCCGCTGCTGCTCGAAGGCGCTGGCCGTGCGCGAATCTAACCCCGCCGCTTGCCAGCCCGCGACGCTCCCGCGCCAGGCCCCCTCGGCAGTGCCGAAGGCGTCGAGCAGTAGGCGAAAACGCGCCGGGCCAATGCCCTTGATGCGATTGAGCGCCAGCCAGAAGGGCAGGTCCGGGTCGCTCAGGTCGTGCTCGGGGGCGGGCACTCCGTCCGGCGAGGCATAGGTGATCGCCGACGGGATACCACGTGGCCGCGCGCCTGGCGCTGGCTCCTCCAGCAGCGTCTCCTGCGCGAGATGCGCTGGCTCGTCGCCAGCGCCGCCCGCTGGCTCCTCCATCACCTGAAGTGCTTTTCGCCCGCGCGCCATTTCACGTCTCTTTTCTCGCAGATCAGCCGCTCGCCAGTTGCATCAGGAAATGCGCGGCCAGCAGCGCCAGCAGCGGCGGCATGCCAATCAGCAGCAGCTCGTTGACGCGCCGCCGCGCGCCCCACAGGCCCAGCAGCATGAACGCCGGGAACGCCATCAAGACGTAGCGCCCGTTTCCGGCGACTGCCGAGTAGGTGCCGGTCTCGCCCAGCGAGAGGAAATACACCACCACCGCGACGGTGAAGACTCCATAGCTCCATGGCAAGCGGCGTAGCGTCGCCACAGCCAGTGCTATGAAAAGCAGCGACGCGCCCAGATTCAGCGCCAGATGTGTCACGGCGATCGCGTCCCCATGGCCGGACTTGCCTAGCCCGTCGAAGCCAGCCAGCAGACTCTCCCAGGGCCAGCGAAGTGTGTGGCTCCAGTATGCTCCAGCATGCACGTAGGCCAGCGGATCGCGGCCCATGAGCCAGAAGTAGCCGCTATAGAGCGCCCCAGCGGCCGGGATTAGCGCGATCCACAGCGCCTGCCACTTGCGAACGGCGCCCGCCCGCCAAGCAGTATAGAATTCGACCGCGAAGGGGAGCACCAGTAGCCCGCCAGCTGAGCGCGTGAGGGTGGCGAGAAAGCCGAGCAGCCCCGCGAGCGCCCAGCGGTGCGCGCGCAGCGCGGCGAAGGCGCTGACGGCCAGCAGTAGAAAGAGGGACTCGGTGTAGGGAGCGAAGAAGTAGAACGCGGTGGGGAAGAGCGCCAGATACCAGACGGTGCGCCGTGCGGCCTCCGCGCCTAGCTCGCGCTCAGCCAGCGCCCGCAAAGCCACTAGTGCACCAAAGAACGCCGCGTTCGCGATGGCGAGGCCCACCAGGCCGTCGTCGCCATGGAATGCAGGCGCAAATGCGTGCTCCAGCAGTGGCATCAGCGGCCACATCATCGCCAGCCAGATTGGATGGTAGCCATGTGCGGCGATGGCGGCGATCAGTGTGCCATCCTGCGAGACCCAGCGATGCAGCGGATCGGGCACGCTAGCAGTCGTGTGGCTGACAAGCAACGCTGGCACCAGCACCGTTAGCGCCACGAAGACCGCGCGTGTCAGCAGCCAGACCCACGTGGCATCCAGCCAGATGTGGCCGGACGGCGACGACGCCCACGTGCGCAGCCACGTGGCGTAGCCCGCCAGGCGCGTCTGCTTTTCCCGGAGCGGTGTCTTCACCGCGAGGCGCTTCTCGACCACAGTCTCGCTCCGCACCGCTCGCCTCACCTTCCCCACCCCGTGCACTTGCCACTTGCCACTTGTCACTTGCCGGACGGTACACTCCAGCTCGCATTGTGCCACTCCACAGGCCGTCTGGCAATAAGGCTGTCAGAGAGGCAGGCAGCGTGAAGCATACGAGTGGGCGTCTGCTGGCATGAAACTTGAGTTAGAACCCTCTCCATACATGAGCGAGGAAACGGACAAAGAACAGAGACTCTAGCCGGGAGGACCCCATGGCAGCAGCCGCGCAACAGGCTCCGGAGCGAGCCAGCCAGGTGGCGCGTGGTGAGGGAGGCGTCAAGCGCGCACTCAATAAGCTCCTTACCTTTTGGACGAAGATGAGCAACGATTGGATCTTTAACTGGTCCGCGATGCTGGCCTACGTCTTCCTGACGTCTATCTTCTCGATCCTGCTGGCGATTGTCTCGATTGGCGGGTTGATCCTGAGCTTCATCGCGCCCGAGAGCCGCAGCGCGCTCGAGGCCGCTCTCGCAAACAGTCTGCCCGGTGGGGAATCTGGCTACGGCGGCCAGATCGTCACCGCCGCCACCGGCGCGCTTCGCCGGACCGCAGGCATCGGCCTGGCCATCGGCATCGTGCTGGCGTTCGTCAGCGGATCGGGCCTCTTCACTTCGCTCGAAAACGTCTTCGGCGTGATCTTCCGGCTCCGCGGTCGTGACGCGCTTCACCAGCGGCTGATGGCGATCGGCATGTTGCTGCTCTACGCCGTGCTCGTGCCGCTGATCGTGCTCGCCTCGGTCGTGCCGCCGCTCGTTCTGCGTGTTCTGGCCATCGGCAGCGACAATCCCGTCGGCGCCTTCTTGATCCAGGCGGCCGGTCTCGGCGTGTCGCTGCTGGTCGGGATCGTGCTCTTCGGCGCGATCTACATCGTCGTGCCCAACCGGCCCGTACGTATTCGTGAAGTCTGGATCGGCACGCTAGTGGCCGCGGTGCTGCTGGTGCTGTATGAGCTGCTGTTCCCGATCTATGAGAGCATGTTCCTCAAGCCAGGGAACCTCGGCTCCACGGTCGGCTTTGCGGTGGTGATCCTGGCGTTCTTCTACTATCTCGCGTTCATTCTGCTGTTGGGCGCCGAGATCAATTCGTGGGCAGCGGGCCAGCGCGAGACCTCCGCGCCGATTGACGCCATCCTGCACGAGGTGCAGGCCCACAACACGACGCGCGGCGCCGCTGGCCCCACCGCTGGTAATCCTTCCGAGGATCTCCAGGAGCATCGCGGCGCCGAGGCAATGCGCGACACGTCCGCTGCGATCCGTCACGAGAGACGCGAGCACGAAGGCGACACGCTGCCGCCCAGGTATGCCGAATCCGGCGTCACGGGCTCCGGGTATTCGATAGAAGACACGGGCACTGCCGGGCAACTCGCCAACATCTCAGATGAGCACGAGCGTGGTAATCATGGTGATGACAGCCGGGTTGTCCAGGGCTTCCCTCAGGCCGAGAGCATCGCGAAGCGCGAAGGCGGGGCCCAGCGCCCGCCGGAGCAACACGCCCCGCACACAACGCCAGAGCTGCAAGCAGAGCGCAAAGAAGCCGAGCCGACTTATGCCGAGCTGGCTGGCCGCCGGGCGGAGCTCGCTACTGCGCCGCGGCTCGATGCGCGTGGGCGCAATGCACTCCTGGCGCTGCTCGCGACCGGTGCCGTCGTCGTGACCGGCGTGCTGCGCTTCCTCTACGTGCTAATCGCCGGCTCGGAGGGCAAGGAGGAGCGGCGCACACGCGCGATGGATTGAGAGCATCGGGGTCCTCACCCGCTACCTCCCTCGCTGTGCGCGGCGAGGGGAAGACGCGAGCGATGCAATGCGCTTAGATGCCGGTGAAGGTCGGCCGGCGGTACTCGGGGCACGGGCCGGTGTAGCCTTCGTGCGCGTGCTCGGCGAATATGGTCGTCTTGATGTTGCCGCGTACGTTGAACTCGGCCACCACGCGCATCCAGCGCGGGTCGAGCGCGGCGATCAGATCGTCGAGGATGCGGTTGGTGGCTGCCTCGTGGCTGATGCCTTCGTTGCGGAAGGTATGGATGTAGAGCTTGAGGCTCTTGAGCTCGACGATCGAGGGGCCGGGCACGTAGTCAATCACGATCGTGGCGAAGTCGGGATAGCCGGAGCGCGGGCAGAGGCAGGTGAACTCGGGGATCTCGAAGTGAATCACGTAGTCGCGATTGCGCGATGGATTCGGCCACGGCTCGAGCTGGGCCTGCTCGATGGCGAGCTGGCCGTATTTCTTCTCGGTTTGCTTCGCGGCTGAGCTGGTACGAGCGGTTGTTGTGGACATAGCTGCGGTCTCTCCTGGGGAGCGGCGCGCATGTGGACGCGCCAGGCATGTCCGCGTATTGTATCGCATGGGACATCATGGCCGCTCGCCGCGCGCAGTGACACGCCGAACAGCGTGACGATGCACCGGCCACCTGGGCCGCAGGCATCTGATACACGGAGTCGCGAGAAACCTCGCCAATTGTGAGCTTGTATGAATCGCTTCGCTGGAACCGTATCCCAGGCCTCGGCTCCGCGCGCCGTCGCCGTGATTCTGTGCGCTGGCAGCGGCTCGCGCATGCGCGCCGATCGCAACAAAGTCTTCTTGTCGCTGGCCGGAAGGCCACTGCTCGCCCACACGCTGGCCGCGTTCACGCGCGCGACCGCCGTGGACGAGCTGCTGCTGGTCGCGCAGGCCGATGAGGTGGCGCAGGTGCGTGCGCTGGCCGCCGAGCAGGTGGCGGCGCGTCTGCTGGACGTGATTGCCGGCGGCGCGACACGCCACCAGTCGGAGCAGCGCGCACTGGCGGCGCTGCGTCCGCGCATTATGAGTGGCGAGATTGGCGTGGTGCTGATCCACGACGGCGCACGTCCACTCGTCACCGCCGCCGAGATAGACGCGCTGGCTGCCGCTGCCCGCGCGCATGGCGGCGCACTGCTCGGCACGCCGCTCGCCCCTAACGAGCGGCTCGTCCGCCTCGCTCCCGACGGCACACTCGCCGCGCTGGTGCCGGCGGCGGGACTGTGGCGCGCGCAGACTCCGCAGGCCTTCGAGGCGCGCGCGCTGCTCGATGCCTACGACCAGGCCCAACGTGAGGCTTTCGAGGGGACCGACACCGCCGCGTCGTTCGAGCGCTCCGGCCATCGTGTCGTCATTGTGGCTGGCTCGCCGGACAACGTCAAGGTGACGACGCCGGATGATTTGCTGCGGGCGGAGGCGCTGCTGCGCGAGCGGAGATAGCCGCCAGGAAGGGATGGCCGGCGGGCAGGGGGCAAGGCGGGCCTTGCCACTACAGCCGGGAGTGGATGCCGAGCGGGACTAGGGCGCCACACGCTGAGCGAAGAGCTCGCAATGGTGGACGAAGGTCTCCGCCAGCACTGTGCGCTCCTCCGCCCGCACGGCCGACTACGCCGGCGTTTCATCTGCGGGCATCTGCTTTATGTTACCCGCGCCGCCATGCTATTCAATATCGGTCGTATGGCGCAAGTGCCGTTGCCAACGGGCCTCATGGCAGGCGGGAATCGTTACCCATGACCTTGACTTTCGGCCCCCCAAAACGTATATTCGTAAGGCTGCGCACGAGCAGGTCGTGCGCGCCGGCACTGCACCTCGAACCGCCTCCTCGGACCGTCTATATCTGGGCGCTCCGCGGCCCTCCAGCCCCACGCCTCGCCGGAGTGCGCCGTTTGGGTAGGGAGTTCGACGGCACAGAAAGGCACTGTATGAGTACGGTCGAGAGTTCCCGCGCTGTTCGCTATGCGCGTGGAACACTGGTTGGGACCTACCTGAGCTGGTACATTGCCTGTTTCCAGAGCGGAGACAGTTAGCGGCGCCACGCCGCAGAACTGGAGCGTGGAGTGTTTGGACCTCACCTGATTATTGATGGTACCCGTTGCGACACGAAGAAGCTTGCCGACCGTACGATTGTTGAGCAGGTGCTCAACGACTACCCCGCCGCCATTGGCATGACGAAGATTGGCGGCCCGTACATGTTCGAGTATCAGGCCCCCGACCCGGCCTACTCGGGCGTCTCCGGCATCGTGGTGATTGCCGAGAGCCACATCGCCATCCACACCTTCCCCGAGCTCGACTACTTCACGATGGACGTCTTCTCGTGCAAGAACTTCGACCACGAGCTCGCGATTGACTACATCAAGAACGCCTTTGACGTGCAGGAGATGGATCGCATGCTGGTGCAGCGCGGTCTCTCCTTCAAAGGCCCGCACCACGGCAAGCTCGGCGCCACCGATGAGTTGATTGCCGCGGCCGAGGCCCGGCTGGCCGCTGGAATCGTCAGCAAAGAGCCCGCCATCGCAGACGCACCCGCCGCGCAGCTCGATGGCGTGCGCGAGGCTGCCCTGGCCCGCCATACCAGCCGCGCAGACGATGGCGCTCCCGCCAACGCCCCGGCCGGGCGCATGCTCTGGCCGCAGTATGGTGTGACGCCCGATCTGGGCACCTACGGCGAGGAGGCTGCCTGCGAGCCGCGCGCGCGCGATGGCGCGAAGATCATCGCGCTCTCCGGTGCGAGTGAGGCGCCGCTCGGCCTTGACGGCCGGACACTGCCTGCCGCCGAGTCAATTCAGGTGAATCCGACCGCTTCGATCAGCGGTCTGCTCGATAAGCTCGCCGCCACCGCCGGCCCCGGCCGGCAACTGGGCGCCGCGCTGGCGGCCTGGGAGGCGCTGGCCCGCGATCAGCAGGCGACTATCGCCCTGACGCTGGCCCAGCCGGTAATCGCCGAGGGCCTGCGCGAGACACTGGTCTATGCCATCGAGCGGCGCTATGCCGACGTGGTGATTGCCTCCGCCGACGACCTCTTTGCCGACCTCTACGAGGCGCTCGGCCATGTCCACTTCGCCGGCGAGCACGGACCTATCGCCAGCGACGGCGGCCGAGAGGCGGCTGCCGCATTCTTCGCCGCGTTCCTCGACGAGCTGGATGCCGCCGCCATCGGCACGACCGCCGATCTGTGGCACGCGCTCGGCGAGCTGCTCCCCACGCGCGCCCCGCGCAAGGGCGTGCTACAGGCCGCGGCGGCGGCTGGCGTGCGGATCTTCACGCCCGATCTGGGCACCAGCGCCTTCGGCGCCGCGCTTGTCGCCGCGCGGGCGCACGGCCACGCGCTGACGCTCGACCCCGCCGACGATGTGATGGCGCTGGCTCGTCTGCTGTCCGGCGCTGCGCGCCTCGGCGTGATTCGCGCGGGTGAGGCGGCTTCCGGCGCGCTGCTGGCGCAGGCGCGTGACGTGGCGGCCGCGCTCGGCCTGGCGACCCCTGCCCTCGCTGGCAGCGTGACACTCGGCGCGCCCCGGCCCCTGGCGCCGGGCGAGCGGCATGTTGTGCTCGGCGCTGAGCCGGGCATGCTGCTGCCGCTGATCGTTACCGGCCTGGCCCAGCGCCTGCCAGCCGGGCGCAAGACGCCCGTTGTGGGCCACGCTGCGACCACCGGCGACCTGATCGCCGCCCGCGAGCACCAGGCCGCCCTGGCGTAGCTGCCCGCCATCTCCTCCATGTTGCTTCGACTCGACCGGGGCCGTCTCGTCGTCCTAGATGCGCCCCGGCTTACGATGCCCCTTCTCGCCGCGCTAGACGCGAGAAGGGGCATGTTCATTCGTCTCCCCTTGACACGGCTACCCCTGGGCATGGTGGCGCTGCACGGCGCCACCATCGCCGCGATCATCTTTTACACCATCTATTCGGCATATCAGGTCCGGTTGGGCGCTGGCGTCGTCTGGAAGTGGCGCAGCTATCAGTTTGCCACACAGTCGCAGCGAAACCGGCACGTGTGCGCTACTCCGAGCGCTTCAGCCAGCGGTCGTACCACTCGACCACGCGCTCCAGCAGATCGCGCTGGTGCGCCAGCTCCCAGATCAGATGACCCTCGCGCGGATAGATTACCATCTCGACCGGCACCCCCCTCGCCCGTAGCGCCGCGTACAGCTCCTTCCCCTGGCCCAGCGGCACCCGCTCGTCGGCCTCGCCGTGTGGGATGAGCGTCGGCGTTGTGACCTCGCCCACGTAGGTGATCGGCGAGAGCTGCAGGTAGATCTGCTGGTCCTCCCAGGGCTGCGCCACCATCATCTGTCCCGGCAGCCAGCTCGGGATGTCGGCCGCCTGGAAGCTCAGCAGATCGGTGACGCCGGCACCGACGACGGCCGCTTTGAAGCGATTGGTATGGCCGATGGTCCAGGACGTCAGATAGCCGCCATAGCTCCAGCCGCCGACGCCCAGCCGCTCCGGATCGGCCAGCCCGCGCGCGACCAGTGCGTCCACACCCGAGAGCACGTCGTCCAGGTCGCCGATGCCCCAGCGGCGCCGGTTGACCCAGGCGAACTCGCGCCCGCGCCCGGCGCTGCCGCGCGGATTGGGCATCAGCACCGCGTAGCCGCGGGCCGCCAGCGGCTGTGCCCAGTCGTGCCAGGCCGCGACGATGAAGCTCTCCGACCAGACCCCGGTTGGCCCGCCGTGAATCTGCACGATCAGCGGATAGCGTGTGCCTTCCTGGTAGCCGACTGGATAGACCAGCACGCCTTCGATCTCCAGGCCATCTGGCGCGCGCCAGCGGATCGTCTCGGCCTTGCCCAGCGCCACCTCGCGCAGGCCCGGATTGGCGTCTGTGATCTGCCTCAGCTCGCCGCCCGGCGCCCCCACCCAGACCTCAGCAGGACGGTCGCCCTCGGAGAGCACACAGGCCAGCGTACGGCCGTCCGCGCTGACGCTGGCGCCCGGCGGCGTGAGGAAGTAGTGAATCGTGCGGTCCGAGAACAGCGTCTCGAACGTGCCGCTCGCCACGTCCAGCCGGCCCAACGCCACGCGCGTGCCCGCGGCCGCCGTGACCAGCAGCGAGTCACCATCTGGCAGCCAGCCCATCCACATCATGCCGCCGCTGTAGTCGGCCGCAGCGAGGCGCGGCGCACCGTCGCGCTCGATCACCCACAGCTCGTCGGCGGATTCTTCGCCTAGCGCGCCGCCGTGCAGCCACGCCAGCGACTGCCCGTCGCGCGAGGCGGCCAGCACGTCGATCGCGTAGTTGCCTTCCCACAGCGTCTCGGCTGCGGCATCGCCCTTCCGCACGTAGCGCACCGTCCACGGCAGCATGAAGTCGTCTTCCTTGGGGGTCGGGCTAGTCACGAGCGCCCAGCCGTCGCGGAACCAGGCGAAGGCCCGCACCTGGTACTCTGCCGGTGTGATAGCGGTTGGCTCGCCGCCCGCCGCGTCTATCACCCACAGCCGCGCGAAGTGGTAGTCGCGATCCACCACGATGCGGTCGTCGCGCTCCTTCTTGCGCTTCTCCTGCTCCTCGCTCTCTGGATCGGTGGCGGCGTAGGCGATCCGCGCGCCATCGGGGCTCCATTTCAGCTCGGCGACGCCGGCCTTGGCGTGAGTGAGCTGCCGCGCCTCGCCGCCGGTCAGTGGAATGACGTAGACCTGCGGCGTATCGGCCTTCTCGCGATCCGAGAGGAAGGCGAGCCGCGTGCCATCAGGACTCCAGCGCGGCATGGTATCGGCGTGCGGGCCGAAGGTCAGGCGCCGCGCGGGCGCCGAGCCGTCGCTGGAGACGAGCCAGATGCTCGCTGCCGGGGTGTGATACTCGCTGGCGGCATGGTCTTTCCCGACCACATACGCCACCTGTTTGCCATCGGGGCTGACCTGAGCATCGGAGACGTGCTCGATCGCGAAGAGATCGTCGAGCGTCAGGGTGCGCGGCTCTGGCATGCGGGAGACTCCTTGTGCTGCTGGCAAGCGCGTGGCCAAGAGCAAAGACAATCGTGCCGGCGATGCCGCAAGCGTGAGCGTGCGGCGAGGGCGGCATGAATGGAGTGTAGCATGCGGGGGCGCGTGGAGACAGATGGGCAACCTCCTCGCGAGCACCGTACACTGCCGATTCCCTTCGGCAGTGACGATCCCGAGCAGCGGCCCGCCCAGTCCGCCGAGCTGGCGCCGCGGCCTTCGTCTTCGTCGCCTCGCCAGAGGCCAGCTACGTGAACGGCTGCGCGCTGAGCGTCACAGGCGGCGAGCCGATGCCGTAGCGTTGGATTGTGTACGCGCGGCTCAGCGGCTCACTGCCCTGCCCGCGCTCATAACGTGCCCAGCAGGATCTCCCAGCGCTCGATGGCTGCCGTGCGCAATATCCGCAGCGTCGTCCATGGATCGGCCGCCAGCCGGTCCTCGATGGCCTGCACACTGTCGGCCGCGACGATGAGCAGGGCCTTGTGGCGGTCCCCGCCCCATAGCGGGCCGCCCAGGACGACAAAGCCCTCGTCGGCGAGCGTGTCCATGAACGCCGCGTGGGCCTCCCACTGCTCCTGCTGGCGCATGGGCAGGCTGGGGTTCCAGCGCTCTCCCTGCTCGCGGACAACGGCGTAGGAAGTAGTCGTGGACTGTTGGGCCATGCGAAGGATCTCCTTGTCCGTACTGGGTCTATACGGTGCGGCATCCGCTTTCACAAGTGTGCCCTGAATACAGGACACGACCGGTCCCGCTTTGCTGTTCCGTCTCGCACAAGAGAACTGCTCTCGTTTTGTCGCC